>JBDTUA010000198.1:0-9516 GCA_040007995.1 Gemmatimonadota bacterium | reverse complement strand
ATTCACGCCATAGAGCAACCCGCTCAGCACCTTCGCCGCCGCTGCCGACAGGGCCAGCCCCACCACAACACCGATCCCCACCAGTCGGAGTCCGCCCCCCATCATGAGGCGCACCACCTGGTCGACGTCGGCGCCCATGGCCATGCGAATCCCTACCTCGCGAGAGCGAGTCGACACGGCGTAGCTCACGACGCCGAACAACCCGATCGATGCAAGCAGGAGGGCGATCGTTCCGAACGCCGAGATCACCCACGCCCCCAGGCGGTGCGGGAGCAGCGACGCCGCGAGATGCCGCTCCATTGTCTTCGTGAACATTACCACGACATCGGGATCGAGGGCGCGCGCTGCGGCCACCACGACTGGCAGCATCGCTTCGGGATTCGACTGCGTGCGCACGACAATCGTCATCCCGCTCGCCGGCGTCTGCGCAAAGGGGCGATAGACGTACGGCAGTGGGTCCTCGCCGAGCAGGCGGATCTTGGCGTCGGCGGCGACGCCGACGATCGTGGTTTCCTCACCGCGGATCCGAATCATGTTGCCCAGCGCGCTACGACCGGGCCAGAATTTCCGTACAAAGGCCTCGCTCACGATCGCGACCCGATCGCCGTCCGGCGTGTCCTGCGAGGTGAAGGTGCGACCGTCGACGAGGCGGAGCGCGGCGGCGTCGAAGTACCCCTCGGAGATACGGGCCCAGTCGATGGAGTAGTCATCGCGCTCGGGGGGCGGGTCGACGCCCGGGACCATGACCCCGATCGACTGGTTGTCAAGGGCGTTCAGCTGCAAGTCGTCGATCAGCCCCACTGCCGTCACGCCGGGCACCACGAGCATCTGGTTGCGGAGCTGCGTGTAGAAGCTCCGCGCCTGCCCCGGCGGACGGTTGGTCGTGGGCTCTTGGAGCTGCACCACCGCCGCGGGCGCGGAACCGAAGCCGGGATCAATCGCGAGCCGCGCCTTGAAGCTGCGGAGGAAGAGCGCCGACCCCACGAGCAGGACGAGCGAGACCGCCACCTGCACGACCACCAGCGAGCCGCGCAGCGAGATGTTGCCACTGCGCGAGCCCCCCACGCTCTCGTCCTTGATCGTACTGGCGATGTCCGGCCGTGTCGCCTGGAGCGCTGGGGCAAGCCCGAAAGCCAAACCTGCCACAGCGGTCACGGCGAAGCTGAAGCCAAGCACCATCGGATCGAACGAGAGGTCGAGGGCGATCGGGATCGGGAGCGGGAGGTTCGCGTTGACCAGTGTCCACAGCAGAACGGCGGCGAGGGCGAGTCCGGCCCCTCCACCGAGGATCGCCAGCAACAACGTCTCGGTGAGGAACTGCCGGACGAGCCGCGCACGTCCCGCGCCGAGCGCGAGCCGCACGGCCACTTCCCGTCGACGATCGGCGGCCTGGGCGAGCAGGAAACTCGCCAGGTTGGCGCACGAGATGAGAAGGACCAGGCCGACCACGGCCATCACCAGCGCGGCGGCCGGGACGATCACCCGGTCGATCATCGGGTTGACGATCACCTTGCTCGTCGCGACCATCGGGAACGAGTTGTCGCTCTTCCATTGGTCGGGATAGCGCGTCCGCAGGGACGCCGCCACGCGCGCGAGGACGCTCGTCGCCTGGGCAGTGGTGACGCCGGGCGTGAGGCGGGCGATGGCGAAGACGCTCTGGTTACTGCGCGTCTCCAGCTCGTCCGGTCCCGACGGCTGCAACTGGGCCACCATCATGCGCGACGCGTAGAAGGAGGGGGCAATGACGCGCAGCGCGCCTCGATAGGCCTGCGGGGCGACCCCGACGATCGTATACGGCTGCGCATTGATGCGGATCGTCGTCCCGACCGCCCCCGGGTCACCGGCATAGCGTCGTTGCCAATAGTCGTACGACAGCATGACAACCGGATGCGCCCCGGGCGCGACGTCGTCCGAGGGGAGCAGGGTGCGGCCGTAGGTCGCCCGGAGCCCGAGGAGCGGGAAGTAGTTCCCCGAGACCAGCTCGCCGGGAATCGCCTCGAAGCTCCCCTCGGCGTCGACCTGCGCGAACGCCAGCCGAAAGCCGGCGACACCGGCGAAGGCGTCGCTGCTCTCACGCTCGAGGTCGCGCAGGTCGGGAAACGACATCGTCGCGTAATCGAAGTCGTCCTGCGACTTGTAGATATCGACGAGTTCTCCCGGGCGCTCCAGCGGCGCCTTCCGGAACGCGATCGCATTGATCAGAGAGAAGATCGCCGTGTTGGCGCCGATTCCGATCCCGACCGACAGGATGGCGATCAGGGTAAAGCCCGGGCGCTTGAGCAGGCGACGGACCGCGACGCGCAGGTCCTGAAGGAGCTGTTGCATGACCGAGGGTCGGGGGACGACGGAGAACGTCCGGATCCGTGCGAGGCCGGGGTGCAACGCGCGGAGCTGGACTGGCGTGTCGAATGGGCCTACGAGCAAGCGTACGAGAAAGCGTACGAGAGAGCGTACGGGAGGGGGCGATCAGTGTTTCCGCTCCAGCTGAAGGCGGAACTTGTACGCCGATCAATGCGTCGGGATACGGGCGGGGAACGGCGCAGAGGCGCTCGATCATTGCCGATCGGGCGATGTGGGCGATGTGGGCGATGTGGGCGCGTGACAAGGCAACCTGGAGATCTGGCGTGGCGATGTGCGCGTGAGGCGTGCCTCGATCGACCATCGGCGAACGGGCGCGACAGCGGGGCGTTCCGGCGGAAAATCTGGCGGCTAGTGGTCCCGAGGCGGCGAAGCACCGGCTGAGCGAGGCGAAGTTGTGTCGCTCGACGGCGAGACCTTCGAGCGAGCGGCGGGAAGAGTTCGCGCGACGGCGAGGACTCGTGGGCGGCGGGCCGGCGGCGGAGCACTGCAGGCGAACGCACGAGGCGAGAGGGCGGGGTCTCTACGCTTGGGGGCGAGGCGGCGACGTTTTTCGGCGACCCTGCTCGGACGGCGCCGAACCGTCCATGTCGCGCGGCGGGTGGACCTCGCCGACAGGCGAACCACGATGCGAGGCGGGCGCACTCGGCTCGGTTCCGAGCGAACCGAAACGTCAGGCGGGCGAGAGGACGTGCGCAGGAGGCGATGCGAAGCGAACTGCAGGCCCGAGTGCTCGATCGCGCGCGACGCTGCAGTGGGCGGCAGCGGAGGCTCCCCTCCCGCGGGCCAGGCACCGCGTTGCGCCCGCGGAGTCGCTCGCCCTTCGCGCCAACGACTGGCCACGGCAGGCAGGAGGACCGCTATCGCGGGCGACCCACAGCGATGATCGGCGGCCCGACGCCCGCCCCTGCCCTGTTACTCCGGCTTGAGCACTTCCCCCATCGTACCCGTCTCGCGGTCGTACTTCACAATGTGCGCCCACTCGTCGGCGTCGGAGCGCGAAACGACGGCGACGACCGGTTCCGTGTCGCTCAGGTTGAAGACCTCGTGCGGGATCCCCGGCTCGATGTAGATGAAGTCCCCCGCCCCATTCTCGATCGACTGCTTGAGGTGATCACCGTACTCGTGACGCACGCGCCCTTGGAGAATGTAGAGCATGACCTCGAAGCCGACATGGACGTGCGCGAAGGCCACCGCTCCTGGCGGGACGGTCGCGATGTTCATCGACAGCTGCCTGGCGTTGACGTTCTTGGCCGACATCCCGGCCTGGTACTGGATGCCGTTCCACGAGCGGACGGTTTCGCCGCCGCGGATGACGGAAATGCCGGCGTGATGCTCGACGAACTGGGTCAGATCTAACATCGGACGGGGGACGGGAGACGGGGGACGGGGGACGGGAGACGGGAGACGGGAGTGATGCCTACACGGTGCTGACGACGTGCAGGACATCGGTCAGCAGCCACCACGCGCCGACGGTCAGCATGGCGATCGGGATGAGGTAGCGAATACAAACGACGAGCAGGGTTCGGCCGGCGCCGGCCTCCCCTAGTTGTTCGAGCAGTGTCGCGCGCTGCAGGAACCATCCCACGGTCAACACCGAGAGGAGGGCACCGAGCGCCTGCATGCCGGAACCGAACGTCAGGTCCCAGACCACAAAGATCTTGAGGTTGATCATCGGGACAAGGGCCACGACGCCGACCAGGGCGGAGAGTAGCACAATCGCGCGCCGACGCGTGAGACGGGTGTTGTCGACCACGCTGGTGACGAGCACCTCGAAGGCGGCAACGTCCGACAGGTAGGCGGCGCCGAAGAGGCCGACGAAGAAGAGGGTCCCGAAGAGCGCGCCGCCGGGCATCCGGGCGAAGACGCGCGGGATGGTATCGAAGAGGAGACCCGGACCGCTCGACGGAGAGAGCCCGAACGCGAAGACAGCGGGAAAGATCACGAATCCGGCCATGAGGCCGGCGGTCGTGTCACCGAAGACGGTCCATGCGGCGCTCGCACGCAACGGCGCCCGCTCGGGAAGGTACGAGCCGTAGGTCACCATGAAGGTGCCCCCTAACGAGAGGGAGAAGACCGCCTGCCCCATCGCCGCGACCATTACGGTCGGCGAGAGATCGTGCCAGGCGAACTTGCCGATGAACCAGCGCACTCCCTCGTCGGCGCCCGGGAGGGTGAGCGAACGCACGATCAGTACGACGAGGATGACGAAGAGCGTGGGCATGATGACGGTGCTCGCCCGTTCGATGCCGGCGCGCAGTCCGCGGTCGAGCACGAAGGCGCACGAGGCGATCACCAGGCCGGTACACAGCACCTGCAGCAGGATCGAGTGTGCGTTCACGCCACTCTCGGGAGGGATTATCGCCGCGGCGTTCAGCGAGACTCCAACGCTGGACAGCACCTCACTGAGCGCGAAGTAGAGGACCCAGCCGACGACGTTGGTATAGTAGGCGGTGGCGGCGACGACGACGCAGAAGAGGAGCGCTCCCACTCCTCGTCCGCCGGGGAGGCCGCCGCGCTGGAACGCGCCGAGTGTGCCACGTCGGGTGCTGCGACCGAGCGTCCACTCGGCGAGGAGGGCCGGGACACCGACGACGACGGCGACCAGGATGTAGAAGCCAACGAAGGCCGCTCCCCCGTAGCGCCCGACGAGGTAGGGAAAGCGCCAGATGTTGCCCAGCCCGACGGCGACCCCCACCATGGTGAGGATCATGCCGACGCGCGAGGCGAAGTGCTCGCGGGGTTCGGTCACGCGCGCAAAACCCCGGCGAGTGCGTCCAGCGCCTGATCGACGTCGGCTTCGTTGTTGTAGAAGTGAGGCGCCAGCCGGATGGCCGGACCGCGCGCCGAGGCGATGATCCCGCGCGCGAGCAGCGCCGACTCGACCGCATGGGAGTCGTCGCAGCAGATCGCGGTGCTCGGCGTCTTGGGCGCGGCGAGCCCCGGACCATGCAGCTGCAACCCGCGTGCGGCTGCGCCCTCGGCCAACCGCCGCGAGAGGTGTTGCGTCCACCGCTCGATGGCCGCGCTCCCGATCTCGAGCAGCCACTGCATCGCGGCATGGCTCACGTAGGCCGGAAAGAGCGGCGGCGTGCCGCCGTCAAATCGTGCGGCGGTGGGCGCCCAGTCCAGCCGGGTGGCGTCGAAGGCAAAGGGATTCACTCGGCCGAACCAGCCGGTGGTGAGCGGCTCGAGGCGCTCGATCAGGGCGCGCCGGACGTACAGGAAGGCGATTCCGGGCGTCCCCATGAGGTACTTGAGCGTCCCCGAGGCGAGGAAGTCCACACCCATGGCCTGTACGTCGACCGAGACCACACCTAACGATTGATAGGCATCGACGTAGGACAGCGCCCCATGCGCGTGTGCGAGCCGGGCGATCGCCGCCACGTCCTGCAGCGCCCCGTTCTGGTAGTACGCGTGGGCGGACGAGACAATCGCCGTGCGCTCGTCGATCGCCTCGTGATACCCGTCGAGCGGCACGACGCCGTCACGCTCGGCGACCCACCGTACCCGCGCCCCACGCCGTGCCTGCGCCAGCCAGACGTGCCCCACGGTGGGAAATTCCGCCGCGCTTGCCACCACGATGTCGCGTCCTTCATCGAAGCGAAGCGCAGTCGCGATCGCACTGGTCGCCGCGGACACAGAGGAGACGACGGCGACCTCGTCGGGGGCGGCGTTGATCAGTGCGGCGAAGCTGCGGCGCGCCGCGTCGACCTCGGCCATCCACGCCTCCCAGTCCATCCCGCGCGTGTTCCACGAATCCATGTAGCGCGCGGCGGCGTCCCGCGTGACGGTCGTGAGCGGCGCCTGGGAGCAATTATTCATGGGGATCGCGTGCTCGAGCAACGGGATCCGGGCGCGAAACGCGGAGAGATCGAAGTCGGGAACGACCATGCAGAGGGGCGCGTGCGGAGGGGAGCGTGATGGAGGGCGGCGGTTCGATCTACCCGAAGATGCAGTCCGGCACGCCGTGACACAGGGGGCGGATTGATCGGGCGCGGCGTACGCGCGGCACGTGAACGTCGCCGAGCCGCCACGCGTCTCGCGCCGCCACGTCCCTCGCGCGGTTTCGACTCTCGCGCGGCTCGCCTCTCGCGCGGCCTCGCCTCGCCCCGCCGGGATGCGCCCACCATCACCGCACGATAGAATAGCCCCGTCTCCCGTCTCCCGTCTCCCGTCTCCCGCCCGTGCCCGTCTCCGTCACCGCCTCCCGCACCATCTATGACGCACTCAGGGCGTGCGGGGTGACGCTCGTTTCGGCGCTCCCGGAAACGTGGCTCGTGCATCTCATCCGTATGGCGGAGGACGATCCGGCGGTGACGCTTGTGCGGCTGGCGAAGGAGGAAGAAGGGGTCGGGATCTCGACCGGGGCGCATCTCGCGGGGAAGCGGTCGGTGATGCTGATGCAGAACCACGGCTTCCTGCAGTCGGTGAACGGGATCGTGTCGTGCGCTCAGCTCTACCGGATCCCGCTGGTCATGCTCATCTCGCACCGCGGGTGGTTCGGCGAGAAGGATCCGTGGCAGACCGAGGGGGGGTTGGTGACGATTCCGGTGCTCGACGCGCTGCGCATTCCGTACGACACGCTCGATGCGCCTGACCACGTGGCGCATCGGGTGGCCAAGGCGATGACGCTCGCGCATGCGACCAACCGGCCGGTGGCGCTCCTGCTCGGGCGCGACCTGATGTGGGAGGAGGGATGAAGCGGCTCGACGCGATGGCGGCCGTCTACGACCGGCTGCAGGACTGCATCGTCGTCACCATCATGGGGGCGGTGGCCGCCGAGCTGCAGTCGTTAGGCCACCGTCCCAACTTCTTCTACCTGCAGCATGCGATGGGGCTGGCCTCGTCGGTGGGGCTCGGAATCGCGCTGAGCATGCCGACGCAGCGCGTGGTGGTCCTGGACGGGGACGGCTCGGTGCTGATGAACCTCGGCGGGCTGACCACGCTGGCCCGCTACCGCCCGCCCAACCTCACGCAGGTCGTCTTCGACAACGAGTCGCTCCTCTCGGTCGGCGGCTTTCCCACGGCGACCGCGACGGGGAGTGACATCGCCGCCATGGCAGCGGGGGCCGGCATTCCGCGCACGTCGACCGTACACGCGCTCGACGACTTCGTGTCGGCCTTCGATGCCGCGCTAGCGGCCGATGCGCTCACCACGCTGGTGGCCAAGGTCGAGGCGGTGGGGCCCGCGGGCTTCGTGACCGACCTCGGGCTGCTCGAGAACCGCTTTCAATTCGCCCGCCACCTGCGGGGACTCCAGGAGACACCATGACGCACGCCCTGTCGCAGCTCATCACCGACCTTGCCGACGGCCGGGTCGAGGTGGTCGACCTCTCCATCCCGTTAGGCAGCGAGACGCAGGTCATCGCGCTGCCGCCGATCTTCGCGCCGTCGCCCGGGGTCACGATGCAGGAGATCTCGCACTACAACGACAAGGGTCCGGGGTGGTACTGGAACACGATCACGATGGGCGAGCACACGGGGACACACTTCGACGCGCCGATCCACTGGGTGACGGGGAAGGACCTCCCGCATAACGCCACCGACTCGATTCCCGCGGGACGCTTCGTGGGGCCGGGGTGCGTCATCGACGTGTCCACCGATAGTTCTGCCGACCCCGACTTCCTACTCACGCCAGAGCGCATCCAGGCGTGGGAGAAAGAGCACGGGCGCATTCCCGCGGGCGCGTGGGTCCTGCTGCGCACAGATTGGAGCAAACGATCGGGGGCGGCGTTCATCAACGCCGACGCCAACGGCCCGCACACGCCGGGCTTCCACCAGCGCGCCTCTCAGTTCCTCGCCCGCGAGCGCGACATCCTGGGCGTAGGAGTGGAGACGATCGGGACCGATGCCGGCCAGGCGGGGGGCTTCGAACTCCCCTTCCCCAACCACACGATCATGCACGGCGCCGGCAAGTTCGGGTTGGCCTCGTTATGCAACCTCGACCGGCTCCCGGCCGTGGGGAGCGTGGTGATCGCAGCGCCGCTCAAGCTGGTACACGGGAGCGGGAGCCCGCTGCGGGTGCTGGCCCTCGTTACGCGTTAGGCGCGCGCGATGCTCGGCGCGCTCGCCACCGGGATGGTCGCGCTGGTCGCGCTCATCCACGCCTGGATCCTCGTGCTGGAGATGTTCCTCTGGGAGCGCCCCGCGGGGCGTCGTGCCTTCGGCCTCACCCCCGACTTCGCGTCGGCGAGCAAGGTGCTCGCCGCCAACCAGGGATTGTACAACGGCTTCCTCGCCGCCGGGCTGGCGTGGGGACTGATGCTCGGCGCTGAGGGACGCGACATCAAGCTGTTCTTCCTCTCCTGCGTCCTCGTCGCCGGCGTGTACGGCGCGGCGACTGCCAGCCGCAAGATCCTCTTAGTGCAGGCACTGCCGGCCGCGCTGGGCCTGTGGCTCGTATGGGCGGCGTGAACGCTCCCGGCACTGAGGCGGCCCCGTGACGGGTATGTGGCAGGTATTGGCGCTCGTCTCTTCCCTGGTCATCGTGCCGGAGGCGCGCCGGTCGTCCCCCTCCACGCGCCCTCTCATCGCCGATTCGGTGTCATGCGCGGAGGCGGCCGGATTCGCGCGCGTCACGCAAGGCATGACTGCCCGCGTCGATCCGGACACGATCGACGACTGGCGCACCGGACGGCGGCTTCGAGGGTGCCGAGTCACGGCCGCCGGGTCTACGCGGCTCGGCGTCGCGGGTGAGGCCGTGCGGTTCTACGAGCGCCTGCGCGCCGCCGGATGGAGACGCACCCCCGATCCGCGCGACGCGCCGAACGAAGCATCGCTCCGGTTCCGGTGGGCGGTCACCGACTGCGTGTTCAACGTCTACGCCGACGCCCGGCTGGGGACGGATGCCGAGTTCGCGGTCAACGACTCGATCCCCGCGCGGGCGGGGGAAGCGCGCTACCAGCTGCTGGTGCTGTGCATGCCGGCCCTCCCGGCCGCTCCGCGTTAGGCGGTGAAGGACAGCCGGGAGCCCGTGGTGGAGATCCTCGGCGCCTAGCTGATGGGCTCAGGCTGCATGACCTTCTCGACGATCTTTCCCCCGACCATGCTGACGTAATAGACCTTGGCCGCCGGACGCGATGAGACGACGCGCTTGACCACGTTGTCCTCGAAGTAGATGCCGGCGTCGTTGTCGCAGGCGTAGCCGGGCTTCAT
>JBDTUA010000197.1:0-9522 GCA_040007995.1 Gemmatimonadota bacterium | reverse complement strand
GAGGAAGAGCAGGATCTCGGCCGCCAGGCGCAACGTTTCGCCATCGGCGTGCCCGGCGTGGGCGAGCATCGCTCCGCAGGTGGCAAACGCCTCGCTGTCGCGACTCGCGTCCACCAGCAGCAGCCAGAGCGCTCGATAGGCCGCAACGTTGTCCGGCGAGATCGTGATCGCATCCCGCAACGCGGCTTCGGCCTCTGCGAGATGCCCGGACGCGCGCAAACTCTCCGCGTGCTCCACGAGTGCATCACCCGATGGGAGCGAGTTGCTGGGTGGGGTCTGGTAGCTGGGCGCGACGGTCATGCTGGGCGTTCGAGGTCCGGTAGTGGTGCCGGTGAGATAGCGAGGCGGCGGGTGCGTCAGGTGTCGCGCAGGTGCGCGCGCCCGCTCACCCTCCCAACGACTTCTCGAGCGTGTACTGCGCCGACGGCTCGAAACCGAGACTGCGTGACAGTCCCGTCAGGCGCTCATTGGGGATGCCGGCCTCGCGCGCCAGGCCGAGGTCGAGCGTTTGCACTCCCCGTGTTGCGCACCATGCGTGCAGGTGCGCCACGAGCAGCGCGGCCGTGTGATCGCGATCGACGCCACCGATATCGCCGAATCCGTGCACCTGGCACCAGCGCGAGGCGAGCGAGAGGGAGACGCTCGCGGCGATCATGCGCTCCCGTTGGAAGACTCCGTGCCAATGCACCACTCCTGGCGCTTCGGTTTCCAGGGCGAGCAGCGTCTCGAGAGCGTGCGGCGCCTGGCGCCCGCTCCGCGCGTGGCCGGCGACCATGATGGTATGCGCATCGGCCCGTTCGGTCGGGACGAGTTCTCGCACCGAGAGGGCGCGTCCCTCGGCGCTGCGGACGGCGGCACGGGGAATCGCGTCCATGCGATCCGCGAGCGACGACGACGTTACGCTCGTATGGAAGGCGAGGTCCGGCGGGGCCGCCGAGTAGTCGAGACGGAGGAAGATGTTCATCCATTCCGCGTGGGCGCCTGGTTCGAATGCAGCTGGCGGGAGCGTGATGTGGACGCGGTGCACGTGGCGGGCGACCAGTTCCTCTTCGGTGGCCCGCACCACGCGGGCCGCGAGCGCGATCGGCAGCGGGGCGAAGGGCGAGTGCAGCGCCCCGAACACGCCACGCACACCGGAGCGCGCTTCGCCAGGTGCAACCTCGGCGAACCAGCCGCCCGCCAACGACTCGCCGGTCGACCCGTCCATCACGACGGCATACCAGGCGCGCGAGAAGGCCCCTGCGCACACGCGGAAGTAGGCCGGCGACCGCAGCAGGTCGGCCGCCGGTGCCATCCGGTCACCCGGGTCGCGCAGGAGCGCGACGTCGACTTCGGTGTGGGGCGATAGCTGGCGCCGGCTGCCGGTGGTTGTAATGGTCTCGGGGTCAAACATCTCTAAATCCTCCAGCGGTGGACTGCAGCCATTCGGCGGCCAGGGGGACAGCATGAACGGACGCATGTTCGACACACCTCACCACCCGCGTGGTCGGACTCGCGGGCGACGCCCGGCGGGTGAGACGGTCAGGCGACATGGCTCAACTCGCGCGTGCGCAGCCAGCGGGAGCGCTCGCGGATGCTCGCGTGCATCGACTCGCGATAGTCGGTGTCCGCCAGGATGAGGACGACTGTCCCCGGTGCGAAGTCCCGAAGTTCCATCCATAGCGTCGGAGGCACGAGGATCGCGCCCGCCTGCGATGAGAGTGGGATGCTGCGCGAGGAGCGTCCGTCCTCCACCCGTAGCGTCACCGCGCCCGCCGCACAAATGATGAGCTCAGATGTGCGCATGTTGGCGTGCTCGCCGCGCACCGCGCCCGACGGTACGTTGGTGATCACCAGCGCCCGGCGGACGTCGAACGGAAACTCGCCGAGTCGTTCGAGGATGGTCGTGCTGCCGCGCGCGTCATCGTGATGCGTCAGGCCGATCACGCGACAGTCGCTGACGACGGCACACGCGCTCACTCGCCCCTCCCGTGTCCGGCGTCAACCGCCGCGGTCCACACGGACGGCCGACACGTGCCGCGGACCGGAGACGACCGGGAGGATCTGTCGCGGCGGCGCGTCGCATCCTGCGCGGCCGCTGACGACAGCCTCTCACGCTCCGTTCGCCCGCCGCAGTCGAGCATCGGGGAGCGGACGCGCGGGGAGGCGAGGGATGGTTCCCCGCAGCGGTCAAGCATGGGAGCGTCGCGCACCAGGATGAACCGATCGAAAGTCTAGTCGTCACCCGCCGCATGCGGGAGCACGAGTAACGGAGAAGGGCAAGCCGAGGGCCAGCACGCCGCGCGTCGGCGAGCGAGGAGTCCTCCTACGCAATTCACGCGTTAAGTGCAGCTCGGGTTGGCGCTTACCTCGGTACGACGCCAGCGAGTGGGCGAAACACGCACCGAGCGACGCTGGAGGTGCGCGCCGGGACGGTCGGAACTAGTTGCCGCGATCCGCGACGGGTATCGCGTCGTGCGGCGGATAGTGCCGCCTTGAATTGCCGCACGGGAGCGCGGGTGTGTGACGCTCGTTGGAAATCCAACGTCAGCAGTCGAGCCCACCTGAAGTGCCCATTTCCGCACACGCCATCGACCACGAATCCCGCGGACGACCGCCGGAGCAAGTCATGCGCTCGCCCACCCGCTCGCCCACGCCCACGCCCCACGCCCCACACCGCGCGCGGAGCGCGTAGGAGTGCCGTCCTCGTGTCGGCGATCGGGCTGCTGGTGCTCACGGGCTGGTGGACCGACACGGCGCAGATTCGCATCCTCGGTCCGACCACCTGGACGGCGACCAACCCGCTCTCCGCACTGTGCATTGCGTGTTTAGTGTTGGCGATCTGGATCCTCGCCGGCGTCGAGTTGGAGCGGCGGTGGCCCTTGGCCCGCGCTCTCGCCGGTGCGGTGATCGCCGTGGGAGTGCTGCGGATCGCCGGCGTCGCCCTTGGCCTTGAGGTCAGCATCGACGAGGTGCTCTTTCGCAGCGCGATGTGAAGTGTTGGTGACGGACGATCGAGCCGCATGGCAGTGGGGACCGCGGTCAACCTGATCCTCGCCGGGACCGCACTCCTCATCCTCTCCCGTCGGGTGCACGGACGCGTCGCACTGGCACAGCTGCTGGCAGGAGTCGTGCTGACCCTCGCCACGATGGCGATCCTCGGGCACGTGTATGACAGCGGTTGGTTCGACACCGTCGGGCAATTCAATCGCATGGCGGTCTCCACCAGCGTCGCCTTCGCCCTTATCGCTGTCGGTACGCTCGCGCTGCGCACGGAATCGGGCGTCCTGTCGGTCATCCTCAGTGAGGGACCCGGTGGCACGATGGCGCGTACCCTCATCCCCGCGGGGCTGCTTGCCCCCGCTGTGCTCGGGTGGCTCGCGCTCTGGGGGCTGCGCGCCTCCACCGCTGACGACCATCCCGCGCTGATCGTGATGCTCTTCGTTCTCGCCATGATCATCGTCTTCGTGGGACTGATCGCCTGGAACGCCACACAGATCCACCGGACGCACCTCGAGGGCTCCCGCGCCGAGGCCGCGTTGCACGACAGCGAGCACCGTTTTCGCCTCCTGGCCGAGAACGGGAGCGACATCTTCTCGCAGCACGACGCTTCGGGACGCGTGCTGTACATCTCGCCATCGTGCGAACGCGTGCTCGGCTTCACGCCGGAGGACGTGATGCGGATGAGCCCCTTCGCCATGGTCCACCCTGACGATGCCGAGCGGCTGCGTGGCCATTTCGATGACCTGATTCGCGGCGCACCGCTTACCACGCTCTGCTGCCGAATGCTAAACAAGACCGGGAAGCATCTCTGGCTCGAGATGCTGTGGCGCTCGGTGCTCGACGGCGACGGCCGGATTGCGTCGCTGCAGCCTCGTCGCGTGACATCACCGAGCGCAAGGACTACGAACGCGAGCTCGAGGAGACGCGGCATAAGCTCCAGTGCAACCACGAGAGCCTGCTCGAGGCCAATACACGCCTCGCGGCGCTCGCGTCGCAGGACGGACTCACCGGCTTGAAGAACCGTCGGTCCTTCGAAGAGCGCCTGCCCGAGGAGATGGCGCGCATCAATCGCACGCAGCAGCCCGTTTCGCTCCTCCTTGTTGACATCGATCACTTCAAGGCGTTCAACGACACCTACGGCCATCCACGGGGTGACGAGGTCCTCCGCTTCGTCGCCCGCCTGCTCGCCCGGTCCATCCGCGATACCGACATGGCCGCCCGCTACGGGGGGGAGGAGTTCGCCGTCGTCCTTCCCAACACGGACGCCGCCGGGGCCGAGATGATGGGGGAGCGGCTCCGCGACGCGATCTCCTCGTCGTCCTGGACCGGGCGCGCCATCACGATCAGCGTCGGCGTCGCGACCGCGACGTCGCACCTCATGGACGCGGACGCACTCGTGGACCAAGCCGACCGCGCCCTCTATCGCTCGAAGCAGGCCGGTCGCAATCGGGTGACTCAGGCCGGCGCTGCGTAGCGTCGAGCGCTCTCGCGAACACTGCGCCATCCACCCCTGGCGATGGCGACTCGACAGGGCAAGGGGGGGCGAGAGGGGGACGAGAGGGGGACGAGAGGGGGCGAGAGGTAGCAGGTGCTTTGCGCCACGGCATGTGAACCGGTATCGTCGGGTGGCGCGGCACGACGCGCTCGCCACTCCACCTTCCCGCCCTTCCATGCCAAATCGATCGTTCGCGGTGTGCGCCGCCCTCTGTCTTGCCCTGTTCCCCGCGTCCGGCGTCGCACAGGGGACGGGTGGCGCCAACGGGCGTGCGTTGCAGCCGGGCGACATCTACCGGCTCCGCGATGTAGGCGAGCCGCGGATCTCACCCGATGGGGCGTGGGTCGCCTATACCGTGACCACGACAGACTCGGTCAAGGACAAGAGCGACAGCGACGTCTGGATGGTGAGCTGGGACGGCGCGCGCACGATCCGCCTGACGAGTTCTCCCGAGGGGGAAGGGTCGCCGCAGTGGTCGCCGGACAATCGGTACCTGTCCTTCGTGTCCGGCCGCTACGAGAGTAAGGGCGGTCAGCTGTGGCTCCTCGACCGGAGCGGAGGTGAAGCGGTTCGCCTGACGAGTTTCAGTTCGGGCGTTGATGACTACCAATGGTCGCCGGATGGGCGTCGTCTCGTCGTCGTCTCGCAGGACCCGGAGCCGGGGGCGGATGCCAAGGATAGTGCGTCCGCCAAGGTCCCCAAGCCGATCGTGATCGATCGCTATCAGTTCAAGCGCGACCGCGACGGGTACCTCGATCGCCGTCGGAATCATCTCTACCTCGTCGACGTCGCCACACGCGCGGTGCAGCAGCTCACGACGGGCGATTTTGACGACGCGTCCCCACGTTGGTCGCCCGACGGGACGCGCCTCGCCTTCGTGTCGCGGCGCGGCGTGGATCCGGATCGCGAGAACAACAGCGACCTGTTCGTCGTGGAGGCGCGGGTGGGCGCGGAGCCGAGGCGCCTGACGAGTTGGGCGGGTCCCGACGACGCGCCGGAGTGGAGCCCTGACGGATCACAGATCGCGTATCTCCAGGGGAGCGAAGCGATTCTCTCGGCGTACCAGCAGGACGCGCTTGCCGTGATTCCGAGCGCCGGAGGGACGCCGCGCCTGCTGGCCGCCGCTCTCGACCGCGATGTCTCGCGTCCGCGCTGGAGTCCCGACGGGCACTCCTTGTGGGTGCTCGTCACCGACGATCGGGCGCAGTATCTCGCGCGCGTTGCGCTCGCCGACGGCGCCGTCACGCGCGTTGTGGACGGGCGGCGTGTCATCGGCGGCTTCGATCTCACGGCCGACGGACGCATGGTCGCGCGCGTCGCGACCGCGACCAAACCGTACGAAGCGGTCGCAGTGGAGGACGGGAATGTGCGCGCGCTTACCCACGTGAACGACGCCGTGCTCGCTGAGCTGCACCTGGGGACGACTGAGGACCTCTCGTTCCGCGACAAGGACGGGCTCACCGTCGGGGCACTGCTCGTAAAACCCGCCGCTTTCGAGGCAGGGCGGAAGTACCCGCTCCTGTTGCGCATCCACGGCGGACCGAATGGGCAGGACCAGCACGCCTTCGCCTTCGAGCGCGAACTCTTCGCCGCGCGCGGCTACCTCGTCCTCGCCGTGAACTATCGCGGCAGCTCGGGGCGTGGGCAGGCCTGGAAGAAGGCGATCTTCGCCGACTGGGGGAACAAGGAAGTGCAGGACCTGCTCGCCGGCGTCGATCAGGTGGTATCGATGGGGATTGCGGACCCCGACCGGCTGGGGCTCGGGGGATGGAGCTATGGGGGGATCCTGACGGACTACACGATCGCTACCACCTCCCGCTTCCGCGCCGCGACCAGCGGCGCCGGGAGCGCACTGCAGACGTCGATGTACGGCGTGGACCAGTACAGCTTCCAGTACGACAATGAACTGGGCCCGCCGTGGAAGAACCCGAAAGGGTGGGAGAAGGTGTCGTATGCTTTCCTGCACGCGGATCGCATCCGGACGCCAACGCTCTTCCTCGGCGGCGAGAAGGACTTCAACGTCCCGATCGCCGGCAGTGAGCAGATGTACCAGGCGCTCAAGTCGTTAGGCGTCGACACGCAGCTCATCGTGTATCCGGGGCAGTTTCACGGCATCACGCGGCCCTCGTTCGTGCGCGATCGCTACGAGCGCTACCTCGGATGGTACGACAAGTACCTGCGGCCGGTCACGCCGTGAGGGCGGGCGGGAGCCTCGTGTTCAGGCGCGCGCCAGGACTCCCGCCAGCAGCTGGCAGATCACGGCGCCGACCACCGTCATCGCCAGTCCCCAGGCCAGCAACTGGTTGAAGAGGCGTCTCGACTCCGTCACCCCGCTGACCGCGGCCACGCACAGTGCTCCAAGCGTCGACAGCGGTGACACGTCGACCAGCGCCGAGCCGACGTTGATCGAGAGCGCCACCGCCAGCGGGTCGCCACCGCCGACCTTCTCCACGAGGGCGGCGGCGGTCGGGAGGAACGCGGGGAGGACAACGCCCGAGGTGCTGCTGTAGGTCGAGATCGCACCGGTCACGAAGGCGATAACGCCGTTGAGCGTGGCCGGGGTCGCAAGGCGCGCGAGCAAGGTGGTGAACAGGTCCATCCCACCGGTCTTCTCGAGGAGGGCCACCAACAGCGACACGCCGCTCACCATCAGGATGACCGACCACGGCACCTTGCGGATCGCCGTCGACTCGTCGGCCACGCGCGCCAGCAGCAGGAGCGCCGTCGCGCCGAATGCCGAGAAGCCCAGGTTCAGCTTGAAGACGACCACCCCCACGATCCAGGCGACGATCACAGCGATGGTCAGGCGCTGGCTCCTGTTGAAGAGGCCGTCCCCGTCAGCCGCAGTACTGTCCGTGGGCGCCGGCTCCGCATGCCCGCCGAGTCGCGCGCCACCGAGCAGCAGATACGCCGCGATCGCCACCACCGAGTGCGCGACGAGGTTGGCCATCCAGACGCGCCACTCGTGTCCACCGAGCCCCGCCTTGGCCATCGCCGAGTTCGCGATCACGCCAACCGACGCGATCGGCGAGAGGTTCCCCGCATTCGCACCGTTGGCGACCATCAGGGCGGTGAGGAAGGGCGGGACGCCGGTGCGCGCTCCCATCGCCATTGCCAGCGGCACCACCAGCGCAACACTGGAGATCGCCCCTGGACCGACGGTCGACACCGCGAAAGCGATCGCAAAGAAGAGCAAGGGGAGCAGTCGCGTGTTGCCGCGTGCCAGGCCAACGGCCCGATGCGCAAGTCCTGTCAGCGTCCCGTTGGTATCGGCGATGCCGAAGAGGAGCGTCACGCCGGTCAGCGTCAGGAAGAGCGAAATGGGAAAGCCCCCCATCACCTCGTCCGGCTTGAGCCCCGTCACGTAGATCCCGATCAGCCAGGCGAGCGCGATGGACAACAAGCCGACGTTGATGCGCGACGTCATGGAGAGCGCGATCGCGACCACCAGCGCCAGCAGCGAGACGACGGCGGGAGTCACGGGGCGGTCCACGGAGGGAGGAGGTGCTTCTGGACCTTGCCTAACGCTGTCCGCGGCAGGGTGGCGACCCGCACGAAGGCGCGCGGCACCTTGAAGCTGGCCAGGGAGCGGCGACAGCACCCCTCGAGCGCGCTCACCGCTTCATCGTCGTCGGCGACCACGTAGGCGATCGGGACCTCGCCGCGTCGTTCGTCCGCAACACCGACGACCACAACCTCGCGGATCCCGGCACGCTCGAGCAACAGCTCCTCGATTTCCCGTGGATAGATGTTGAAGCCGCCCGAGATAATCAGGTCCGTGCGACGTCCCCGCAGCGTGACGTAGCCATCCTCGGATCGCTCGGCGAGGTCGCCGGTGCGGAACCACGCCGCGCGCCCGGGCGCGTCTGTCGCGGGGACAAACGACTCGGCGTCGGCGTCGGGACGGCGCCAGTAGCCGCGGAAGATGTTGGGACCACGCACCCACAATTCTCCGGTCGTGCCGCTCCCCACGTCGTCGCCGCTCCCGTCGACGATGCGGATCGCGACGCCGGGGAATGGGAGGCCGACGGAGCCCGGGCGTCGCTCACCGACGTACGGATTGCCCAGGTTCATGAGCGTCTCGCTCATGCCATACCGTTCGAGGATCGTGTGGCCGAATCGGTCACGGAACGCCTCGAGGAGCTGTGCCGGCAGCGCCGCCGATCCACAGACGAAGAGACGCACCCGCGCGCCGATCTCCCGCGCGTTGTCCGTAGGGAGTTCGAGCAGGCGGACGTACATCGTCGGGACGCCGAAGAACAGCGTGGGGACGAAGTCGCGAAAGTCGGCAGCGATGCGTGAGGCGTCGAAGCGCTCGAGCAATCGCATGCGGCTGCCGCTCGCGAGCCACGTCAGCACGCCGTTCCCGAGGCCATGCACGTGAAAGAGCGGGAGCACCGCGAGGTACCGATCGTCGCTCGTTATGCGCCAACAGGTGAGGAGCGCGAGCGTATTCGCCATGCAGTTGTTGTGCGTCAGCACCGCTCCCTTGGAGCGTCCCGTCGTCCCCGAGGTGTATACGATCAGCGCCGCCGCCTCGCCGTCGATCGCGGCGCGCACCGGCGTTTCGTCGAGTCCCACGGACTCCCCATCGAGCAGCGCGATGTCCCACCAGTTGGTGCCTGCCGGGAGCGACGCCGCGAGCGCCGGTGTCGTGAGGATCGCGACGGGCTCCGCATCGCCCAGGATGTGCGAGATCTCCCGCTCGCGGTAGAGCACGTTCACCGGCACGACAATCGCGCCAAGCTTCAGGCAGGCGAGGAACGCGTCAATGAAGGGGACACCATTCGCCAACAGGAACGCTACGCGATCGCCCACAGAGACCCCCCGCGCCGCCAGGGCGCGGGCGAGTCGATTGCTGCGCGCGTCGAGCGCACCGAAGGTCAGCGCCGCCAGCGAAGTGCCGTCGTCGGCATACTCGAGTGCGATCGCGTCGCGACGAGCGACGAACGAATGTTCGAAGAGGTCGAGGAGTTGCATGGGCGCGGTATACTATCCGTGCGGTTGGCGCACTCGCTAGGAGCGGCGCGACGTCCGCTCCCCAG
>JBDTUA010000196.1:0-9618 GCA_040007995.1 Gemmatimonadota bacterium | reverse complement strand
AACACACCACCACACATCTCTATCATCGGACATCCATATCATCACCGCTCTCACGAATCACACAGTGCGGCGGTGTCCCGTTCTCGTCGCGTGAGTCCCCCGAACGCGGCCTTCGCCGCCTGCCGCGATGTCCGCGCAGTGGCCGGGGGCGCGACCGTGTCCACGTGCGAGCGGAATGCGGCGACCAGCACGGGTTCATCGAGCGTCAGGACGAGCTCCGCGGCGACCACCCGCGCGGCGTCGAACGCGCGGCGCGCATCGAGACGGCGACGCTGCGCCAGGTACATCGCGCCCTCGGTGGCACCAATGCGCCAGAGCATCGGTCGCGCCCGCTGGGCACTCGCTCCGCTCCGCGCCGCCTCCAGCCATCGTGCGGCGTCGTCCCAGCGTTCCAGCGCTGACAGGGCGCTCGCGCGCAAAAGCGCCGCGTATGGCGTCCCCTCCACTTCGCACGCGTCCAGGACGGCCAACGCATCGACGGGCATGCGAGCCGCAATGGCGAGTTCGGCCCGGGCGAGTAACAGGGATCGTTCGCCGAGCGTGCGCGAGGCGCCTCCCGGACGGTTCGCTTCCGTCGTCGACCCGTTCACCTTCTGCTCCACTTCGTCGAGCACCGCCCCGGCACGCTCCGTGAGTCCGGCATTCGCGAGGGCGGTGACGAACGGCGCTGCGGTCCAGCGCATCCATGTGGCCGAGCCGAGCCGAAGCGCGAATCGGTACGCAGACTCGAGGTGCGTCCGCGCTTCGAGCAGGGCGTGCAGGTCGTGCGCGATGACGCCGAGCACGCGGTGCGCCCCGCACTGCCACTCGAGATGCTCCATCTCCTCGGCGATCGCAAGCGACTCGCGGGCGAGTGCGAGCGCCCGCTCAAAGTCGCCGCGCCACGCGAGACAGTCGGCGAGCAGATAGCGGGAGAACGCCTCACCAGCGCGCCAGTCCACTTCGGTCGCGAGCCGGACGGCGCGCTCACTGGCAAGCAGATCTTCGGTGCGCGGACTCGCACACACCGGGCCGGCCGATGCGTGGTGACTCGGTCCGCACACGAGCAGCACGGACAGCGCGTTGGCCAGGCTGCGACGATCATTGAGTGCCGTGAAGAGCGTCACCGAGCGTTCATACAATCGCACGGCGGCTTCCTGCTCGCCGGCAACTTGGCTGGCCATCGCCAGCAGGTCCACCGACTCGGCCACGCCGCGCCGGTCGTCCGCGCGCTCGAACATCGCGAGCGCCTCATTGTGGTACGGCATACCCGACCGCGGATCGTCGCGATTGGCATGCCAGTTGCCCACCCGGTTGAGGCTCCGGGCGATCAGGATTTCGTCGTGCGTGAAGCGCGCCACGTCGAGCGCATTGCGCCGGTATCTGGCGGAGCGTTCGTAGTCACGTGCGGCCCAGAGCATCCCGAGTGCATGCAGCGCAATCCATTCCTCACGACGATCGCCACGGGCGCGCGCCGCATCGAGCGCGGCAACAAAATCGTCGTGCGCCCGCGTAAACGCACCCAGCGTTTCGTGCGCGCGCCCGCGCGCCACCAGCAGCGGCGCATCGGGGCGACTCCCCATACGCTCCGTGGCGGTGACGGCACGCTCGAAGTGCTGCAGTGCCTCGCGCGCCGCCCCCAGCGTGAGCGCATGCGTCGCGGCCGCCATCGCGTGGCGGCGGGCTGCGTCCCAGTCACCGGCTTCGAACGTATGATAGGCGAGCGCATCCTCGGCCTCCTGCAGCGAGCCGGAGTGCCGCTGTTCGAGCGCGGCGGCGATCGACCGATGCATTGCCACGCGCTCGCGCGCGAGGAGTCGCATACGGATCGCCTCACGCGTGAGTGCATGCCGAATGCAAAACGGTCCGCCGATTCCTCCACGACGATTTGCGCCGCGATGAGTTCCTTCACGAGCGACAACAGCCGGGGCTCCCCGTACGTCGTCAGCGCGCAGAGCAGCTCGAAGTCGAAGCGACGGCCGGCAATGGCTGCGACGGACGCCACTTCGCGCGCCGCATCGCTGAGCACGGCGAGTCGGCGACCGACGGTTTCGGTTGCGGTACGCGGCACCCGCACTTGTTCCAGTGGGCGCACCTGCCACACGCCATCGGCGGACCCGAGATCACCACCCACGACGAGCGCCTTGAGTACTTCCTCGACGAAGAACGGATTGCCTTCGGTGAGCGCATGGAGCCGCGCGATGAACGAAGCGTCGAACACCGAACCGGCGCCGAAGATTGCCCCGAGCATCGCCTCCACGTCCGGCAGGCCGAGCGGACGCAACAGCACCTCGGATGCATTTCGTGTACGGTCGAGATCCGCGAGCAGTCGCGCCAGTCTTGCGCCGACTTCGTCGCTCCGGAACGTGAGCACGAGGGCAATGCGTTGTGTCCCGATCGCACGTGTCAGGTGCTGCACGAGATCCAGCGTCGCCTCGTCGCTCCAGTGCACGTCCTCGATCGCGATGAGGAGCGGTTGCACCCGCGCGAGCGCGCCGACGCTCTCGGTCAGCGAGAGAAAGAGACGGCGCCGGTCCTCTTCCGGCTCGAACAGGGGGCGCGGTGCCACCTCCGGGAACACGGAGCGCAACTCCGGAAGGAGCGTCACCAGGTCGGATGCCGCCGTCGCGAAATAGTGGCTCGCGAGCGCAGCGGACGTGGTCGTCGCGAGCACGCGCACCAGGTCGAGCACCGGCGCGTACGGTTGGGCGAGGTCCGCCTCGAAGCACGCGCCCTGCAGCACGGTGAATCCCGAGGCGCGCGCGCGCTCCACCATGTCGCGAGCAAGACGTGACTTCCCGATTCCCACTTCACCGGAAACGAGCAAGGTACGGCCGCGCGCATCGCGTGCGCGGTCGAGGGTGTGAGCGACAGTGGTCAGCTGGACGGCGCGTCCGATGAGCACCGGACACACGACACTCTGCTCGAGAGGCATCAGGCGGCGATCGCGCGAGGTGGGGGACACTGAAGCATGAAATCAACCCGGCGTCCGGCGCCAATGCGATGGGTGCATCGGTCAGCTACAAGGAACGGATTGCCGGTGTCGCCGGAGGAATGATCACCCCTCCGCACGGATCAGGACGGCACGCGTAGGGACCAGACTGATGGCGAGGAAGGTCTGCAAGGCCCCGCGTGGAGGATCCGAAGACAAGACGCCCAATGCATGCCGTCGACTCCGGACTGCATCAGCGAGCTGTCTTCTCGAGCGCTGGAAGCAGGAAGTCCGCGACCCAGGCGTTTCCGGGCTGCAGCGACAACGCCCTCTCGTAGGCCGCGCGCGCCTCGTCCCGCTTCCCCTCTTTGGCGAGGACCTGCCCCAACCATCCGTAGGTCTCTGTGTGCCCCCACCACGGCGCGGGTGGCACGGGAGCGTCGGTGGCGAAGAGTTCCAGCGCGCGACGCAGGCTCGCTTCGGCCTTGTCGAGCCCTCCACCGAAGAGGCGGGGACGGTAGATATCGCCGACGCCGCGTAGCATCCAGACGCGTGGGTTCGTCGGTCCCAGCGCCAGCGCCTCGTCCAGCTCTCCCGAGGCGCGCGGCCCCAGCCGCATTGCGCTGACTATGTTGCCGAAGCCAATCAACTGCCCGGTCACCGCCGACCGCAATGCCAGCGTCTCTGGCCAGTCGAGGCCATGGGTCGCCCGCTCGAGCGCGCGATCCGCCTGCTCGAAGATGGCCTTCGTCGCCCGCCCCTGCTCGCCCTTGGTGCCGTGCGTGGCGACCAAGACGCTCGCCTTCCGGTACAACGCGAAGCCGCGATAGTGTTGCAGCACGGGATCGTTGGGGCTTCGCACCAGCGCTGAGTCCAGATACGCCAGGACGCGGTCGTACTCGGACGTCCCATTGGTCCGCAGTGCCCGGTCGATGAGTTCGCGCATCGACTCGCCGTACGCCGACTCGCCGCGCACCGCGGTTCGCGCCGACTGCGAGACCCTCGGAGTCGCGTCACGCACGCTCCCCGTATCCTGGGCCGCCAGCGGCAACGACACGAGTATGGTCAGCACCGCGCCAGCCACGAGCGCCGCGCGAGGTACGAGCGGTGCAACTGAGACGCTCGCTGTACGTGCCCTCAACCCTGCCCGCTCCTTCCGCGAGCATTCATCACCCCGTCTCGTCATGCCTGCGCCCGTCACGCTAGACGGCCAGCTTGCGCCGCACCCAGCGTGCGGCCCGTACGCGGCGCGAATCCCAGACATCGTCGCGATACTCGGCGATGCGCCCCGCGGCGTGCGTGAGCACCCGCGTCACTTCGTCTGCCGTGAAGCGATGAAACGGCATGAACGGAAAAGGATGTTGCCGTACCACGTCGCGAAACGCCGCGATGGCGGCGTACTCGGCACTGAGCTTGGGCGTCAGCCGCAACGCCGACCGCAGCAGGTCGCGCATCGGTGCCGATGGTCCGAAGGCATACGAAATGTAGCGCGACTCGACGAGGTCCCAGAACGCTCGCGTCTCGTCGCTGGAGTCGATGGCCTCGTACTCCAGTGCGGTGCACATCAGTCCCCACATGACGTGATCCTCCCGCCCGGCCATGTTGCGCGTCGGCGACTCGGGAGCCCGCTCCCAGTGCCGAAGGTACGCCCCATCCATCACGTAGGCCGTCGGAAAGCCGCTCCGCCACATCCGCAGGTTGAACTCGGTCCACTCGCCCCAGTACTCGCGCCGTGGATTGAAGCCGCCGATGTCGAGGAACAGGCGCCGATAGCCCGCCACCAACATCCCCTGCACCGGCATGAAGCGCAGCCCGTGCCGCACGACGTTCGGCGTCGTGCGCCGCGGCTTGAAGCGAAGGTCGCTGGATTCAACCAACGACTGCAACCCCACGATCCCGATCGGGACGCGCTGCATCTGTTCCTCGAGCACGTCCAGCAGCTCGCCATGCACCGTGACGTCGTCGTCAATGAAGGCGAGCAGCGGCGTCTTGCAGTGATTGAGCTGCTGCACGCGACCGCCACCGATGGTGGTGCGCTGCGAGTTGAAATGCACGTTGAGCTGGAGCCCGCCCGACGCACGGCGCAGGCGGCGCTCCACCTCCTGCGGACGCTCGCGCGTGTCCCAGTTGTACACGATGTCGACGATCGTCTCGGGCGGCAGGTTCGCCTCGCCGAACGACGCGAGCAGCTGCGCGAGGTATTCCTCACGCTTCGGGATCGTCAGGACGCTGAGCGTCCAGCGCGCGGGAGACTTTCGGATCGGCATCATACCTCCTGCGCTGTCGTCAACCGGTGAACGACGTCCCGCCAGCCGGCGACTCCGGTGGTGGGCACGCACTCCACGCCCGGCAACGCGCACAGGGCGGGGTGCCAGCTCCCATCTGGGCGCGCGATCACGAACCGACGGTCGGCGGCGAGCAGGAGCGCCCGATCGTTGTCCGCGTCACCCGCGGCCGCAACCACCGCATGACGATGGCCTAGTCGCAGCCAGCATGCCAGCACCGCCCGCACGCCGTCACCCTTGTCGGCCCCCCCAGTCACGGCAAGCCACGATCCCCCCGATGCGACCGAAAGGCCACGCTCCCGCAACGTCGTCACCAGCCCCGCGAGCGACCCGAAATCGCGCCCGGGCACGGGACGCAACAAGACGGAACAACGTCGACCGAGCATCGGTTCGACGTCCGCCTGATCTATATACTCGGTCCCCAGCTGCTGCGCAGCCTCCCGCACCACCCTGCGCAGCGGCTCCGCTGACGCCCCGATCAGCACCACCTGCCACGATCGTGCATCGATGGTCTCGAGCGCCCCAACGTCCGACAGCGCCGCCGCCGCCGGCCAAGCCATCACCGCGCCGTTCTCGGCGACCACCGGCCCCGCGATCCCCAGGTCGCGCTGGTTGCGCGAGAGCTCCAGCACGGTTCGGCTCGACGCGAGGACGATGTCGAGACGTGGCGCGGCTGACGCCAGTTCTGCGGCCGACATCGCATACTGACCGTCAGCCCCGAGCAGCGTCCCATCCACGTCCGAGAAGAGGAGGCGCGCGGGCATCCGCGCTGCTACCCGGGATCCGGACTCAGGTTGCCCGCCGCCGCGCGGCACACGTCGCGGTACCAGCGAGCCGACGCCTTCAAGGTCCGTTGCTGCGTTCGATAGTCGACCGCCACGAGCCCGAATCGCGGCCGATAGCCCGACGCCCACTCGAAGTTGTCGTACAGGCTCCATGCGTGGTAGCTGCGCACGTTGGCGCCGGCGCGCATCGCGTCGGCGACCGCCCGCAGGTGCGCGGCGTGGTACGCGATGCGTGCCGTATCCACCACGACCCCGTTCTCGTCAGGCGCCTCATCGAAGGCGCACCCGCTCTCGCACACCTCGATCGGAATCCCCGCGTACTCCGTCGTGAGCGAGAGCAGGACGTCGTGCAACGCACGCGGCCAGATCTCCCACCCCATCGCAGTACGCTTGCCGTCGCTGCGCCCGAACGCATTCTCGATGCGCAGCGTACCGGCGTCGGTAACCGTCATGTCGGCGTGACCACCGGTGCTGCGCTGGTCGGACAGGACATCGAACAGGAAGTACGGCAGGTCGGGACGATTCTCGCCGCCGCTGCTGACTACTAGCCGGTAATAGCAGTTGATCCCGATGAAGTCGAGCGGCACCTGTATGCGCTCCATGTCACCAGGGCGCATTCCCAGCGCCTGCAACGGGATGCTGTCGAGGAAGGGTTTCGGGTACGCCCCGGTGAGCAGCGGCTGCAGGAAGAGACGGTTGAAGACGGCGTCCGCGTACGCGGTCGCCATCCGATCGTTCTCCGAGTTGACCGCGGGCTCGCACGGCGCCATGGCGAAGACCGATCCGACGCGCGCGTCCGGGCGCGCCGCCTTGGCAGCGCGGAAGCCCTCGGCGTGCGCCATCGTGATCACGTGCACAGTCCGCAGGAAGTCGTGGAGGCTGCGCCGCCCGGGGGCATACCGCCCTAGCAGGTAACCACGCGACGAAAAGATGAACGGCTCGTTGAAGAGCGACCAATCCGGCACCCGATCGCCAAGCGCCTGCAGCATCAGCGCGGTGTAGTCGGCGAAGCGCGAAGCCGTGTCGCGCGCGGCCCAACCCCCGCTGTCCTCGAGCGCCTGGGGAAGGTCCCAGTGATAGAGCGTGGGAAAGGGACGGATCCCCGCCTCCAGCAGTCCATCGACGAGACGCTCGTAGAAGCCGAGCCCGGCGCGGTTGAGCGCTCCCACGCCACTCGGCTGGATGCGCGGCCAAGCGATGGAAAAGCGATAACTCCCCACCCCGAGGTCGCGGATGAGCGCGAGGTCCTCGTCCAGCCGGTGGTAGTGATCGCAGGCGACGGCGGCGGTCTCGCCACGCTCGATCGCGCCGGGTCGTTCGCTGAACGTCTCCCAGATCGAACGCCCCCGCCCGTCGGCGTCGAGCGCGCCCTCGATCTGGTACGCCGACGTGGCCACTCCCCACAGGAAATCCGGTGGAAAGAGCGCTGCGGTCTCGTGCGCATTGCTGGCCGTCACTCTCGCAACGTAGGGGCAATTCGCGCACGGCGGTACCCCTGTCTATACCCGTGACGGTACCCCGCCTTCCCATGCTGCGGTACCACCACGGTCACCGCGCTCAGCTCGCGTGCTACAGGATGACGCGCACCCCTCCCAACGTCTCGATGCGATGGGGAAAGCGGTCGCTCGGCGTGCCGATGAACATCGCGTTGCGCGGAACACGCAGGCGTTCCGAGAGCTGCGCGATGAGGTCGGGCCCGAAGACACCCTGCACGGCGAGGAAATCGATGCGCAGCGTTGGATACAGCCGATCGATCAGCCGCAGCTGGTCGGCGAGCTCCGGCGGGACTTGGGCGCCATCACCATAGGCATGCACCACCGTGAGTCGACTCGTCTGCTCGTTGCGGAGCACGTAGAGCGCGGCGCGGTTGAGGACGTCGATCGCATCGCCCTTGGTGAAGTAGATGACGCCGCGATCGCCGATGTCTCGCAGCTTCGCCTCCACGCTCTTGCGCAGCCGTGAGTTCATCCGGAAGAGGTGCGCCACGAAGTTCTGACTGCTCGAGAGCAGCATGCGGAGGATGGCGACACGGAGGAACATGAGCATTACCGCGCCGGTCGCGATCCCGAAGTACAGGAGGAAGATCTGCAGGTTGACCGGCTCCAGCACGATGTTGCCGAGCAGGGCGACAAGCACGGCCACCAGCGCCACCAGGACCGTGGCCACGGAGGCCTCGGTCGAGCGCGGCAGCTCGCCGCGCTCCTGCTTGAGCAGGAGGTTGCCGATGGCGAACAGTGCCATCACGCTGAGGAACGAGATGGTGTACACCCCCGCCAGCAGCTCCACGCGACCGCCGGTGATCCAGAGGATGGAGGCACAGAGCGCGAGGAAGGAGAGGATGATCCAGTGGTTCGTCCCGCGTAGCCGGTTCTCGCTCAACAGGACCTGCGGGAGGACCTGGTCGAGGCTCATGCGTCGTGCGAGCCCGGTCACGCCGACGTATGACGTCAGGACGGCGCCCGACAGCACCAGGACGGCGTCGAGACTGACGACCCATGCCAGCCACTGCCCTGCGCTGCGCGCCCCCATCTGGGCCAGCAGGTCGGCGGGGACCGCCTGGATCGCCGCCAGCGGGAGCAATCCCAGCGACAGGAGGCTGACCCACGGATTGAAGATCGTGACCGCCCGCCACATGTTGCGCAGCGTTTGCGGAAAGACCCCGGGCTTCTGCTCCTCGATGAAGTTGGCCGACGACTCGAAGCCGCTGATCCCGAGCATCGCCGCGGCCAGCCCGAAGAACAAGGCATGCCCCACGCCGGTCGCGGTCGGCAGGTGGAAGTTCGCGAGCAGGAGCCCCGGCGAGCGCACCACTGTGATCGTCCCGGCCACCACCAGCACGCTGAGCACCGTCAGGTGCAGCACGAAGATGACGAGTGCCACCGAGGCCGACTCGCCGATCCCCCAGAGCGTGAGCAGCGCGAACAGCGTCAGCAGCCCCAGGGTCGCCATCCCCACCGGGAGCGCGGCGACGAGGTTCTTCGCATAATGCGCCGCCTCGCCGGCGCTGATCACCGCGGTCGCGATGTAGGAGAGGAGCGTTAGGCACGCGGCGATCGCCGCGACCCGCTTGCTCGTGGTGTTCAAGAGCACGGTGTACGACCCGCCATTCAACGGCAGTGCGCTCCCCACCTCGGCGTACACCTGGCGAAAGAGGTACAGCACCCCGCTGACCATGAGCAGCACCACCGGCGCCAGCGCTCCGGCCTGCGCGGCGCACAGCGCGGACACATAGAGCACGCTGGAGGTGATGTCGTTGCCGCACAGCGCCGTCGCCTTCCACTGGCCGAGCTGGTGCTGGTGGGAGATGTGCGGGGCCGTCGGCGGGACCGGGCCCAGGTCGGCAATGCGTCGCGCCTCACCCCACCCGGCAAAGTCGAAGGGCTGGGTCTCGGCCTCGGCAAGCGGTCCGCCGTGGATGTGATGTCCGTCCGGGGGCTGTTTTTTCGTCATGCACCCATTCCGGTTACTTTCACGCCGAATGCTGCCACTCCGGGGCACGGCGCACCGCGCGCTCCCGCTCCGCCGCTCATCGCTGCTCCGCTCATCGCTCCGTCGGACGGCGACGCGTCGTCGTCCACCTGGGCGCGCACCTAAGCGCCGCCCGCCGCCGGCGTACTCGGCACAGGGGAGGGAGGGA
>JBDTUA010000195.1:0-9642 GCA_040007995.1 Gemmatimonadota bacterium | reverse complement strand
GCGTGGGTGGCGAAATGGTAGACGCGGGGGACTTAAAATCCCCTTCGGGCAACCGAATGCGGGTTCGAGTCCCGCCCCGCGCATTTCCAGTCGTCAGCGCGACCACGTGTCGCGACCACCTGCCGGCACAGCGGCCCGTTAGGCGACCTGCTCCGGGATCGCGCGCTGCACGGTCGGCGTGTGGTACACCGTCCGCTGCGGCGTCCGCGACGTGGGGTCGTCGTCCGGTGGTCGCTCGACCGCCGGGTCGCGCTTGGATTGGCGCGCGTTCGCCGAGCGACGCTCCAGGTCGAGGCGTAGCTGCCAGCCCAGCAGGAATCCGCCGACGGCTGCGGTAAGTATCGAGAGCGTCACATCGATCGCCATTCCCCCCTCCTCGTCTCCGGTCCCGCATCCCTCGCCATGCGACGTCGGGATGACTACGCGTGCGATGCGTCCGCCACTCCACGGCACGGATGGGAAGATGCGAGGGGGGACTGACGGTCGGTGCGCGCGCGACGGCCTACTCCCTTGCGCATGCTGTCACGAGTTGGCCGGAGTTCGACTGGTGTTCGGCTGGTGTTCGGGCCGCACTGTTATGCTCACGTCGGCGCGTACCCGCGCCGCGAGCTCGGAAGCGCCACGCGTCGATCAATCGTGGACCGTGCGTCGCGTGATCCATCCACCCAGGGCGACGAGACGCGCGCGCGCCGCAAGCGACGGCAAGGATTCCGCGGGGACGAAGCGCGACCTATGCGATGTTTCCCGCTGCACGCGACCCCCCCACCCCCTGCCACGATCGCGTCGTCTCCGGCTACACTTGAACCCATGGTAGATGTCGTCGCGCTGGCCGCCGAGCTGCTGGCAATCGAGTCGCCCACCAAGGGCGAGGGGAAGGTCGTGGACTATGTCTCCCGCTGGCTCGTCGCCCGCGGATGGAACGTGACCGTGCAGGAAGTCACGCCGGGGCGCGGTAACGTCTGGGCCTCGCGCGCCGGGGGCGGTGTGACGCTCTCCACGCACCTCGACACGGTTCCGCCCTACGTCCCGCCACGACTCGAGGCCGAGCGACTCTACGGCCGCGGGTCATGCGACGCGAAGGGGCTGGTCGCCGCGATGCTGGTCGCCGCCGACGCGCTCGCGGCGGACGGCGAGGACCGAGTCGATTTGCTTTTCGTCGTTGGGGAAGAGAAGGGCTCTGACGGGGCACGGGCGGCGAATCGCCTCCCGGCCACCTCACGCTTCCTCATCAACGGCGAACCGACGGAGAGCAAGCTCGCCATCGGCGCGAAAGGGTCGCAGCGCGTGCACCTGCGCACGCGTGGCCGCGAGGCACACTCGGCCTACCCGCACCTCGGTGCGTCGGCCATCGAGCCGATGCTCGCCCTCCTCCCCACGCTGCACGACGTGACGTGGCCGACCGACGAGCGCCTGGGCGACACCACGGTCAACATCGGGACGATTCACGGCGGGACCGAAGCCAACGTGATCCCGGGCGCGTGCGACGTGGAGCTGATGTTCCGCCTCGTTGGTCCCGTCGAGACGGTGCGCGCCTCGCTCGAGGCATGGGTGGACGGACGTGCCGAGATCACCTACGGTTCGCATATCCCCGCGCAGTTCTTTCACACGATCCCCGGCTTCGAGACGTCGCCGGTGGCGTATACTTCCGACATTCCGCTGCTCGACCGCTGGGGGACGCCGCTCCTCTTCGGTCCGGGCTCCATTCACGTCGCGCACACCCCGGACGAGTACATCGACATCGGCGAGCTGCGTGCCGCCGTCGATGGCTACCAGCGGTTGGTGCGCGCCCTCCTCGACGCCTGATGTCGCACTCCTCGACCAAGCCGGCCCGCAAGTGGCCGGTCGCCGTGCTGGGCGCCACCGGCGCTGTCGGCCAGACCTTTATCCGGTTGCTGCACGACCATCCCTGGTTCCAGGTCGCCGAGGTGGCGGCCTCCGAGCGCTCCGCCGGCAAGCGCTACGCGGAGGCGACCCGCTGGATCGAGGGCGTGCTCCCGACCGACGTCGCGGCGCTGACGGTCACCACGTGTGATCCGGCGTCGGTGAAGTCGCGCATCGTCTTCTCGGCGCTCGACTCGCACGTGGCGGGCGAGGTGGAGGCGGCCTTCGCGCAGTCGGGGGCGCTGGTGCTGAGCAACGCGAAGAACTATCGCATGGAGCGCGACGTCCCGCTGGTCATTCCAGAGGTGAATGCCACACACCTCGGTCTGCTCGCGCATCAGCGCAAGGCCCGCGGCTTTGCCGCCGGTGGCGGCATCGTCACCAACGCGAATTGCGCCGCGACGGTGACGACGATGGCGCTCGCGCCGCTGCACCAGGCGTTCGGGCTGGAGAAGGTCTTCGTAACTACCATGCAGGCGATCTCGGGAGCGGGTTATCCCGGGGTACCGTCGCTCGACATCCTGGGCAACGTGATCCCGTACATCGGGGACGAAGAGCCGAAGATCGAGCGCGAGATGCACAAGATGCTTGGCACGCTGGGACCGACGTCGGTGGAGCACGCGGTGTTCGCGGTGAGCGCCGCGGCAAACCGGGTGGCTACCGAGAACGGTCACCTGGTCTGTCTCTCGGTCGGCTTTCGTCGTCGCGTGACGGCCGAAGAGGGCGTGGCCGCGTTGCGGGCATGGCGTGGCTGCGCCGAGGCGCAGGGGCTCCCCTCATCGCCCACTGATCCGATCGTCGTCACCGACGTCGTGGATCGCCCGCAAACCCGTCGAGACGTCGGGATGGGGCGTGGCATGACGGTCACGGTGGGACGTGTGCGCGCCGACCCGATCCTCGACCTCAAGTTCGTGGCGCTGGGGCACAACACGATCCGCGGTGCAGCTGGCGGTTCGATCCTGAACGCCGAGGTGCTCGCCGCGCAGGGGGCGTTCGACACCGCATGATCGTCGTCAAGTTCGGTGGAACGTCGGTCGGCGACACCGCGGCGATCAATCGTCTGGCGGAGATCGTGCGCGGTCGTCTCGACCGCCGCCCGATCGTCGTCGTCTCGGCGATGGGTGGCGCAACCAACGCGCTCATCACGATCGCCGAGCAGGCCACCGACGGGCAGTTGATCAGTGCGATCCGCGGTGTCGAGGCGCTGCGACAGCGACACATCTCGACGGCGGAGGAACTGCTCGGCGACTCGCCGGTCGGCCGCGACGTGATGGCCGAGCTCAGCGCCACTTTTGACGAACTCGCCTCCCTGGCGGAGGCGCTCTCGGTCCTCGGACACGCCACGCCGCGCAGCAACGATGCGATCGCCGCCAAGGGGGAGATGCTCTCCTCACTCCTGGTCGCGGCGACCCTGGTCGTCCGAGGAATTCCGGCTGAGCACGTCGACGCGACCTCGGTGATGATCACGAGTGACCAGTTCGGCAAGGCGGAGCCGCGTCCCGATCGCATCGCAGAGGCGGCGCAGAAGACGCTGCGACCGATGGTGGAGCGGGGCATCGTTCCGGTGCTCGGCGGCTACATCGGATCGACAGAGCAGGGGATCGTCACGACGCTGGGGCGCGGCGGCTCCGACTTCTCGGCCTCGCTCCTGGGCGCAGCGTTAGGCGCGGAGGCGATCGAGATCTGGACCGACGTCGACGGGATGCTCACGTGCGATCCACGCGTCGTGCAGGGCGCACGACTGATCGACCGGATCCGCTTCGACGAGGCGAGCGAGCTGGCGTCGTTCGGGGCCAAGGTGCTGCACCCGAGCACCATCACGCCGGCAGTCCGTCTCGGGATTCCGGTCTACATCTACAATGCCCGCAACCCGGAGGGGACGGGGACGTTGATCACCTTCGACGCGCCGATGCGCCCGGTGTCGGCACTCGCCGGGAAGCAGGGCGTGACGGTGATCAAGGTGCGAAGTCCGCGCATGCTGCTGCAGCACGGCTTCCTGCGCACGCTCTTCGAGGTGTTCGACCGGCACCGCACCTCGGTGGATGTGGTGGCGACCTCGGAGGTCAGCGTGAGCGTCACGATCGACGACACGTCGCACCTCGATTCGCTCGTCGTCGACCTCTCGCACCTGGGCGACGTCTCGGTGGAACGCAATCGTGGCATAGTGGCGCTCGTCGGGGCCGGCCTCACCGAGTCGGGGGTGGCGATGTCGCGCGCCTTCGCCGCGCTCGGCACCATGCGCGTGCACATGCTCTCATTGAGCGCGAACGGGATCAACCTCACGATCCTGGTCGACGGCGACCAGGTCGCGGACGCCTTGCGCCGCCTGCATAACGAGTTCTTCACTGCGGAGGCGACCTGACGATGCGCATCCTGCTCATCGGCGACGGAAAGATGGGGCGTGCGATCGCTCAGCTGGCGGGTGAGCGCGGACACGACGTGACCGCCATGCTTGGCGCGGGAGAGAACGCCGACGGACGACACATCGCGGCGTACGCAGGTGCAACCGATGTGGCGATCGAGTTCACCGAGCCGTCGTCGGCGCGCGCCAACGTGTCCGCATGCCTGGCGAGCGGAATACCGGTGGTGTCGGGGACGACGGGCTGGTACGACCAGCTGGCGGAGGTCCAGTCGGAGGTGGGACGGCATACCGGGGCGCTCTTCTGGTCCCCCAACTTCTCCCTCGGCGTCGCCCTGGTCGTGGAGGCGGCCCGACAGCTCGGCCAGGCTTTCGCCCGCCAGGAGCAATTCGACGTGCACGTGATCGAAACGCACCACCGTGCGAAGAAGGACGCCCCATCGGGTACCGGCGCCGCGATCGCAGCGGCTGCTGGCGAAGGGCTCGGGCGCGAGGTGTCGACGACGAGTGTCCGGGTGGGATACGTCCCGGGAACGCACGTGCTCGTGCTCGACGGTCCCTTCGAGCAGGTGACCCTGACACACGAGGCGCGCGATCGCCGCGTCTTCGCCGATGGCGCCCTTCGAGCCGCGGAATGGCTCGTGGGCCGCCGCGGTGTCTTTACCATGCGCGACCTGGTGCGCGCACAGGGGGAGTCGTGACGATACGTCCATTGGCCGGGTGCGGCACCGCCCTCGTGACCCCCTTCCGCCTCGACGGCGCGGTGGACGAAGCGGCGTTGCGTGCGTTGGTCGACTGGCAGGTCGCGGAAGGGATCGACTTCCTCGTGCCATGCGGTTCCACCGGTGAGGCGGCGACGCTTACCCTCGAGGAGCATCTCCGCGTGGTGGCGGTCACCGTCGAACAGGTCGCCGGTCGCGTCCCGGTGGTGGCGGGGGCCGGGTCCAACGACACGAAGAAGGCGATCGCCCTGTCTCGCGCCGTGCGCGATGCGGGGGCCTCGCACCTGCTGCACGCGTCGCCGATGTACAACAAGCCGCAGCAGCGGGGGATCGTCGCCCACTTCCGGGCCATCGCTGAGGACGTCGCGCTCCCGATCGTCGTCTACAACGTTCCGGGGCGCACGGCCAGCAACATCGAGGCGCGCACGTCGCTCGAACTGGCAACGATCCCCGGCATCGTCGCGATCAAGGAAGCGTCCGGCAACCTCGCGCAGATCGGCGAGATCCTGCGGGACCGGCCGGTCGAGTTCGTGGTGCTCTCGGGCGATGACGCGATGACACTCCCGGTGATGGCGCTCGGAGGCGAGGGGATCATCTCGGTGGTCAGCAATGTCACGCCCCGCGCGATGGTGTCGCTGGTGCAGGCCTGCGCGCGCGGCGATTTCGCTGCGGCGCGCTCCATTCATCGCCAACTCCTCCCCTGGATGAACGCGGCCTTCATTGAAGCCAATCCGGCGCCCGCGAAGGCGGCGCTGGCGCTGATGGGGCGCATGGAGAATGTCCTGCGTCTCCCGCTCGTCCCGCTCGCAGACGGACTGACCTCGACCGTGCGCGCTGCGCTGGTCGCAGCAGGAGTGGCGGGAACATGACGGACGACACGTTGGCGGCGCTGGCCGGGCACATAGCGGAATTGGCGGCCTTTCCGCCAGGAACCGCACTCCCCGACGAGGCGGAACAGACGGTCCACCGGTTGTTGAAGCTGCTGGAGGAGGGCGAGGTGCGCGCGGCCGAGCGTGGGCACGATGGCCAGTGGCGCGCGGTGGCCTGGGTCAAGCAGGGAATCCTGCTCGCCTTTCGCGTCGGGAGGGTGGTCGCGCTCAACCCCAACGAGCAGGGAGCGTTCAGCTTCTTCGATAAGGATACGCTGCCGACGCGACGCCTCACCTTGAGCGACGGGGTGCGGGTTGTGCCTGGCGGGTCCACCATTCGCTCGGGTGCGTATGTGGCACCAGGCGTGGTCTGCATGCCGCCGATGTACATCAACGTGGGGGCGCACGTCGGGACGGGGACGATGGTCGACTCGCATGCGCTCATCGGCTCATGCGCGCAGGTGGGGGAACGCGTCCACGTCAGTGCGGCGGCGCAGATCGGCGGCGTGCTCGAGCCGATCAACGCGGCCCCGGTGGTGGTCGAAGATGAGGCGATCATCGGCGGGAATTGCGGCGTGTACGAAGGGACGGTGGTGCGCACGCGCGCCGTGCTCGGCGCCGGCGTGGTGCTCACGCGGGGGACGCCGGTGTACGATCTGGTGCGGGAGACCGTCTATCGCGGAAGTGCCGAGTCGCCGCTCGAGATTCCCGCCGGGGCGGTGGTCGTCCCGGGCGCGCGCGCCGTGCGCGAGGGATGGGGGGCCTCGACCGGTCTCTCGCTCCAGACGCCGATCATCGTCAAGTACCGCGACGACAAGACTGACCTCGCCACCGCGTTGGAAGGATGGCTGCGGTAACAATGGTCGAGCCTCGCGACACTGTCGGCGGGACCGTCCGGGTGCCGGGCGACAAGTCCGTCTCGCATCGGGCGCTGCTGTTCTCCGCCTTTGCCGACGGTCGCTCGCTGGTGCGAGGGATCCTGCAGTCGGACGACGTGCAGGCGACGGCGCGCGCGCTGCGCGCGTCCGGCTGGGCCGTTCCCGAGGTCAGTGCCGCGATGACGATCGATGGATGCGGGCTGCACCCGTGCTCACCATCCGCCACCCCGGACCTGGACTGCGCCAACAGCGGTACGACGACGCGCCTCATGGCGGGTGTCGCGGCGGCGCGGCCGGTGGCCAGCACGTTTCATGGCGACGCGTCGCTTTCGCGGCGCCCCATGCGACGCGTCGCCGCTCCACTCGAGGCGATGGGGGCTCGCGTGGAGTTCCTGGACCAGCGCGATGGGCTCCCGATGACGGTGCACGGCGGCACGCTGCACCCCATCGACTACGAGGTCCCGGTCGCCAGCGCCCAGCTGAAGAGCGCCGTGCTGCTGGCGGGGTTGTGTGGCGGCGTCTCCGTCCGCGTGCGCGAGCCCGCCCCGACGCGAGATCACACCGAACGCATGCTGTCGGCGCGCGGCGTGTCGGTTGACGTGGTCGACGGCTGGCTGACGTTGCAGCCGACGGAGCACCTCCGCCCGCTCGACGTCGAGGTCCCGGGGGATCCCTCGTCCGCGGCGTTCTTCATCGCGCGCGCGCTCCTCGCCGAGGCCGGGACGCTGCGCGTCTCCCATGTCCTGCGTAGTCCCTATCGTGATGGCTTCCTGCGTGCCGTCCTGCGCATGGGCGCGACGCTGGAGGTGGTGTCCGCGCCCGGCGGCGGGGGTGATGCACTCGAACACATCGACGTGCACGGCGGAGCGCGACTGTCGGCCGTCGCACTCGGACGCGACGACGTCACCTCGATGATCGACGAGATCCCGATGCTCGCGGTGCTGGCGGCGCGCGCGGAAGGCACGACCGAGGTGCGTGGGGCGGAAGAGCTGCGCGTCAAGGAGAGCGACCGCATCACGGCGGTTGTCTCCAACCTGCGCGCGATCGGGGTGCGCGCCCACGAACTCCCCGACGGTCTCGCGGTCGAAGGGACGGACGCGCCGCTCGCCGGCCACGTGATCACGCACGCCGATCATCGCATCGCCATGGCCTTCGGCATCCTCGGCGCCACTCGCAATGCCGCGATCACGATCGATGATCCCGCGTGCGTCTCCGTCTCGTATCCGGGCTTCTGGGAGGAGCTGAGCCGTGTCGCCCGATAGCGCCGACCGCGCCGACCGCGCGGGCGCGGGAGGCGACGGCGCGTCGCACTGGCGTGGCGGGCACATCGCGGTCGCCATCGATGGCCCCGCCGCCTCGGGTAAGTCGTCGACGGCCCAGTGGGTGGCGGCCGAGCTGGGCTTTCGCCACGTCGATTCCGGCGCGCTCTACCGCGCCGCCACGGCGGCCGCGCTCCGGTCCCGCGTGCCGGTCGGTGAATGGACGCCCGGCTGGGTGCTCGCGCAGGCGGCACACGTCACCCTGGTGCCGAATGAGACCTCGTTTACGCCCCAGATCGATGGGGCGTCGGTGATCGAGGAAATTCGCAGTCCCGACGTCACGCGATATGTGCCGCGAGTGGCGCAGATGGCCGAGGTCAGGGAGTGGGTGAATGGGGAGGTCAGGGAAGTCGCGCGCTTCCACGATGTGGTGTGCGACGGACGAGACATGGGGACCGCGGTCTTCCCCGACGCCGAGCTGAAGGTCTTCCTCGTCGCCGATCCGTGGGAGCGCGCGCGCCGGCGACTCACGCAGCGCCTCGCGCGACGCCCTTCCGACGAGGAGATCGCCGAAGAGACCGACCGGCTTGTGCAGCGCGACGCGGCCGACGCCACGCAGACGGTGCAGGCCAAGGACGCGGTCCTGATCGACACGACCTACCTGACGCAGGCCGAGCAGGTCGAGCGCATCACGGCGCTGGCTCGGGCGGCACGCTTCCGTCGTCCCCTCACCCCCTGGGACGGGATGCCGACCATCCCACCGCCCGGCCCGGACGCAGACCACTAGTCGCTGAGACGCGTCGGCCGGAAGGACCGGAAGGGGAGACGCGCGCGCGGGAAGTGCGCGAATGGTCCGGTACGGTTCCCTGGGGCTCCCGGGAGGCAACTGCGACGCCGCAACTGCTGCAGAGAACGCCACTTCGACGGTTGACGCGGGGTCCGGGAACGGGGTACGTTTCGCGTTCCCCAAAATCGCGCCTGGTTTCGTTGGCCGGAGTCGACTGTCCGCGACCCCGGGCGCACTGTGTCCCTTCCATTCAACCTCGTCGCGGCGAGCCTAAAGATCCGCTATTGGAGCCACCCTCATTATGTCCGAGCTTGAAACTGCCGGCATGTCGGTTGTAGAGAAACGCAAGGCTCAGAAGGCCGAGCTGCGTCCCCTCGCAAACCGTCGCCCCGAACTGTACGACGAAGACGAGTATACATCTGCCGAATACGAGCAGATGATGGAGATGTACAACGGGACGCTCGCGTCGATCGACGAGGGCGAGATCGTGAAGTCGCGCGTGCTGGAAATCCGCGACAACATGGTGGTCCTCGACATCGGCTTCAAGTCCGAGGGGACGATCCCGCTCGAAGAATTCAAGGACATGCCCGACCTCAAGCCCGGCGATGAGGTCGAAGTCCTGCTCGAACATCTCGAGGACCAGGAAGGGTCCGTCGTCCTGTCGAAGAAGAAGGCTGACTTCATGCGGGTGTGGGAACGCATCCGCGTTGCCTACGAAACCGATCAGCCCGTGGAAGGAACGCTCGTCAAGAAGATCAAGGGTGGTGTGGTCGTCGACTTGATGGGAGTCGATGCCTTCCTTCCCGGCTCGCAGATCGCCCTGCGGCGCGTGCCGAACATCGACGAGCTCCTCGGCCAGAAGTACGAGTTCAAGATCATCAAGCTCA
>JBDTUA010000194.1:0-9668 GCA_040007995.1 Gemmatimonadota bacterium | reverse complement strand
CGGCGCGCGTCAGCGGTCCCGGCACGTTGAAGAAATTATTCGACCCCATCGCGAAGACGCCCAGGTCGGTGCCGTCACCCAGCGTCGCGGTGTAGCCCAGGTTGAGCAACCCGCGGCGCGAATTCGACGCGACGCGATAGCCATCAAACGTCGTGTTGGTGAACGAACTGAAGATGCGCCCCGCCCCGAGATCGGTCCCCGCTCGCAGCACGGTGCGATTGAGCCCGTAGCTCCCCGTCCCCAGCTCGGCCGACAGCCCGCTGTGCTCGAACGTCGGGACGGTGGAGACGGCGACCACCCCGCCGGCGGCGTTCCCCCACAGCGCCGAGGCGTTGGACCGGACCACGTCGATGCGCTCGGCCGCGCCCAGATCGATGCCGTCGAACGAGGTACGTCCGTCGGGCTCGGTCTCCGGAAAGCCGTCCAGCAGGACGCGGATCCCGCGGGAGGTCCCCGCATTCGATCGGTCCCCCGCCCCGCGCGCGCCGAAGCCGCGGATCACGATGCGCACGTCGGAATTCCCATATCGAGACTGGGCCAGAACCCCTGGCACTGAGGACAGCGCTTCGTCCAGCCCGTATCCCCGGGTCCGGTGCAGCTTCTCCCGGTCGATCACCGTGATCGCGAGAGGGATGCTGATGGTCGGGCGATCCGACTCGCGCGCCGTGATAGTGACCGGTGCCAGTCGAGTCCGGACGGAGTCAGCGTCCTGCGCAGCCAGCTCGCCGGTCAGGCAGATCACGAGGGCTGCGAGTGTTGAAAACGACGAGCGAAGCGACATGGATTCGAGGTTGGGAGGACAGCGAGTCGAGGACCGCGACGCGCGAAAAGATAACTCGCAGTCATGAAAAATTAACGAAGAGTCTTGCACAGGCGTTGAATGGCTGGTGAGATCGGCGCGAGGCGCCAGCCGCCCTTTCGTCAAAGCGCGCACCCGGGGACATTCCGGCATCTGCACGTCTCCCCACTTCCGGTCGTTCGATGTCGTCGCTCCCGATCAAGATCAAGAACAACGGCCCGCTCTTCATTGCCGTCGAAGATGCGGTGCACCTTTCCCTGACCGATCACAACGGGACTCCGATCGAATTGCCGGTCGGCAAGGGGATCGCCCTGTGCCGCTGCGGGGCCTCCAAGCGGAAACCGTTCTGCGACGCGAGCCACAAGCTCATCGGTTTCGATGGCACGCTCGCGCCGGTCGCCGCAGCGGTGCCCCCCGCTCCCGCCGCCGCCCAGTCCGAGCCCGTCTCTGGAGGATTTTTGTCGGCGTGACCTCCGGCGTTCCGTCTCTGCCAAGGTCCCGCGCCCCGCAGGGCGACGTGGATCTCGAGGAGCGCCTGAGCCGACCGACCGCGCAGGTGCTCGATGCGCTGCGCGCCGCGCCAGGCGACATCCTCGTGCTCGGCGCCGGAGGGAAGATGGGCCCTTCATTAGCTGCCATGGCGCAGCGCGCCGTCCTGACGCTTGGTGATGGACGGAGCGTCTACGCCGTATCGCGATGGGGGAACGCCGCCGACGCGAATCGACTCGAGCGGATGGGGGTCCGGATCATTCGCGCCGACCTGCTCGAGCTGGGGGCGCTCGACGCCCTGCCCGACGCCCCGACGATCCTCTACCTCGCCGGGCAGAAGTTCGGAACGCGCGACGCCCCTGCGCTCACCTGGATGACCAACACCATTCTCCCGTCGCGCGCCGTGGCCCGGTACCGGAACTCGCGCTTCGCCGCCTTCTCGACCGGGAATGTCTATGCACTGACGTCGTCCCGCGGTGGGGGGTCGCGTGAGGACGATCCGCTGGCGCCGGTCGGCGAATACGCGGCCTCGTGCGTGGGGCGCGAGCGGATCTTCGAGGATGCCGCGCATCGCTGGGGAACGCCGAGCGTCCTGCTCCGCCTCAACTACGCCGTCGACCTCCGCTACGGTGTGCTGGTCGACCTCGCGCGTCGGCTCCTCGACGACGAGGCGATCGACCTGGCGATGGGCTACGTGAATTGCATCTGGCAGGGCGACGCCAACGCCACGGCCCTCTCGGCGCTGCCCCACGCGAGCTCCCCGCCATTCGCACTCAACGTCACCGGAACAGAGCGCCTCTCCGTGCGTCGGGTCGCGCTCCAACTGGCGGAGCGCCTGAGCTGCACGCCGCGCTTTGTGGGAGAAGAACGTGAGGATGCCCTGCTGAGTGACACCGGCCGGGCACAGCAGCTCTTCGACCCGCATGCGGTAGACGCCGCGACGCTCATCGACTGGGTCGCCGACTGGTTGCTCGCCGGCGGGCGAACGCTGGGCAAGGCCACCCGTTTCGAGCGCCGCGACGGGAGCTTCTAAGTGGACTCGCTTCGCGCGCACCTGCTGGCCGGAGCGGTGATCCCCGCGCACCCGCTCGCGCTGACGGCGGGACGTGCGATCGACGAACGGCGGCAGCGGGCGCTGACGCGCTACTACATGGACGCCGGTGCCGGCGGCGTCGCGGTGGGGGTACACACCACCCAGTTCGCCATTCGTGTCCACGGCATGCTACGCGACGTGCTGACGCTTGCCGCCGAGACGGCCCGCGACTGGCGCGGTCAGGCCGTGCGGCCATTTGCCACGGACGCGCAGCGTCCGATCGCCACAGACTCCCCGCGTCCGTTCACCCTCATCGCCGGCGTCGTCGGGGAGCGACGACAGGCGCTGGATGAGGCCGCGCTGGCGCAGTCGTTGGGCTTCGACGCCGTCCTCCTCTCGCTCGCCGGTCTCGATGCGGCGGACGATGCCGCGCTCGTCGACCACTGCCGCGCCGTCGCCGAGGTGATCCCCGTCATCGGCTTCTACCTGCAGCCGGCCGTTGGCGGCCGGCTGCTCGGCGCCGGCTTCTGGCGTCGATTCGCCGAGATTCCCCGCGTCGTGGCGATCAAGGTCGCGCCGTTCAATCGCTACCAGACGCTCGACGTGATCCGGGCCGTGGTCGAGAGCGGGCGCGACGACGTGGCGCTCTACACCGGCAACGACGACAACATCATCGCCGACCTGCTCACCCCCTTCTCCTTCGGCCGTGACGGTGGCGTGGTAACCCGCCAGTTCGCCGGCGGGCTGCTCGGGCAGTGGGCCGTCTGGACCCGCGGCGCGGTCGCCATGCTGAATGAACTCCGCGCCTTGCGTGGCGCGGGCGTGGGAACGTCCGGCACTGTTGGAGACTGCGTGCGAGACAGCGAGCGAGACAGCGAGCGAGGCACCGTGCGAGGCACCGTGCGAGGCAGCGCGCTGGAGAGCTGGCTGTCGCGCGGTGCGGCGCTGACCGACGCCAACGCGGCGATCTTCGATGCGGCGAACGGGTTCGCCGGCTGCATCGCGGGAATCCATGAGGTGCTGCGCCGGCAAGGACTCATGGCCGGCACGTGGTGTCTCGATCCGTCCGAGGGGCTCTCGCCGGGACAGGCGGACGCGCTGGACCGGGTCTGGCGCGACTACCCCTGGCTGCGCGACGATGACTTCGTCGCCGAGGGGTTGGAGCGCTGGCTGCGCTGATCGTCAGGGAGCGCGCGGCGCCACCGTCACGACACGCAGCCGTTCGAGTTGCCGGATCGAGCGCGAGCCACGCATGTCGTCGGGGACGACGAGGCGGAACGGCCCGTCCTCCGCGGGAATCGGGATGCCGTCCCGGCGAAAGGCGACGAAGACCGTGCGCGCGCCCAGGCTCGGCGCCAGCTCACCTAACGAGAAGACGACCTGGTAGCCATCTCGCGCCTCGGCGATCACCACCTGTCCCAGGTCGCGGCCGCGGATCGAGTCGAGGACGAGCCCCGACTCCGCCAGCAGGCGCTGCAATGGCACGACGCGATACGTCGCAGATGTGGTATGCGGGCCCGCCGCGCGCATCGTATCGCTCGACATCGCCTCGAGCGCGGCACGCGTGTACGTTCGCGCGGGCCCGGTGGACGCTTCCACGCGCAGCGAAGCCTGCGCCTCCGCCACCGCGACGAGCGCGACGAGGAGCACGCCGCAGTAGGCCAGCGCGCGGAGGGATCGAGGCATGCTCATACCAGCTGTGCGTGCCAGGACGACGAGGCGCTGCGCGCGAAGTGCTCGCGGATCTCTCCCGCGGTGGTGAGGGTCGTGTCGAACACCTCCGTGTCGCCCCCGATCTCCCCCGCTCGCGCGCGCGACGAGAACGTCGCGCGGTCCACGCACTGCACCTCGCCCCGCGCATCGCGGTAGAAGAGCCGCCCGCCCCCCACCAGCGACGTGCCTAACGAACGCTCCAGCCCCCGCAGGATATGGAACAGCGCGTCGATCGAGCAGCCCGAGGCCCCGGCCGTCGATTGGTCAACGCCGATCAGCAGGAAGTGCCGGTCCCGCCACTCGCGGGCGCTGGTCAGCGGCGCGCCATGCGCGGCCCACTGCGTGAGGTAAGCATCGACCTGACGCAGCAGGGGCGCTGAGAGGTCGTCGCTCAGGGGATCGCTCGCCGCGAACACCCAGACCCGGGCATCAGCGGGAAGCGTAGCAAACTCCACCATCGGCATCGTCGGTCGTCTCCGGCAGGTTCGGCGCCGCTCGCGCCGGATCGTCAAGTTAGCGCGGGGACACGGGCGCAGCGGGATCAGTCAGAGCTGCACGCCTGGCGAGCGAGTCGAGCGCCGGCGGAACCGACGTCCCCACGACCGTCGGCGTCGCGAGCACGTCGAGATACTCTGCGCGCAGGATGCGCTGTCCCGTCCCTGAAAAGAGGAAGCGGACGAAAGCCGCGGCCCGATCCGGCAGCAGCGCACCGGTTGGGATCGACAAGCCGTATCGGATCGGTGTGCCGTGCATCTCGATCGTCTCGCCAGGTGCCGCGCCGGCCACCTGAACCGTCGCGCTGGCGTACAACGCCGCCAGCGCCTCATCGCCAAGGTCGACTTCATTCGGCAACGTTATGAACGGCAGTCGCGCACCTCGCGCCGACGATTCGTACATCCAGGCGTAGTCGAGCTCGTGCGCCTGCAGCAGCGCCACCAGCTCGGCGGACTTGGGACGCACATGCGTTGGCGGGCTCGCGGCTTCGAGCCGCTGCGTCAGAGAGGGCTCGCCGTAGAAGCGTCCCGCCAGCTGAAAGAGGAGCAGGGTGCGATAGCCGGCCGGATCGAGATCGGGATCGGCACGTCCGACCGCCATCGCAGGCCGCAGCAACACATGGCGCCAGTCTCCACGATTCGCCTCGTCGGCGCCGGGGGCACCGGCGGCATACGCGAGGACCATGCGATTCCGCGCGAAACGCGCATACCACGTCACGCGTGACGGCATCAGCAGGCGTGGAAAGACCTCTTCGTCGGCAAGTGCCACCACGTCCGCCATCTTGCCGAGGTCAAGGAGACGACGCGCCAGTTCGAGGCTCCCCGCCGACTCGAGCGCGAACGTCGTCCCGCTCTGCGCCGCGAAAGAGTCGAGCGCCGCACGCATCGGGCGCGCGAGACTCCCGGCCGTGAAGACGGTCAGCGCGCCGTGCTCCTCGCCGCGCCCCGCACCACTCCCCCGCTCCTCAGCCGAAGGCCGTCGCCCGCTCTCGCCACCACACGCGACGGCCACGACGGTGGCTGCAAGAACGAGGCGCCGCATCGTGCCGACCGCGACCCGGCGTGGGCGTGGGCGTGGGCGTGGGCGTGGGCGTGGATCGTTAGCCATCCTCGTTTCCTTCGGCGCGGCCGAACATGAGATGAATGAGCGCGAGGTCCTCACGACGGACCACGAGGTATACATGGTCGCCCGGCTCGAGGGCGGTGGCTGGGGTCGGCGGGACCAGATCACCCCCGCGGACCACGAGCGCGACCGCGCATCCCTCCGGCAATGGGAGGTCGCCGATCGGCACGCCGGTGACGGCGAGCGCCTCGTCGACGAAGTACGACGTCAGTCGCGACTTGAGCGGGACGATACTCTCGATCTCGAGGACGGCCGGTGGATTTGGCGGTTCGGCGATCTCGAGCTTGAGCCAGCGCGCGAGAGGAGCGCCGGTCACGCCGTGCAGCACGACGCTCACCGCGACGACAAAGAAGACGAGATCGAAGATGCGCTCGGCGCCAGGCGCGTTGGCCAGCACCGGCACGGTGGCCAGGATGATCGGCACCGCACCGCGCAGTCCCATCCATCCAATGAACGTGATCTCGCGCAACGGGTAGCGAAACGGTGCGAGGCACAGCGCGACCACGAGGGGACGCGCGATGATTGCCACGAACAGGCCGATGAGGATCCCCGGAACCGCCACTTCGCCGAGCCGTGAGGGAAAGAGCAGGAGGCCGAGCAGCACGAACATCGCGACTTGTCCGATCCACGCCAACGCATCGTGCACGCGCAGCAGCGACGCGCGGTGCGGAATCTCCTGGTCGCCTAACGTGATGCCCGCGAGGTAGACGGCGAGAAAGCCGCTCCCACCTATCAGGGTGGGGAGGCCGTAGGCCAGGAGTGCGAGCGCGAAGGTGAAGACCGGGTACAGCCCGCTCGCCGGCAGGCGAACCCGCTGCAGCACGCTGCGCCCCAGCCAGCCGAGGGCAATCCCTCCGATCCCCCCAATCACCACCTGCATCAGCACTTCGCGCGCGGTGGCCCAACTGGCAAGGTCGCCGAAGTGACCGAGGTTCGCGGTGACGAGCGTCGTCAGGATGATCGCGACGGGATCGTTGAGTCCTGATTCCGCCTCGAGCGTCAACCCCACCCGACGGCGCAGGTGCACCCCAGTCCCCCGGAGTACCGCGAAGACCGCCGCCGCATCGGTCGACGACACGACGACCCCGAGCAGGACCGACTCGGCCACCGGGAGGCCGACCCAGTACGCGCCGAGCGCAGTGACGGCCGCCGTCCCCACCACCCCGACCGTCGCCAGCGTCGTCGCCGGGCCGGCCACACGTCGCACCGAAGCAACGGACGTGTTGAGTCCCCCATCGAAGAGGATCATCACGAGCGCGGCGGTCCCCAGCCGGAACGTCAGCGCGTAGTCCGCGAAGGCGATGCCGCCGATTCCATCCGACCCCGCGAGCATCCCCAGCGCCAGGAAGAGCGCCATGAGCGGAACGCCGAAGCGCGAGGTCGCGCGCCCGGAGACCGCCCCCAGGAGGAGGAGGACGCCGCAGGTTGCCAGGAAGAGGGCGGTTGCGAACGGCTCGCTCGGATGCATGGCGCAATATGCATGGCGGCGACGCGCGAGGGAGACGCGCGGCGCCGCCGGTGGCCGTCGGGCGCGCCTAACGTGCCAGCGACGCCCGCGCGGCCATGCGATCGGGTGCCGTTACGGCTTGATCGAAGGGAGTTGGATCAACGGCGTGCCGCCACCGGAGTACTGCGGCATGGCGCCGTTCCACTTGTCGATCAGCCGGTACTGCACGAGCGTGGGCGTGAGGCTCTCGGCCAGGAGGCGGTTCGCCCGCGCCTGCGCTTCGGCCTCGGCGGTGATCGCCTTGGCGCGCCCAGCGGCCTTGATGGAATCGCCGCGGGCCTGTAATTCGTTCTTCTGCAGCTCGTTCTGCGCCGTCAGCGCCTGCTGCTGCATCACGTTTTTGGTGTTGATCGCATCGATGACCGACTGCGGCGCGCGGAACTCGTTCAGCGTGAATTGCTTCACCATGATCCCGTACTGCATCAGCCGCTCCTGCAGCAGCGCCTGCACGCGCGACACCGTCTGCGCCTTCTTCGGTCCCATGATGTCGGCAATCGCCTCGTCTCCAATTACCTCCTGCAGCGCCTGGCGGATGGTCTGCTTGACGTAGCCGTGCTGGATCGTCGTGATGTCCGTGCGGAAGGTCTGGTAGAGCGCCGGGACCTTCGCCGGGTCGATCTCGAACGACATGGCCACGTCGAGCGAGACCGGCTGACCCTCGACGCTGTTCACGTTGATCTCGTCGTTATTCGGCGATCCCTCGATGGTCTCGCGCGTGAGCACCAGTGTCTGCATGTAGATCGGGTATTCCTCGATCGCGCTGAGGAGCGGGTTCCGGAAGTGCAGCCCGGGGCCCAAGGGGGTGTTATCCACGCCGCCGCCGGCACGATGGATCAGGATGCCGACGTGCCCCGGTTCGACGTACGTGAACATCGACGGGACGAGGAAGACGAGCACGAACAGGACCGCCGCGATGCGCAGCACCGTGCCGAAGCCGCTGCGAGAACCGCCGCCGCTGGAGCGTGTGCGCATCGAATTCAGCATGTCGCCTACCGGGTTTGCCATACGGTCTCCTTGAAGCATTCGGGACAGACGCGTTCACCTGACGGCAGTCGCACCATCGTCTCTTCTGTCAGCGTCCCGTGAATCGGACAGCTGAGTTCTGCATCCCGCTCGATCGCCCTGCGATTCTGGACCTGCTTCCACCACTTCCCGAGCGGGGTGAAGGTGGTGAGCCCCAAAAAAATCAGGGTACCGGCCGCCACGACCAGCGCGACGAACAGCACCCCTTCCATGATGATGGCAGCCATAGTTGTATCTGGACTACGGGCTCTCGCGACCTGCGGTTTCGATCTCGCCGTAAGCTACGCCCCCGCCGCTGGTCGTGTCGACCGTCGCTCAGGACGCGCCGACCTTCTCTCCGCGCAACGCCCCCTCCAACGACGGATACTCGAAGGAAAAGCCGGCGCGCTCGAGCTTCGCCGGGAGCACCCGCTGTCCCTCGATCACCGTCGCCTCGCCCATCTCGCCATAGAGCAACTTGATGGCGAACGCCGGCACCGGGGCAATCGTCGGTCGGTGGAGCACCTTGCCCAGAACGTCGGTGAAGTCGGCGTTGGTCACCGGCGACGGCGCGGTGAGGTTGACTGCGCCCTCCAGCGAGGCCGTGAGCAGGTACTCGAGCGCCCGGAGCACGTCGGTGCGCGCGATCCAACTCATCCACTGCTGACCGCTCCCGATCCTGCCGCCGAGGCCTAACGAGAAGATCGGGAGCATCTTTCCGAGTGCCCCTCCCTCGGGGTTGAGCACCACGCCGAGGCGCGGATGCACCACGCGGATACCAGCGGCACGCGCCGCATCCGCGGCGGCTTCCCACGCCTTCGCGATATCGGGGAGGAAGCCGTCGCCCAATGCGCTGTCCTCGTCGAGCGTTGTGTCGCCGCGGTCGCCGTAGATACCGGTCGCCGACATGCTCACCAGGACTGCCGGCTTGTCGGTCAGCCCCGCAAGTGTGCGCGCGATAAGCGTCGTTCCCTGCACGCGCGACTCACGAATCTCCCGCTTCGCGTCATCGGTCCAGCGCTGCGCCAGGTTCTCTCCCGCCAGGTGCACGACGGCGTCCACCCCCTCGAGTCGCGCACCGTCGAGCTGCCTCGAGGCGTCCCACGTGATGTCGGGCTGCGCCCCGGTGCGTTTCGCGCGGCCGATCGCGAGCACGGTGTGCCCTGCCCCTCGCAAACGTTCAACGAGGGGCGTGCCGATGAAGCCGGTCGCCCCTGTGATCGCAATGCGCATCTGTGTCTCTCCCTCAAGTGGCGTCGCCGTCGATCGATCGCCAGAGGTACCACGAGGCGATCGTCCGGTACGGGGCCCACTTGGCGCCAATGGTGTGAACCCGCTTGGCATCCGGGAGCTTGCGCAGGCGATAGGCCTGCTGAATCCCCTTGCGAATCCCGAGATCGAGTTCTGGTAGGACATCCGGGCGCCCGAGCCTGAACATCAGGAACATCTGCGCCGTCCACCGACCAACGCCCTTGATCGACGTAAGGTGCCTGATGACCTCCTCATCG
>JBDTUA010000193.1:0-9672 GCA_040007995.1 Gemmatimonadota bacterium | reverse complement strand
CGCCGAGGTGCGCTCCGGGTGGGTGAGATCCCACAGCGGGTATCGCGACGTCACCATCGGGATCTTGGCGAAGTTGTATTCCGGCGGCGGCGACGGGATCGACCACTCGAGCGTCGGGGCGTCCCAGGGATTCGGGCCGCACACCTCGCCGTGGTTCTTGGAGCGGAAGAAGTTGTAGATCAGGATCAGGGTCGCCGGCGCGAGCAGGAAGGCGCCCAACGACGACATCATGTTGAAGAGCTCCCAGCCCTGACCGGCATCGTACGTGTAGATGCGTCGCGGCATGCCGAGCATCCCGGCGAAGTGCATCGGGAAGAACGTGAGGTTCATGGCGATCAGCGTCAGCCAGAAGTGCCACGCCCCCAGTTTCTCATTCATCATGCGTCCGTACATCTTCGGGAAGTAGTGATAGATCCCCGCAAAGATGCCCATCATCGAACCGCCGAACAGCACGTAGTGGAAGTGGGCAACGATGTAGTACGTGTCGGTCTGCTGCAGGTCGGACGGCGGCGACGCGTGGGTGATCCCCGAGATGCCGCCGATCGTGAACATCGCGATGAGGGCGATGGCGAACTTCATCGCGGTCGTGAAGCGGATCGATCCTCCCCACATCGTGAAGATCCAGTTGAAGATCTTCACACCGGTCGGAATCGCGATGAGCATCGTCGTCAGGCTGAACACCGTGTCGGCGATCGGCCCCATCCCCACGGCGAACATGTGGTGGGCCCACACGCCGAAGCCGAGGAAGCCGATCAGGATGCCCGAGTACGCCATCACCGGATAGCCGAACAGCGGCTTCCTGGAGTTGGTCGGGAGCACCTCGCTGACCAGCCCGAACGCCGGAAGGATCAGGATGTAGACCTCCGGATGTCCGAAGACCCAGAACAGGTGCTGCCAGAGCAGGGGGTCGGCGCCGGCGGAAATCTGGTAGAAGTTCGTCCCGAAGAAGCGGTCGAACTGCAGGAAAACGAGGGCGATCGTGATGACCGGGAACGACAGGATGATCAGGAACTGCGTCACGAACGACATCCACGTGAACATCGGCATGCGCATCAGGTTCATGCCGGGGGCGCGCAAGTTGATGATCGTCGTCACGAAGTTGAAGCCGGCCGCGAGCGACGAGATGCCGAGGATCTGCAGGCCGAGGACCCAGAAATCCATGTTCGGGCCCGGCGAGTAGGTCCGCCCGGAGAGCGGGGCGTAGCCGAACCATCCGCCGTTCGGCGCGGCCCAGAAGAAGATCGGGAGCGTGATGAAAATGCCGCCCAGCACGTAGATCCAGTAGCTGAAGGCATTCAACCGCGGGAACGCGACGTCACGGGCCCCGATCTGCAGTGGGATCAGGTAATTGAAGAAGGCGGCCGACAACGGCATCACCGCGAGGAAGATCATGGTGGTGCCGTGCATCGTGAACAGCTGGTTGTACTGCTCGGCGCTCAGCACCGTGCCGTTAGGACGCATGAGCTGCCACCGGATCAGCAGCGCTTCGATCCCGCCGAGCACGAAGAAGAAGAGCGAGGTGTGCAGGTACAGCGTTCCGATCACCTTGTGATCGGTGGTCGTGAGCCAACTCATCAGCCGCGAGCCGGAGTGCGTCGAGCTCGCGGTATAGGTCGGACTTGCAGCGACAGTAGCCATGGAATGAAAGACGGGGGTCGGGAGACGGTAGGCGGGCGTCGGCTACTTCAGGCTGAGCAGGTAGGCGGTGATGTCGGCGATCTCGGCATCGGTGAGGCCACCCGCCTGGATCGTGAACTTCATGATCGGATCGTACATCCCCTTGCCCATCGTCTGCATCAGCGTACCGGGCTTCATCATCCGCGCGTTCTTGATCCAGTGCGACAGGTGGAGCGCGTCGTTCACGAAGAGGCCACTCGCGATCGTGTACCGCGATCCCACGTGCGTGAGGTCCGGTCCGATGATGCCGATCGAACTCCGGTTCCCCCGGATCTTGTGGCACCCGATGCAGGCCGATCGCGAGTAGGTCGTGAAACCGCGCTCCGCATCGCCGGCTGCGATCACCGCTTCGGGAATGTCCATGCCGGGCGGGAGTGGCGTCTGCGGAAAGACGTACGAAGGAATCTTCTCGCGCGGGAACTGCCAAGGCTCCACCGGCGAAGCGGCGGCGGCAGGTTGCACGGCCGCCGTTGTGTTGCTCGCCGGGCGGACGGTCGGCGAGGAGTCGACCGGCGCTACTGGCGTGGGAAACATCGCGTCGCTCGCCTGATGGCGCGCCCACTGGTCGAAGTGCTCCGGCGAGACCGTGAACACGCGAAATTTCATGTTCGCGTGACTGGTGCCGCAGTACTCGTTGCAGCTCCCATTGAAAGCCGACTCACCCGTGGAGTCCGGGGTGAACCAGAGATAGTTGGTCCGGTTCGAGATCAGGTCGCGCTTGCCCGAGAGCGCCGGAATCCAGAAGGAGTGCAGCACGTCGGCGGTGCGCAGCGCGAAGTTCGCAGGACGCCCGATCGGCAGGTACAGCTCATTCGCGGTGGCGAAACCGTACTCCGGATACCGGAACTCCCACCACCACTGGTGACCGATCACTTCGACCTGCACCGCATTCGCCGGCGCCTTGCTCTGCGTGCGGAAGATCGTGCGAACGGTCGGGACCGCGAGGAAGACCAGGATCAGCGCCGGCGCGAGTGTCCAGGTGATCTCCATGATCGTGTTGCCGTGTACATGCGTCGGCTCCGGCCCGCCCGGACGGCGACGGTACTTGATCATGGTGTAGACAAGGATCGCTTCCACCACCACGAAGACGATCGTGCCCCAGAACATCATGCGGTTCCAGAGCATCGTGACGTCGCGGTTGCTGTCCGTCGTCGGAAGAAATGTCGAGTTGGGATAGTCGGCGCCGGAACAGGCGGCGAGCACCAAAAGGGTCACAGCGACCAGCACCGTCGCCATGACCTCTCGACGCGGTCGGAGATTCCGTAGCATTCGGAAGGGAATGTGGGGCGAAAGCCAGCCACCCTACCCGGATGGGTGGGGCGCAGAGACAGCACAAACTACCGGCGAGACGACAGCGAAGCAAGAAGGTACGCGGCGCCTAGAGTCTCGACGCCACAACGAGTTAACGTCCTCTCGCGATTCCATCCGCGAGGGCGAGTTCGCGCCCTAGTCCGGCCGCGCCTCCGGCGCCGCAACCGCGTGCTTTTCCTTGACTTTCGTCGCCGCAATCTCGAGCTGGGCGCGGATGGACGCCACCGACTCCCGCAACGCCCGAACCTTCGCCTGATCGCCGCCCCCGCGCGAGGCGATGAGCAGGAACGACGCAACCACGTCCGCGATCACACTGAACTGCGGCTTGAGCAACCCGGCGAGCGGCGTCCCAGCGCGGACCAGCTGCTGGCGAAACCCACCCGCCTCTTGCTGATTGCGTACCGCCATCGCGTAGCGCTCCACGATACCGTGCAGCCGCTGCATCTGGCTTACGGCCTCATCCAGCGTCGCGAGCTTGATCTGTCCGGTCCCGTCGAGTTGGGACGACATCGCGCGTGCCTACTTCCCGATCATGGCGGCGGGATTCAGTACCTCATCCAGACGCTCGCGTGTCATCAGCCCGCGCGACTGCACGATATCGTACACTCCGCGCCCGCTCTCCAGCGCCTCCTTGGCGATGTCGGTCGCCACGGCGTAGCCCAGCAGAGGGACGAGCGCGGTCACGATCCCGATCGACTCCTCGACGAATCGCTTCATCCGGTCGGGATTGGCGGTGATCCCCTCCACGCATCGCGTGCGCAGGACCTCGCAGGCGTTGCACATCGAGTCGATGCCGCGCAGCAGGCGGAAGGCAATGACCGGTTCGAAGGCGTTGAGTTGCAGCTGCCCAGCCTCGGCGGCCATGGTGACCGTCACGTCGCCGCCGATCACCTCGAAACAGACCTGGTTCACGACTTCGGGAATGACCGGGTTCACCTTTCCCGGCATGATCGAGGACCCGGGTTGCATCGCCGGGAGGTTGATCTCGCCGAACCCGCAGCGCGGACCGGAACTGAGCAGGCGAAGGTCGTTGCAGATCTTCGAGAGCTTGACCGCGCAGCGCTTGAGCACGCCCGACAGCTGCACGAACGCCCCGGTGTCGGACGTTGCTTCCACCAGGTCGGGCGCGGTGATCAACTCCAGCCCAGTGACGGCAGACAGGTGCTTCCGCACCGATTCGGTATAGCCCTCCGGCGCCGTGATTCCGGTCCCGATGGCGGTCGCGCCCATGGAGATCTCGCGGATGAGCGACAACGATTCGCCCAGGCGCTCCACATCCTCGAGGATCGTATGTCCGAACGCCGTGAATTCCTGTCCTAGCGTCATGGGCACCGCATCCTGCATCTGCGTGCGTCCCATCTTCAAGAACGGGGCGAACTCGCTCCCCTTCGCCTTGAACGCCCGCGCCAGAGCCCCCATCGACAGGCGCAGCCGCTCGATCTCGCCATGTAAGGCAAGGCGTACGGCCGTCGGATAGACGTCGTTCGTCGACTGCGACAGGTTGACGTGGGAGTTGGGATGGAGGCGCTCATAGTCCCCGCGCTTGGCGCCGAGCAACTCGAGCGCGCGGTTGGCGATGACCTCGTTGGCGTTCATGTTGGTCGAGGTGCCCGCGCCCCCCTGGATGACGTCGACAAGGAAGTGCTCGTGATGTCGCCCGTCCCGCACCTCTGCGGCGGCCTTCACAATCGCGGCGCAGCGCTCGTCGTCGAGTAGCCCCATCTCCGAATTGGCCAGCGCCGCCGCCTCCTTGACCGCCGCCAGCGCCGCCAGCAGACCCGGGAACTCGCGAATCACCACGCCGGTGATCGGGAAATTCTCCATCGCGCGCAGCGTCTGAATGCCGTAGAGGGCGTCGTACGGAATCTCGCGCTCGCCCAGCAGGTCCTTCTCCTTCCGCGTGACCGCGCCGGCGAAGCCGAGTCGCCGCCCACGTCCGACCATCGTCGCATCCGTCGCCGCGAGACGGCGCGAAATGGAGCGTGCCGCACGTCCGACGAGCGCGGCGTAGAGCGCCGGGTGTTCCTTGATGATCAGCTCGATCTTCGCCTTCGGGAGCACGAACGCCGTCGTGCGCTCGAGGGTGTGCGCGCCGGTGGCGTGCGGCGCGTCGTCCAGCAGGATCCCTTCTCCCACCGCCTCGCCCGAGCCAAGCGTTGCCAGTCGCACGGGCCGCCCGTTGCGCACCTGCTCGATGCGGACGCTTCCCTCGGCCAGGATCAGCATCATTCCCCGTGGCGCTCCCTCCGCGAACAGACAATGCTCGGGATCGAAGGTGACAACCTCGACCAGCTGCGCGAGCTGGTGAATCGAGGTGCTGGTGAGGCCCTGCAGGAATGAGATCGAGCGCAGCTGCTCGCGTATGCTGGAGAGAGACATGTGTCAGGAAGCGGTGGAAAGAGGCGGTCGGTGCCAGTCTCGCTATGCCACAATATCGATAGCGGATCGCAGTCTTGCCCGGCGGAGTATGGTGGAGTGCGCGCGGTGCCTGGCCTGCGCGCCGGCGGGAAGTCCGCTCGACGCGCTCCGATGTCACTCGACGCCGTTGTCTCGCGCGCCGCTCCGCCAATAAAATCCGGGGCGCACGGGCGGTGTCGAGCCCGGCGACGGCCGAATCCGGGGCGCGGCGTCAGGTCGGGGTGACGCTACGTTCGCGCAGCAGCGCGCCGCCCTCGCGTTCGACGCGCGCTACGGACGATGACCGCTGCTGGTGCGCAATCCGATCGACCTCGCCGGCGATGGCATCGATCGCCTGCTCGATGCGATCGATGCGGATGTCGGGGGCGGTCGTGAGGGGAGACGTTTCCGCCGGTCGCCCAGCGATCCAGCCCGCGGCGCGCCAGGTGCGGGCGAGCGGCGCGTCGGCCGGAATGAGCTGCGCATGTCCGCACGTGGGACAGAGCGTGCGACGCATGGTGAAGCGCCACACTGTATAAATGACGCCGGGAATGACGAACGGGACGGCGAGGGCCAGCGCGACCCACGGACTTCCGGGCGGGACCTTGAGCGGGGCGCTGGTCTGCGCCCCGCATTGTGTGCACAGGTACTGAATGGGCTGCATGGACCCTCTTCGGCAGAGCGTGGAGGGGAAGTGTAGTGGCGACGTCCTCGAGGGAATAGGGCGCCGCCGCCAGAGCTTACTGAAGCACCTTTGTCGGCATCGTGTGCGACGAAATCCACTCGTACTCGCGCTTCATCTTGTCGAGCTGGTGGTAGTACTCGCTCAATCCATGTCCTTCCCGCGGATAGAAGACCAACTCGGCGGTCTTGCCGCGATCCTTCAGGTTGCGCAGGTACTCCATCGGCTGCCCGATCGGCACGCGCTCATCGCTGCCACCATGCAGCATCAGCAGCGGTGTCGTGACGTTGTCCGAGTACGAGATCGCCGAGCGAGAACGATAGAACTCGAGTGACTTGTTGGTGGGCGTGCCATCCAGTTGCGGCATGCCATCGTAGAAGGTGCCGATGTAGCCGGGGATGTCGGTCGTGCCGTACATGCTGATCATGTCCACGAGGCCGGCGCCCATCATGGCGGCCTTGAATCGACCCGTCTGCGACACGACCCATCCGGTCATGTAGCCGCCGTAGCTCCATCCCGTGATGGCGAGGCGCGAGGAATCGGCGACGCCGCGCCGCACGAGTTCGTCGACTCCGGTCATGATGTCGCGATAGTCGCCGCCGCCCCAATCCTTGACGTTTCCGCGCATGAACTTCTCACCGTAGCCGGTGCTGCCGCGCGGATTCGGATAGAGCACCGCCCACCCGCGCCCGGCCCAGTAATTACCGGCGTTCCCCCAGCTCGCTTTGAAGCCGTTGGTGTGTGCACCGGTCGGGCCGCCGTGGACGTCCACGAGGAGCGGGACCTTCTGGCCGGAGGTGTACCCGACCGGCTTGAGCAGGATTCCCTCGACCGTCCAGCCGTCGCTGCTCTTCCATGTCACGACCTCGGAGGTGCCTAACGCCACATTCGCCAGCTGCGGATTGGTGGAAGTGAGGCGCTTCGGCGAGGCGAAGCTGGCATCCGTGAGGTAGACCTCGGCGGGCGATGTCGGGGAATCCATGGCGAAGGCGATCGTGCCTCCATCGCGCGAGTAGGAGGGGGCGCGCACCATCATGTCCTGCGTCAGCGCGGTGATGCGGCCGCTCGCCACGTCGAACGCGAAGGCGTTCTCATAGGTGCGCACCTGCGAGGCGAAGAACACCTGCTTTCCGTCGGTGGACCATGTGGGCTGGCCGACGGAGTTGTCGAACGAGGCGACGGACACGTCGCGCGCCGTCTGCGCGGCGACGTCGTACAGCGCCAGCGTGGTGTTCTTGAGCGAGCGGGGGGCGATCCCGTCGCCGTTAGGCTTCCACGTTTCGGCGAGGACGCCGAAGGCCAGCGTCCGTCCGTCGGGGGACCACGAGGGCGTGCTCTCGACGATCATCGCGGCGGGGGGGGCGATGCGGGCCTTCTCCTTCGTCGCGACGGTGACCAGCCAGGCGTCCCGCCGCTCGTCCCGGATCATCGGCGTGGGCGAGGTGAGGATCGCCAGTCGCGTCCCGTCCGGCGACCAGTTCGGGGCGCCGCGCACGGTGAACTCTCCGCTCGTCAACTTCGTCGCCTGCTTGCTCGCGACGTCGACGACCCAGAGGTGCGATCGGCGGAAGTCCTCCTCGAAGGGCTTCGGATCGTCGCGGCGCTTGAGGCGTGCTTCGGCGTCGCGCGTGAGCGAGTCGGTGGTGAGGAATGCGATCTGTTTCCCGTCCGGCGACCACGCATAGCTGTTGGCGCCGTCGCGCACCGAGGTGAGCTGCCATGCCTCGCCGCCCGCAGCGGGGAGGATCCAGAGCTGGGGACGCGGACCATCGTCTCCCGACGCGGTGCCGCGGGCCGCGACGAAGGCGATGCTCGCGCCGTCGGGCGACCATTGCGGTGCACTCTCCCCGCGTTCCCCAAAGGTGAGCTGCCGCTGATCACCGCCGGCGCGCGAGACCATCCAGAGGTGCGCACGCAGGTCGTGGCGGTCGCCCTTGCTCGTGTCGCGGGCGGTCGGGTGTTCCCAAGCGCCGACGGTGTACACGATGCGCGAACCGTCGGGCGAGAGGTCCACACTCCCCACCGAGCGCAGGTCCATGATGTCGTCGAGCGTCATGGGACGCCCCTGGGCGGCGGCGGAGCTGGTGCTGGCCAGCGTCATGACGACGACGGTCAGGCACCGGGAGAGGTAGTGCACGCGCATTGCGGCCTCGCTGCGAAGGTGATACGGTAACGTCGGTCCGGACCGGACGAACCCGCGTTCGCCGGTGTCGCAGATCGTACGCGCGGCACGCCCCGTTCGCTACCGGCTCCCCGGCGCGCGAGCGTCGATACGTCGCGTCGGCGGCGGTCCGGACCCTCACCGGAGGAGCCATGGAACGTCGCGCCTTTGTGGGACACTTCGCCGCGGCCGCCTTCGGGGTGCAGGGACTTCGCTGGTCGGGCGCGGCGTTCTCGGCCGCTCCGGCGAGCAGTCGGCGCCTTCCATCAGTGGGCCTCGAACTGTACTCGGTACGCGACGCCATGCGCGGCGATCCGGAAGGGACAATGGCCGCGGTGCGGGCGATGGGATACGCGGATGTCGAAGTGCTCTGGAGCATGGGTAACTTCGGACGAACCGCCCGCCAGGTCCGCGCCGCGCTCGACAACACGGGATTGCGCGCCACATCCGCCCACATTTCGCCGGGGGCATTGCTGGAAGGGTGGGATCGCTCGCTCGAGATGGCGCACGAAATCGGCCACCAGACGCTCGTCGTCCCGAGCTTCAGCGAAGAGACCTCCCGCACCCTCGACGATTGGAAGCGGTGGGCCGACCGCTTCAATACGGCAGGCGAAAAGGCCCGCCGAGCCAATCTCTGGCTGGCCATGCACAACGAACCGGAACACCAGCGCCCGGTCGACGGGCGCATCCCCTTCGAGCTCTTTGTCGCATCGACCGATCCGCGCTACGTGCATATCCAGCTGGACGTCGGCAACATGGTCATCGGAGGCGGTGATCCCATGAACTTCCTCACCCGCTTCGCCCCGCGCTGCTGGAGCTTCCACATCAAGGACGTCGTCGCCGACCGATCGGCCGACACCGAGCTGGGAACGGGGAGCGTCGACCTGGGCGCGATCCTCGCCGCCATTCCTGACCTCGAGCACAAGACCTGCTTCGTCGAGCAGGAGGGGGCGACCGACCCGATGGCCAGCGCCAAGCGCGACTTCGACTACCTCTCGCGCCTCGAGTTCTAGCGCGATACAACCACCCCGAGCCCGCGCATGACCGTCACACGCCGTGATTTTCTCGCTACTGGTGCCACCTCTGCCGCCGCCCTCGCAGTCAGCGCGACTGGCGCCCATGCGTTGCCTCTGCCGGCCGCACATCCGGGACAGGTCGGCGCCGCTACACGTCCGCTCGTCATCTCCTCCACGAATGGCATTCGGGGCGTGAAGCTCGCCTACGACCGCATCGTCACCGGTGCCGACACGCTCGATGCAATCATCGCGGGCGTCAACCTCGTCGAGCTCGACCCTGACGACCAGTCCGTCGGACTCGGCGGGTATCCTAACGAGGAGGGCGTGGTGCAGCTCGACGCCTCGGTGATGCACGGCCCCACGCGTCGTGCGGGGGCCGTCGGCTGCATCGAGGACATCGCGACCCCGTCGCTGGTGGCGAAGGCGGT
>JBDTUA010000192.1:0-9679 GCA_040007995.1 Gemmatimonadota bacterium | reverse complement strand
CGATCAGGAGGGAACGCCCATGGTCGACCTGTTCCGCGACGTCCAGCATACGCTCCGTCGCCTCGCACGCACCCCGGTCTTCACCATCGCCACGCTGGCCACGCTCGCCTTGGGGATCGGCGCCAATACCGCGATCTTCAGCGTGGTCAACAGCGTCCTGCTGAAGCCGCTCCCCTACAAGGATCCGGATCGCCTCGTGGGACTGTGGCAGACTGCTCCTGGGATCAACATCGAGAAGCTCCAAGCCTCGATCGCGGATTACTTCACGTACAGGGAAGAGTCGCGGACCTTGGCAGACGTGGCCCTCTGGAATGGCCAATCGGTCACGGTGACGGAGGTTGCAGAGCCGGAACAGGTGCTGGGCATCGCGGCAACGCATCGACTGCTGCCGATGCTGGACGTTCGTCCCATCCTCGGTCGATCGTTCGTCGAGAAGGACGACGAGCCGAGTAGCCCCGAGGTCGTGATGCTGGGCTACGGCTACTGGCAGCGTCGCTTCGGTGGCGATCCGACCGTCGTCGGGCGGCGGATCACGGCCGACGGCTCGCCCCGCGAGATCATCGGTGTGCTCCCGCAGGACTTCTGGTTCATGGACGTGACGCACGACCTGGTGATGCCGCTGCGCTTCGAGCGCGCGAGCGTGCAGTTGGCGGGCTACAACTTCCAGGCGATCGGCCGGCTGCGACCCGGGGTATCGATCGATCAGGCAAACGCCGACGTCAGGCGCATGATCGGCATCGAGATGGGTAAGTTTCCCGCGCCGCCTGGGATGGGTCCGAAGATGATGGAGGACGCGCGGCTGGGACCGAACGTGCGCACCTTGATGGACGACCTGCTCGGGGACATCGGCAAGAGTCTGTGGGTCGTGATGGCGACGATCGGACTCGTCCTGCTGATCGCCTGCGCCAACGTTGCCAACCTGCTCCTCGTCCGGAATGAAGGACGGGCCCAGGAGTTCGCCGTACGCGCCGCACTGGGTGCGGGGCGTGCACGATTGGCACGCGAGACGCTCGTCGAGAGCCTCACCCTCGCGCTGCTGGGTGGAGCCGCCGGCGTCGCCCTGGCAGCGGGAGCGGTGAAGCTGGTCCTCGCGATGAGTCCTGCACGACTGCCGCGACTCGAGCAGGTCTCCGTCGATGCCACCTCGCTCGTGTTCACGCTCGTCGCATCGCTGGCGGCGGGTCTGGCGTTCGGCGCGATCCCCATCCTCAGGCACGGTGGCGTCCAGGTCGGTGCGGCGCTCCGCAGCGGTGGGCGAAACTCGAGTGCCGGTCGCGATCGCAACATCGCGCGCAACTCCCTGACAATCGTGCAGGTCGCGCTGGCCCTGGTGCTGCTCATCGGATCCGGACTGATGGTCCGTACGTTCCAATCAATGCGTCAGGTACAACCCGGCTTTCGAGCTCCGGAGTCGTTGCAGACGCTCCGCGTCTCGATCACCGGATCGGTCGCACGCAGCGATGCCGAGCGCCTCGTGATGCAGCAGAACATCGCCGGTCGGCTGCAAAGCATTCCGGGTGTGACCGCCGTTAGCCTGATGGACGGGCTGCCGATGACTGGCTTCGTTTCGCAGGACCCGATCTACGCGAGCGACCGCGCCTATGACGCCGACAAGATTCCGCCGTTGCGCCGCTTCATCACCGCGGCACCCGAAACCTTCCAGGTACTCGGAACGCCGCTGCTTGCGGGACGCGAATTCGACTGGACCGATATTCACCAGAACCGAAAAGTTGCGGTGATTGGGGACAATCTCGCGCGGGAGTACTGGGGCTCAGCCCAGGGAGCAATCGGTGCGAAGATTCGCACCACTCCGATTAGTGAGTGGAGTGAAGTCGTCGGCGTGGTCGGCGACATTCGGCACGACGGTGCGGACCAGAAGGCTCCGAGCACGGTGTATTGGCCGTTGCACGACAACAGCAACGTGACGTATCTCGTGCGCGGAGGGCGCGCCGGTTCCGAAGCCTACGGCACGGAGCTGCGGCAAGCGGTGTGGGCGGTGTCTGCGAGTGTCCCGATCACCGAGATGCGCACCATGAAGGAGGTCTATGACAAGTCGATGGCGCGGACCGCCTTCACACTCACGCTGCTTGGGATTAGTGGCGTGATGGCGCTCCTGCTTGCCGTCATTGGCATCTATGCCGTGATTTCCTACACCGTGGCCCAGCGCACGCGGGAAATCGGCATCCGCATGGCGCTCGGCGCGCGGCACGATACCCTGAAGTTGATGTTCGTCCGCAACGGGCTGCTCTGGGGCGGAATCGGCGCTGCGGCGGGGCTCGTTGCAGCGAGCGGACTCTCCCGCCTGATGACGGGGATCCTGTTCGAGGTCAAGCCGCTCGACCCGCTGACGTATGCCGTCGTCGTCCTGGGGCTGCTCTCGGCGGCCGCGCTGGCGAGCTACCTGCCGGCGCGTCGCATCACGCGCATTGCACCGGTCGAGGCGCTGCGGGCGGAGTAGGGGCGCGCACCTGAACTCGCCGTCGGAGCGGTCGTGCGCTCACCGCCGTCGGACCATGACGCGCTCGATCTCGTCGGCCGTGTACGGGAGACCGGCGGTGAGCACGCGCGCACCGTTAGGCAGGACCTGCACGAGGTCCTCGAGGTAGTATCCGTTCCCATCGACGGCGAACATCAGCTCGTACGCCACGACCATCGCGGTCGCAAGGACCGACATGTTCCCTTCGGCGTCGTCGAGTCCTACGCCGTGCATCTCCCACGCCTCCGTGCCGCGTGTCGAGAGGAGCTCCTCTGCCGCTCGTTTGCCCTCGTCGGTGCGCAGCGTTGCCTTGAGCGCGCGGATGCGCGCGAGTGCCGCAGCGTACACGTCGTCCACGCGCGCGCCGTCGCGGACGGTCGCCAATCCCGCCTGGTATCCGGCGACGAACAAGTTCCACGCCTCGCGCTGACCGGGAGTGAATCGACCTGTTACTGGCGCGGTGCGTCCGACATCCCCCATGTACTGTTCGAGACGACAGCCGACGTCGACGCGCACCAGTTCCCCGGCACGCATCGCGCGATTGTGCGAGTCGTAGTCGACGAATGCGTCGAACAGCTGGGTGTAGACCGCCTGCGGCCCCGACATCGCCCACGGCCAGAACGAATGCACGCCACCCCCCTGCACGCACGCCTCCACGATGCGCACCTCCACCTCGCGCTGCATACGCCCGGGGGCGAGTGCGCGCATCCCGGCCAGCATGGCGCTCCCGCTCAGCGTTCCGACCCGGGCGATCACCTGCAGCTCGGCCGCATCCTTGATGGCCCGGATCGGGCGCGTGAGGGGAATCGCGTTCTGTACCGTCCCTGTGTAGCCGAGCTGCGCCAGATAGTTGGACCATCGATTGACGGAGTTCGCCATTGGAAGCGGCCCGGCGAGCGACCCGCGCGCGTCGATGGGCGACACCAGGATCGCGGGCCACTGCGACCAGCGGGAGGCGAGCCACGGCGCGAGCGAGTCGATCGGTAGCACGGCGCCGACACCAAGGCGCCGAGCCGACTCCTCGCTCGCGCTTGGTTGCCAGCGGGTCAGGACCGGATTTGGCGGCTGGACGAAGAGGACCGACGTCTGGGCGTGTCCGTCGAGTGCCAGCACGGCGCCGACGACATCGGAGAGACCCGTGAAGTACTGGAAATCGGTCGCCTGCGTGAACCCCGGCTGATCGTCGGTCATGTACGACATGGCCGAGGGTGTGAGCAGGAGGCGCGCGTCGAGCCGGGCGAGGGCGGTCGTGCGGCGTACGGCGTGGGGTCCCTCGTGCGCTTCCTGCGCAGGCATCGGGGCGACTGTGGCCAGCAGCACGGCGGCGAGGACAGCGAGTGGACGGGTCCATCGCGACGAGGCCATGACGGAATTCCTCCGAGGGTGGGACTGCGACGGGATGCTCCGACGTCCGGTGCACTCGAGGGCAATCTGCCGGTCGAGCTTCGCACTCCGCAACGCGCCCAGCGCCCCCCGCGTATCTTCCAGTGTCAACATCCCTTCCCCTCGGACCCACCCCTATCCCCTCGTGTCCGCTTTCCGTCGCTCCGTCCTCACCGCCTCGATCGCCCTCGTGACCAGCGTCCTGACGGCGCCTGCCGCGATGTACGCGCAGCATTCGATGGCCGGGATGAACCACATCATGATCCCCGACGGCGCCATCTACACGGTCGCCGACGTCGAGTTCATGCAGGGAATGATCGCCCATCACGCGCAGGCGATCGTGATGTCGAAGATGGCCGAGTCGCACGGGGCGAACCCTCGCGTCCTTCGCCTCGCGAACAAGATCGACCAGTCGCAGGTGTCGGAGATCCGCATCATGCAGGGCTGGCTGCACCGGAATGGCCAGGTCGCCCCCGACACGTCATCGTGGCGCACCATGATGATGACCGGCATGCTCACGCCAGAGCAGATGAAAACGCTCGATGCGTCGCGCGGAGTCGCCTTCGATCGGGCGTTCCTCACCTTCATGATCATGCACCATGAGGGCGCGCTGACGATGGTGAAGGACTTGTTCGCAGCGCCGCGCGCCGGTCAGGAAGTGGACGTGAACGTCTTTGCCAACGACGTCGTCGTGGTCCAGACTGCCGAGATCGGCGCGATGCACCAGTTGCTGTCTCAGCTACCCGGTACCTAAGCCCACTCGCCACCACCCGGAGCCTCTTCCGATGCATCGTGCCAGTAGGGCGTTCGCGCTCGCCGCGACCGTCATTCTCCCTTCGCTCCTCGCCGCGCAGACATATCCCAGTACCAAGGATCCGCGCAGCAACCTCAAACCGGGACGGCTCGACGGTGGGACCGCCGAGCGCAACATGCGCCTGGTCTCGTTCACGCCGAAGGCGGCCGCGTTCGACACCGCGCGCGGTTTGACCTTTATCAACTCGGATCTGGCCTTCGGTGGCAAGTACGTCTACCAGGGCAACTTCTCGGGCTTCACGATCTGGGACATCAGCGACGCCACGAAGCCGAAGATGGTGTCCGCGGTGTCGTGCGTGACGTCACAGGGCGACCCGTCGATCTACGGTAACCTGCTTTTCATCTCCGCCGAAGGGGGCGGCAATCGCAACGATTGCGCGAAGGGCGGGGTGCAGGATTCCAAGGATCACATGGCGGGCGTCCGCATCTACGACGTCTCGAATGCCGCGGCACCGCGGCTGATCAAGAACGTGCAGACGTGCAAGGGCTCGCACACGCACACGATCGTTCCGTCGCCCAAGGACAAGGGCGTGATTTACCTCTATGTCTCCGGGAGTCAGGGGGCGCGTCCGGCGACGGAGCTCTCCGGCTGCAAGGAAGCGAACGACCCGGCGGACGAGACGAACTCGCTCTTCCGGCTCGACGTCATCAAGGTCGAGCTGGCGCACCCCGAGAAGGCCGAAGTCGTGACGGGGGCCCGCATCTTCACCGGGCTCGATGAAGCGCCGCACGCGGCAGGCCGTCCCGCCCGCCCGGCGCGGCCGAACGCCTCCGGCGATACGCCGCCCCCCGTCCCGACGGGGCCGCGCAACTGCCATGACGTGACCGCCTATCCCTCGGCCGGGCTCCTCGCCGGCGCCTGCGGCAGCTACGGGCTCCTCGTCGACATCTCCAACCCGGAAAAGCCGGTCCGCCTCGACGCCCGCGCCGACACCAACTTCTCCCTCTGGCATACCGCGGTCTTCAGCAACGATGGCAAGAAGGTCGTCTTCACGGATGAATGGGGAGGCGGCACCTCACCGATGTGCCAGGCCAACTCGATGATGGAGATGGGGGGCAACACGATCCTCACGATCGACTCCAAGAAGAAGTACACGCAGCACTCGTACTACAAGATCAACACGGCGCAGGCCCCCGAGGAAAATTGCGTGTCGCACAACGGCGGGCTGATACCGGTCCCCGGGCGCGACCTCATGGTGCAGGGCTGGTATCAGGGCGGCGTGAGCGTCATGGAGTTCACCGACCCGGATCACCCGCAGGAACTCGCCTACTTCGATCGCGGGCCGATCGATGCGCCGCCCGGGGCCGATGTCCCGGTCTCGCCGTCGCAGGCGGGTGGGCGCGGGAGCCGCGGTACGATCGGCGGCTCATGGGGCGCCTACTGGTGGAACGGGCTGATCTACTCGTCCGAACTCGATCGTGGTTTCGACATTCTCGAGTTGACGCCGAGCGATCAGCTGTCGAAGAATGAGATCGAGGCGGCCAAGTTGGTCCGCTTCACCGACTACAACCCGCAGAGCCAGCCGAAGATCGAGTGGCCGGCCGCCTTCCCGGTGGTGCGCTCGTACCTCGACCAGCTCGTGCGCGGCGACGGCCTCGCCGCCGACCGGACGACGGCGATCGGCAATGCGATCGATGCTGCGGAGAAGCTGGAAGGCAAGGCGCGTCGCGACGCGCTGAACGCCGTCGCGAAGGACGTCGACAAGGACGTTGCCGGCGCGAAGGACTCGGCCCGCGTCAAGATGATGTCGGCCGCAATCAAGGATCTCGCGAAGGCGACGAAGTAGAACATACCGTACGCTGAGAGCCCCCCGGACACCGCGACTGCTCGCGGCGTCCGGGGGGCTGTCGCTTACGTCTGCGCCACCGAGCAGGCGACGGCGTACGTCACGCGCTCATTCGTGACGTCGCCGTGGTTGGTGATGGCGCCACCGCTCCCATCGATGTTGTTCACGACGTCGACCGGGAAGGCATACCGGTCGCCGACCTGACGCATCGGCTGGTCGGTCGATTCCGCGGTGCGTTGCGTGCCGTTGCGTCCGATGCCGCCATACTGGTCGTTCTTGTCCCCCACCGCCTTGGTGTTGTCACCGGCGAGGCGTGACGAGACTGAATACGCGATGCCGACGACCGTGTCCTGGAAGGAGTACGTGGAGATGAACGGCCCCATCACGACCTGCCGCTCGATCACGTCGCGGAAGAACCCGCGGTTCCCCTTCCCGTTGTTGGGGCTGAGCCCGTAGTGGGAGAAGGCGGCCTCCAGGAGCGAGAGAGAATCCGCCTGCACACGCGGGTTGGCCGAAAGGGCCTTGGCGCACGCCGCCATGCAACGGCCGCCGAGGCTGTGTCCCACGAGATGGACGCGCACCGCAGGATGCGCCGCCTTGAGCGCGCGCACGGCGGGCGCAACGCCGTTGGCGCCGACGGATCCGGACCGGTTCTTCATCAGGTACCAGGTGGTCATGTTGAGCACCTGACCCGCCTTTCCGGCGACGGACTTGAAGAAGCTGCCGATGGACAGCGCCTGCCCGTCGCCGCCGCTGCTGCGGCCACCGCCGACCGACATGACACTCCCCTCACCGTCGCTTCGCTCGACGGGAAGGATGATCGGGGTGCCGAGCTTCTCGAACAGCTCCGATCCCGTCTGCGCCTTGACTTCGCTCAGCCCTTCGGTGGGGTCGGGCTCCGGATCGTCAACGAGCGAGAGCAGGAGGGCGACGAAGGTGTCCTGCGTGGCTTCATCCTCGAGCGATCCCAGCAGGGCCAGTGCCTGCTCGACGGTATCACGCTGATCGGGACGTGCATACTCGTCGCGCAGACGTTCGAGTTCGGCTCGTGTGGCCGCGATGTCGTCGCTGTTGCCATGTCCGACTCCCTGCACGTTGCCGTCGTCCTCCGAGGGGCCCTCGGAGAACCGCTTTGACGGCCAGAAGATGCCGCCGACGGCGAACGTGCGGGCGGAGAGTTGGGCGCTGAGTTCGGGGCGGGCGACGTGCGCCCGGAAGTTCTGGAGAAAATGTTCGTACAGCGAGCGCGCCTCGCCTTCATCGTTGCGAAAGCCGTGCGCCATGAGGATGACGTCAGTTGTCCCCGCACGTCCGATATGGTGCGTGAGTTCGTCGAGCGCGTTCGAGCTGGGCTTGCCGTCGTTGTCGTAGTCGAGGGCGATGAAGTCGAATCCGGCGAGCGTGTCCATGTGGGGTTCCCCTCGATGTGAGTCAAACGGCCTGCAGCACCTTCATGAGGTCGAGCAGTCCATAGCCCTGGAACGTGACCTCGCGTCCCAGGTCGATGGCGTTGGCGAGGAAGAGCGCCTTGACGCGCTCCGGCTGGCCGATGAATTCCGTGCGTACCGAGAGAAAGGCCGCCAGTGCCCCCGAGACGTGGGGGGCGGCCATGCTGGTGCCCGTCTGCTCGCAATACAGCACCTTGCCGTTCTCCGGAGCCCGGTCGATCGATGGCAGCGCGATCGCACTCGTGGTGGGATTGGGATCGATGGCGTGCGCCGTCGTACCGGGCGTCGGCGGATCGACCGTCGCTGCCAAGGGCGGCGAGACCGCGAATGGGACGACGCCGTACCGCTCGCGCTCTTCACCAGCCGCGCACGATCGAATGCGCTCACCCGGTGCCAGCAGATCTGGCTTCCGACGACCATCGCCGGTGGGTCCGCGCGACGAGAAGTACGACACCCCGTACGTGTGCGGCATGTCGCGATGGGTGGACCCGACGGTGATCGCCAACTCGGCGTTGCCGGGATCGGTGATGCTCAGCGCGTTGTAGCTGTTCTCCTCCTTCCCCGACCCGCTGATGTACGAGGAGTAACCGCTGTTTCCCGCCGATACCACCACGCAGACGCCGGTGCGTACCATGCGATTCACTTCGGCGCAGATCGGGCTCTGTCCGCAGGCGAACCAGCGCGGGTCGAACTCATAGCCAAGGCTCATGTTGACGCCGTGGATGAGGATGCGCTTGCCGTTCTGGTTCCAGCGTTGGATGTCATCGAGCGCGCGCAACACCCAGCTGACCTTTCCCTGGCCCTTCGTCTGCTTCGGACCGCCCGGGCGGGTCTCGTTGCCCTTGAGCGTTCGATCGGCGATGACCTTGAGGCTGACCAGCTTGCACATCGGCGCCACGCCGCTGATCGACTTGAGCGACTCGCGGGCGACCACCACGGTATCCGTCGACGCCCCGATCGACTCGTCGCGCACCTCGGTTCCCACCACTTGGAGCCCGTCGTCGGCGTCCGTGGTCCAGTAGCCGGCGATGATGCCCCCCACATGCGACCCATGTCCGAGGTTGTCCTCGAGCGCGCTGAGGGCGCCGGGGCGTCGACGTGTAGCTGCCGGCGAGGGAGGGGGAGGGGGAGGGGGAGCGCTGGTTGCCGAAGCGCCGGACGCCGCGCTCGCCGCCGCCTCGGCGAGCGCGGCCCGTTCGTCACCATCGGGCGTATAGTCGCGGTGCTCGACGGGAGCCGGCACACCAAGCGTGTCGATACGTCCGTGCATCGTCAGCTTCTCGGCGAAGTGCGCGTGCGCGCCGTCGATCCCCGAGTCAAGCACCGCCCAGACGATGCCCTCGCCGACGGCATGGAAGGAGCGCTGCGCTGCGTCGGCCTTCACCGTGGTCAGCGACCGTGTGAGGGTGACGCTGATGTCGCTGTCCTCCCAGATCCGATAGACGACCGCCTCGTTGCGCCGGTTTTCGGCGTTCAGCGCCTGCGTCTCGGCGGCAAGTTGCTGGATCTGGTCGGCCGTCAGCCGTCCGAACACGTAGTTGGACACTGCCGCGTAGTTGGGCACCTTCCACTCCTTCGCGCGCTGCTTGACCTCTTCGAGCGCGCCGTCCATGCCGCCCCGGAAGAACTCGTTCAGCGAGATGATGACGTCGAAGGAGTCGTCGGGGTTCTCGCGGATGTGCGAGAGGAGCGGCTCGGTAATGATCGACCGGAGCATGTTGCGTCGCAGCTCGAGCCGCGCCTTGTCTGCTTCAGTCGCGTCCGTTGGCTTG
>JBDTUA010000191.1:0-9697 GCA_040007995.1 Gemmatimonadota bacterium | reverse complement strand
GGTGAACACTTCCCGGACGCCCATGCATACACGACTCTACTCCGCTACCCTGCTGGTTCTCGTTGGAGCCACCAGCACTCTCGCCGCGCAGGTCAGGTCGGCCCGTCCCGCGCCAGACAGTGACGACGCGCGTCGAATCACGCGCACCCTACTCTCACGCTTCGACGACTCCGCCGATCGGCCGCATCTCGGTATCTCGGTGGAGTCCGGATCGAGTGGCGATACGCTCGGCATCCTCGTCGGCGATGTCACCGCAGGGGGACCGGCCGACATGGCCGGCGTGCAGACCGGAGACCGCCTGACCTCGATCGACGACGTGAGTCTTCGTCTCGACGCCGCCGATGCGGGCGACGCCGAGATGCAAGGCATCGCCCTGCGTCGCCTGACGCGCGAGCTGGCGCGACACAAGGTCGGCGACGAGGTGCGCGTGCGCCTGTTGCGCGATGGTCGGCAGCAAGTCGTGAAGGTCACGACGGTCGCCGGTCGAGACATCCACCTTGCGTACACGCTGGTAAGCGGAATGCGCGCGAACATGGATCGAGCATCGCTCGGCATCCGGCTCGGCGGGGGGGGGAGCGTCCGCGATACGATCGGTATCTTTGTGGCGAGCGTCGCGCGCGATGGCCCGGCCGAGCAGGCGGGACTGATAGAGGGCGACCGCATCGCGTCGATCAATAGGGTCGACCTTCGTGTGCCGCGCGAAGATGTCGATGATTGGGAGGCGGCGTCAGCGCGCGCGCGGCGTCTCACCCGCGAACTGGCGAAGTTGAAAGCGGGTGACGAGGTGGAACTGCGCGTGATCCACGCCGGCCAGGGACGTACCGTCCGCGTGAAGACGGTCGCCGCCCGCGACCTCAAGGGCTCCGGCGACCGCATGTTCATGATCGGTGACGGTACCGGAATGCGAACGTTCGACTTTACAGTTCCCCCGGTGCCTCCGGTTCCCCCCGCTGCGGCGGTCCCCGGTATGCCTCCCGCCCCGCAGGCACCGTTCCTCGAGCGTGTGCCGCGTCCACCGCTCCCGCCAGACGCCCCGTTCCCGGGGGAAGCGCCTCGCTTCTTCTACTTCGATGGCGGAGGGAATGCCGCGGTCAGGATGCGTATGTCGTCACCCGGAGCGATCGAACTTCCGCGCGACGTTCGGCTGCGGACGCGCGAGTCGCTGGGACGCGTACTCGAAGTGGCACCGCGAAGCCGCCATCGCATTCGAATCGAGATGTAGCGGCCGGAGCGACGCCCCGTTCATCCGGGCGATTCTCGTCTTCTCGTCTTCTCGTCTTCTAGAACTCAATCTGCGTCCCGAGTTCCACCACCCGGTTTGCCGGAATTCCGAAGTACTGCGTCGCTGAACGCGCGTTGCGCGCCATGATCGCAAACAGTCGCTTGCGCCAGCGCGCCATGCCGACGCCGCTGGCGCAGATGAGCTCCTCGCGACCGAGATAGTACGTGGTGTCCATGCGCCGAGTCTTGATTCCCGCCTCGCCAAGTCGCGCGCGAATGTCCTCCACGTTGGGCGTCTCCATGAAGCCATAGGCGGCCTTCACGCGATAGATGCCGTGTTCGAGCGGCTCAAGCGTGATGCGCTCGTTGCGCGGCACTTCGGGCACCTGACTGGCAATGATCGACAGCAGGATGACTTTCTCATGCAACACCTTGTTGTGCTTCAGGTGGTGCAGGAGGACGACCGGTGTCCCTTCGGACTCCGACGTCATGAAGATCGCCGTTCCGGGCACGCGAGCCGGCCCGCCGTGCCCGAGGCTCTCGACGAATGTTGCAATCGGAAGCGAGCGATCGAGCAGCTTGTTGCGCAGCAGCATCCGACCGCGCTTCCACGTGGTCATGAGCACGAAGATGCCAAGGGCGAACGCCAGCGGGACCCAGCCGCCGTGGGTGAACTTCACCAGGTTCGCGCCAAAGAAGGCGAGATCGAGCACGAGGAACGCCCCTGCCAGCAGTCCCGCTTTGAGCGGTGACCAGCCCCAGCGTGAGCGGGCGATCTCATGAAAGAGGATGGTCGTGATCGCCATCGTTCCGGTCACGGCGATGCCGTACGCGGCACCCAACCGGCTCACGCTCCCGAAATACACGACGACCGCAAGGCAGCCTCCCATCAACATCCAGTTGATCTCGGGGATGTAAATCTGCCCCGCCTCGCTCTTGGACGTGTGGATGATCGTCACGCGCGGCGAGTACCCGAGTTGCACGGACTGCTGCGTGAGCGAGAACGCGCCGGAAATGAGCGCTTGCGACGCAACGATCGCCGCCATCGTCGCGAGGACCAGGAGGGGGATGAAGAACCACTCCGGCGCCAGGCGATAGAACGGGTTCACCGCCGCCTCGGGCTCGCGCAGGATGAGCGCCCCCTGCCCGAAATAGTTGAGCAGAAGCGCTGGGAGCACGAGCCCGAACCACGCCGTCCGGATCGGCTTCCGTCCGAAGTGCCCCATGTCGGCGTAGAGCGCCTCGGCGCCCGTCACCGCGAGCACCACCGCACCGAGGAGGACAAACGCGTGGATGCCGTGATCGACGAAAAAGCGCACCGCAAAGAGCGGATTCACGGCCAGGAAGATGCGCGGCGCGTGCCGAATCTCTGCGATCCCGAGGATCGACAGTGTCGCGAACCAGGTCATCATGACCGGGCCGAAGACCACCCCCACCTTCGCGGTTCCATACTTCTGGAACGAAAACAGCAACAGGAGAATGACGAGCGTTGCCGGAACGACAAAGCGCTCGATGGCAGGCGCTCCCACCTTGAGGCCTTCCATCGCGCCGAGTACGGAGATCGCCGGCGTGATGATGCCGTCGCCGTACAGCAGCGCCGCCCCGAACAGGCCCAGCGTGATGTAGAGCGCCAGCTTCCGCTTCGACATGCCGTCTTCCCTCTCTTCCTGGAAGATGAGGGCGAGCAGCGCCAGGATGCCGCCTTCGCCTCGGTTGTCGGCTCGCAGAATGAATACGATGTACTTCACCGCGACGATCAGGATCAGCGACCACAGGATCAGCGACAGGACGCCATAGACGTTGTCGGGCGACGGTGTGAGACCGTACTCCGCCTTGAAGCACTCCTGCAGCGCGTAGAGCGGACTGGTGCCGATGTCTCCGTACACGACGCCGAGCGCGGTAAGCGTGAGGATCCCCAGGCGCTTGCCGGTGGGATTCGATTCGGCGTGGTGTCGCTGAAGCGGGGCCGGAGATTCTGCCGTCATGGCCCCGGTCGTGTTCAGAGGGCTGGCAGGAGCTTCACTGCCGCTCTTTCTGGCGGCCCCCGGGGGAGTCCCGGGAGCGGAATCTGCGCTCATTGAGTAGGCGTCAATCGCGGCGCGAGGCCGGAGACACGAGGAGCCAGCAGTGTCCGACGCCCGCTCTAAAAGGCGACGAAAAAACGGGTTGCGGCAGGCACCGCAACCCGTCAGTCAATCTAGTGTCGGGCCCCTTCGCGTCCAACGTGCCGACGCAATCAGGGTGAATTTCCCACGCACATTCGAACGGCCTCAGACCGCGGTCCTACCCAGGATCCCGTCGATCTCCTTGGCCGCGCGCTCGAGCGCCTCTCGCACCTGACGGACCTTCTCCGCATCGCGAAAGTAGCTCGCAGAGGAGGCGTACGTCGCACGACCCACCGTCCCCATCGCTCGGTTGATATCCCGCATCCCCTCACTCAGGAAGGACGCGCCGAACTCGGCAATACGCTCGAATATGTCGTCGACCGCTCCCTGGTTCTGCTCGAGATATTGACGCCCCGTGTCGGTGATGGAGTAGACCTTCTTCCCCCCGTCCTCCAACGCGACCGACGCGTATCCGATATCCTCCAGCAGCGAGAGTGTCGGATACACGGTCCCGGCGCTCGGCGCGTACGACCCGGCGAAGCGCTCCTCCAGCTCCTTGATGATCTCGTAGCCGTGCCGCGGCTTTTCGGCTAGCAGCTGCAGGATGACGTACTTCAGGTCGCCCTGCCCGAACATCCGACCACCGCGAAATGGCCCGCCGCGACGCCGACCGCCGCCGCCCCAGAACATCCCCGAGAATTCCTCGCCGAGACCCCATCCGCGCCGGCCGGCGCCGTGTGACCCGCACCCGCCCTTGTCATGCCACATGTGTCGCTCCGTTAACGATACATCGAAAGATATATCTTAGACTAAGATATATCGCAAGATGTATCGTGTAAATCTCGCACCGCGCCAGCGTCCGAGCGTCTTCGACCGCGCGTCGAGGGAGGCACGGACGAAAGCGGGGAGGCGTCCCGTGACGTCTCCCCGCTTCCTGCAACCTCGCGCTTACCGACGACGGAAGCGCTGGCTATTCATACCTCAGTGCGGAGATCGGATCGAGCTGCGCCGCCCGACGGGCTGGCCACACGCCAAACACCACGCCCACGAGCGCGGAAAACCCGAAGGCCATGAAGACCGAGGACGACGAGATCTCGGTATTCCACTGGAAGGCGTTGCTGAGCCATGTCGCGACCCCTCCGCCGAGCAGGATCCCAACCAGGCCGCCAAGGAGGCAGAGCACGACGGCTTCGATCAGGAACTGCGAGAGGATGTTGAATCGGGTGGCACCCAGCGCCTTTCGTACGCCGATCTCGCGCGTCCGTTCGGTAACCGACACGAGCATGATGTTCATGATACCGATGCCACCTACCACGAGAGACACGGCGGCAATCCCCGCCAGCAGATAGGTGAAAACGACGGTCGTCTCGGCGAAGGTGGACAGGAAGTCCGACTGGTTGCGGATGCTGAAGTCGTCCGGGCGTCCCTGCCGGAGCTTGTGCTCCCGCCGCAGGACCTTCTGGATGTCGGCCATCGTTTCCGGGATCATCGCCTCATTCTTCGCCAGGACCGAGATGGATCGGATGCGGTCGCTCCCGATGACGCGGAATCGGGCGGTGTTCAGAGGGACGAGGATCTGGTCATCCGGATTGGCCCAAGGCGAAGACTGGCCCTTCGACTTGAGGACGCCTACGACCGTGAACTGGATGCCGCGGATCCTGATCGGCTCGTCGAGGATCGCGAAGGGCGACTCGAGACCAAGGTTCTTGAGCACCTCGGGACCGACGACGGCCACGCGCGCCTTGGCGTTGTCCTCCGCCGACGAGAACATGCGGCCCGCCGCCAGTTCGTACTTCCGCACCTCGAGGTAGTTGGCGGTCGTACCGGTAATGCTGGTGTTGGTGTTCTTGTTCAGGTATTGCACCTGCAGCGTGCGCGACATCTCGGGCTGCACGGCGGTGAACGTGGTGCCGCGCGCCTCGAGGGCATCCGCGTCCTTCATGATCAGCTTCGCGCGATCGGCCTGTGAGCTCACGCCACCACGTCCGAACATCTGGCCGGGGCTCACGGTGAGCAGGGTGGTGCCGAGGGCGCTGATGCGATCCTTGACGGCCGTTTGCGCCCCGGTGCCCAGGGCGATCATGGCAATGACAGACCCGACACCGATGACAATGCCGAGCATCGTGAGCAGCGAGCGGAGCTTGTTGGCGCGCAAGGCGCCTAACGCGACCGCGAAGATTTCGCCGAGCAGCATGGAGCCGTGCTCCCGTTATGGGCGTGGCGGGGGCGTTGTGCCGCGCCCGGCGGGCGTGCTGGCGCTTCCCTGCGTGGTGGACGGCTGCTTCTGCATCCCCGGCATGCCACCGCCGGTCATCTGGCGGAAGCGCGCGTTCGAGGAGTCACGGGACGCCTGAATCGCTGCGGCGCCCAGCAGCGCAACCTGGTCGCCCTCCGTCAGCCCGCTGACAACCTCGGTGTAGTCGAAGTTGCCAAGCCCGAGGCGGACGACCCGCGGTTCGAAGCGGTCGTTCACCTTGAGGTATACAACACCCGAGCGGGTGCGCGTGCGCATCGGGAACTCACCTTCAGGGCGCGGAACCGCGGCCCCGCCTTGCGCCTGACGGGCAGCGGCGTTGCCTCCCTGCTCGGCTGGCGCGCCGGCAGCACCTGGCGCCCCGCGTCCCGCCGCGCCACCGCGGGGCGGGCGCGCGGAGGTGTCTCCCGGTGCAGGGCGTGCTCGTCCCTGTTGCCCGGCGCGAGCCCCATCGGTCGACTGGGGCGACGGGGAGAGGGCGACTTCCCCGCGCATCATGCGGCGCATCTCACGCGGCGGACCGGCGATGTTGAGCCCCGCGTCGCCTCCGGCACCGGGGCGGCCGCCACCGCCCAACGCTGCCATCTGCGTGGCGATCTGCGCACCCACACTATCCGGATCGAGCCCCAGGGCTCCGGCGAGCATCGGCGCCTCGCGCGTCGTACGCACGGCGTCGTTGGTCACGGCGAGGACGTTCTCCCGGCGCTCCACCAGGACCGACGCTTCTCCGTTCATCCCCGGCTTCAGCAGTCCATCGCGATTGGAAAGATTGATAAGGACCGGAAACATCGTGACGCTCTGGTCGACGACCGCCTGCGGTTCGATCTTCTCGACCGTCCCGCGGAAGGGACGGTCGGGGTACGCATCGACGGTTACGGTCGCCTGTTGACCCGCGCGGACCGTACCGATGTCCGTCTCGTTGAACAGCGCCCGCATCCGGACCTGGGTGAGGTCGGCCATCTTGAGGAGCGTCGTCCCGCCACCGAACGCGCTCGTCGCCGAGGTGATGACCTGGCCAAGCGAGACCGTCTTCTCGATGATCGTTCCGGTCACCGGTGCGCGTACCGTGGCGTCCTCGAGGCGCTGTTTGGCGAGGTCGAGCGACGTCCGCGCGCGAATCATCTGCGCCTGCGAGTTGGCGAAGTCGAGCTGCGCGGTCTCGTTTTCCTGCGCGGTGATGATGCGTTGCTTGAAGAGATCCTCGGCGCGCTTCCGCTGTGCTTCCGAGACCTGCAGCTTCGCATCGGCGGCGTTGCGATCGGCCGCAGCCTGGTCATACTGGTTCTGCACGTCGCGCGTGTCGAGCTGGACGAGCAGGTCACCCGGCTTGACTTGCGAACCGGTTTCCACCGTCATCTTGGTGATCTGTCCCGAGGACTTGGACTTCACCTCGACGACGTTGATCGGCTCCACCGCGCCCGAGGCGGTCGCGTCGACGACGATCGTCCGGCGATCGACCGGAACCGTCTGGATGCTCAGCTGCTGCTCTTCTTTCTTGGCGCACGCTGCGATGGCGGCGGTCGCGAGCAGGACTAGGAACGTACGATTCACCAGAGTTCTCTCGGAGGGGGCCGTCCGGATCATGCGTTGGACGTCGGAAGTCGGCAGTAGTTAGCGAACGGCGTCCTAGGGAAGCTCGCGACCAAGCAGCGCCTCGATCTGCGCCTTCGCGACTCGCGCATCATAGCGCGCCTGGATCAGCGCGGAGCGCGCGGAGTTGAGCTGGGCCTGCGATGTGAGGACGTCGAGCAGCGTGGACGCCCCGAGTGCGTAGCGCTGGTTCTGGACACGCAAATCCTCGTCCGCTGCGGCAATGGACGCGATCTGGATGGCGGCGCGTTCCTGCGCGAGGCGCAAGGCGCCCAGGTACTGGGTGATCTGCTGCTGGATTGCCAGTCGGGAGTCGCGCAGCTGCGCCTCGGCATTGCGCTCCGCCACGCTCGAGCGCACCACGTTTTCTTCGCGCGTGAAGCCGTTGAAGACTGGATAGGAGAGCGTAAAGCGGAGCGCGTTCGCACTCGCGTACTGTCCGCCGGTAAGGGCGAAGTTGTTGTCGGTCCGGCTGCCCGAGAGCGAGAAGCTCATGTTCAGCGTAGGCAGGTACGGCGTCTTGGACGCACGCAGCAACGCCGACGCCGCGCCGAGATCTGCCTTGGCCTGCATGACCGACGGCGCCGACTCCACGGCACTCGTGACGTCAGCGCTGTCGATCGAGACGCGCGGAATGATCGAGTCTGTGCTCTCCTCGGCGGTGACCTCGAACGTCGTCCCGGTGAGCCGGGTGAGGTTGGCGTTGGAGACGTGCAGCGCGTTCTCTGCGGTCAGCACGGCGAGGCGGGCGTTCCCGACCTGAATAATCGAGCGCAGCGAATCCGACACGGTGGCCGCGCCGGCACGGACACGGGCGTTCGCCGAGGCGAATTGCTGTTCGCTTTGGGCCAGCTGGGCCTCTGCCGAGGCGCGCGATTCCCGCGCCGCGAGCACGTTGAAGTACTGCTGCTTCACGTCGAGCGCGACCCGGAACTTCTGCAGTACTTCGTTGGACTCCGCCGACGTCTCGCTGGCGCGCGCACTGCGCAGCTGGAAGAGGCGGCGCCCGCCGTCGAATAGCTCGAGATTCGAGCTGACGCTGCGACTGAAATTCCACGGATCACCGCGGAAGGGGACGAGCTGCCCTTGGAAGAATGTCTCGCCGCCCTGCCGATTGCTGCCGTAGTTGAGGTTCAGCGACGGAAAGAAACTTCCCTTGGCGCTCCGGATGGCGGCGTCGGTCGTGCGTAGCTGGCCGCGTGCCTGCACGGCGGTCGGTGCATTCTGCTGCGCCAAACGGACTGCTTCATCGAGCGAAATAGGTCGGGCGCCGCCACTGGCGACGCCCTGGGCACCGAGACTGAGGGGAGTCAGGAGTGCAAGCACGAGCAACCGGCGATGCATCAGTCTTTCCTGTTTTGTCGTGTTGAGTCGCTGGTCTCGACGATGAGCGCCTCGAACTCGCGCTTCTGGTCCACGTCCAGCACCTGGCGGATCTGCTCCCGGGCGAACTCCTTGATCGAGTCGGTGCGGGGCCGGATAGGGTCCATGACGCGCTTGTACTGGCGGCTACGTTCGTCGAGGATCCCGTTCACCCGATGTTGTTGGTCGGCCGTGAGCTTGAGCCGTTCAGAGAGGAGCGCGAGCAGGCTTCCGCTGCCGCTCTCGGTGTAGCACACCTGGTCGCGATGCATGAAGCGATTCGCCGTGAAGCCCAGCACTCCCCCGGTGAGAAAAGTCCCAAGCAGGAACATGAGCGCGAGGTTCTTGGAATTCTTCATCTGCGACCCGCTCAGTCGTGCGTGATCAGGTAACGCAGCGTCGCTTCGCGTTCCTTGTTGGGCTCACCACGATCGGACTCGGTGAGCAGGGGCATCTCGCTGGCCGGTCCGATGAGGCGGTCGGCGGCCATGCGCTGCTGCGAATCGCGCGTGTGCCACGACGCGAGCGCCGCGATGAGCGCGGCGGCCGCGGCGGCCGAGACGCCGAGGCGCACCCACCCAGGGAAGTACGACCACCACTCGCGCTGCCGCTCGACCCCGACCGCCTGCATGATGCGGCGTTCGAGCGACGACCAATACGAGTCGTCCTGCGGGGACTGATAGAGTTTGCGCATGGCGCCTTGAATCTCATCATCGCGCATGTCGCGGCCATCACCGCGTTCGATCTTCATAACTGGCTCCGGATTGCACCCAGCGTCTGGCGGAGCCGGGCGCGGGCGTGATGGAGGTCGGATCTTGCGGTCCCTTCGGGGATGCCGAGCATTCGTCCGATCTCCGCGTGTTTGTAGCCTTCGACGTCATGCAGCACGATGACGCTTCGTTGCCGATCACCGAGTAACTCGAGAGCAGACGCAAGCCGACGTTTGAGCTCATCCGACTCCGCCGGGTCGCGGAAGGGCGACGCGATGGTATCGGCGAGCGAGTCGGCATCCCGCACCTTGCGGCGGCGCGTGATGTCCAGCGCAGCGTTGGCGACGATGCGATGCAGCCACGCCCCGAACGCCTGGTCCGGGAGGAAGCGGTGCAGCGCGCGATACGCGTGCAGAAAGCCTTCCTGCACGGCATCCTCCGCATCCTCGTGCGTG
>JBDTUA010000190.1:0-9784 GCA_040007995.1 Gemmatimonadota bacterium | reverse complement strand
TGATAATGGGCGACGCGGCGCCGGCCTTGATCCCCTCGGCGATCCAGTTGTTGACCTGCATCATGAGCTTGTCGAAGTTCTCCTGGGCCGCCACTGCCTGCTGATAGGCCGTGCTGACCTGCACCTTGCCGAGCAGGTCGTCCATCTCCTTCTCCATCTCGGGCGTGGGCTCCTCCCCCCCCTCGATGAGTCGCTGCGCGTCGTTGCGCAGCTCTTCCATGCGGCGCAGCATGGTCACGGCGCCCTGGTCGGCACCGAGGCCGTCGTTGGAGCGCTTGAGGGCCTTGTACTGGTCGCTCTGTCCGAGAATGCGTCCCAGCTCCTTCGCCTTGGTATCGATCATCGTCAGGTCCTGTGGGGTGAGGCGCCGACCGACTGCTCGGCGACAAAATGGTCAGGGTCGCGCGGTCGTAAGGCCCCGGCGATCTTCATGCGCACCGCGTGCTCGGGCCGCATGTTTCAGTTTGTCCCGCGACGGCGCGCGACAACGTAGCGTTCGCGCCCCGCGAGGTCGAGGAGCACCTCGACCGCATCGTACGTCCCGTTCTCTCGCACCATCACCGCCACGCGCTGCGCACGCCGCGAATCGGTCTCGAAGGCCAGGATCCCACCGGGCCGCAGGAGGCGCCCGCCATCCGCCACGATCGCCTGCGTGACGGCCAACCCATCCCCAGCGCACGCGAGCGCCAGCGGTGGTTCCCAATCTCGCACGTCGGCGGGGAGCGCCGGCACTTCGTCAAAGGCAATATAGGGCGGATTGGAGACGAGGAGTTCCACCGCGTGCTCCAGGTCGGCCAGCGGCGCCAGCGCGCCACCAGCGCGGAATTCCACGCCTACCCGCAGCGCCCCGGCGCAGCGCGCCCCATTCTCCCGTGCGACCGCGAGGGCGTCGTGCGAGATGTCGGTGCCGATGACGCGCGCGAAGTCTCCCTCACTGGCTAACGCGAGGGCAATCGCGCCGGATCCCGTCCCCACGTCGACCGCGATTCCTCCGGGGCGTCGCCCGGGAAGCGCCAGCACGCGGTCGATGAGGTACTCGGTCTCGGGACGCGGTATCAGCACTCGTTCGTCCACGTACAGCATCAATCCCCGGAACGGCGCCGAGCGGACGGCGTAGGCGAGCGGAGCACCCATCGCGCGCCGCGCCGCAGCGCGCTCGATCGCCTCGATGTCGGCCGGGGTGAGCGGGGTCGCGGCTGCAGCTGACGGCCAGTATCGCGGTTGCTGCATCACGGCCGCCACCAGTTCGCGCGCTTCCATCACGACGCGCGGAGGCACATCGTCCGGACGACCGCGCGCGCCGTCGAGAGGAATCTCGATCGTACCATCCGGAGTTCGCCCGTTGTCGAGTCGGGAAGCCAGTGCGAGGGCGACCGACGCCACGACCTCTGCGACGGTCCTCGACGGGGCGTGGGAGCTGGTCACGCCGGCCACGTCACTCCGCCGGTGTGTCGCCGGAAAGCTTCTCTTCCATGTCGGCGACGCGCAACGCGTCGACGAGCTTCCCGATGTCGCCCTCGATCACGCGCGAGATGTCGTGCAGCGTGAGATTGATCCGGTGATCGGTGACTCGACTCTGCGGAAAGTTGTACGTGCGAATCTTCGCCGAGCGGTCGCCGGTTCCGACCTGCGTCTTCCGCATGCGCGCCCGATCCGACTGGATCTGCGAGAGGCGATGGTCGAGGATGCGCGATCGCAGCACTTCCATGGCCTTCGCCTTGTTCTGGATCTGCGAACGCTGGTCCTGCTGCGAAACCACGATCCCGGTCGGGATATGGGTGATGCGCACCGCCGAATCGGTCGTGTTGACCCCCTGTCCCCCCGGTCCCGAAGCGCGGTAGACGTCGACGCGCAGGTCCTTCTCGTCGATGGAGACGTCGACTTCCTCGGCTTCGGGGAGGACCGCGACGGTCGCCGCCGAGGTATGGATCCGTCCGGCAGCCTCGGTCGCGGGGACACGCTGCACCCGATGCACCCCCGACTCCCAGCGCATGGCGCCGAAGGCACCGTCGCCAAGCACCTTGAAGACGACCTCCTTGATGCCGCCGAGCGTTCCGTCGGAGTGGGACATCATCTCGATGCGCCAGCCGCCGTGCCGCTCGATGTATCGGGTGTACATACGGAAGAGGTCCGCGGCGAACAGTGCGGCTTCGTCTCCGCCTGTTCCGGCTCGGATTTCGACAATGGCGGGACGATCGTCGAGCGGGTCGTGGGGAACGAGGAGGGGCTTGAGGTCGAGCTCCAACTGTTCAAGTACCGCGGTGAGTCGATCGACCTCGGACTCGGCCTCGGCGGCCATTTCGGGGTCGTCAATGGAAACGAGCTCGCGGGCCTGCGCGAGCTCGTCCTCGAACTTTTCGAGCCGGTTTGAGACGTCGACCACGGCACCAAGCCGCTGATGCTCCCGACCCAGCGTTGCCAGCTTCCTTGCGTCCTTGGCGGTCGCTGGATCGGAGAGTTCGCGTTCGACTTCGGCGGCGCGCGCGACGGCGTCCGCCAGGCGGTCCCGGAGACTCAGGTCGACTTACCGGCGTACTTCTGGCGGAAGCGCTCCACGCGTCCGGCGGTGTCGACCAGCTTCTGCTTCCCGGTGAAGAACGGGTGGCAGTTGGAACAGATATCGAGGTGAAGTTCGCCCACGGTCGAGCGCGTTTGCCAGCTATTGCCGCAAGCGCAATGCACGGTCGCGGTGGCGTACTCCGGATGGATGTCGGCTTTCACGGCTGCCTCTGAAGGTGCTGTAGGAGAGCTGGAAAATATAAGTCGCCGGATGTGCAAAGTTCAACTCACGCGCGCTGAACGCTCGGCGGACCGGGGAGGCGGGAACGGGGTAGAAGCGAAGTCGTCTCACGCGTTCTGTGATTTTCGACACTGACTCCTGCCCTCCAGGAAGCAATCCCTGAACGGTTGGTTGGTTCCCTCGGCTCAGCCAGGGGTCAACCGTACGCCGAGGCAGCCGGGGGATCGGGCGGGCGTTTCGCGCAGTGCTACTGTGACGCGCCACTACGGTGGGCGTCCTTGTCTGTAACCGCTGTCAATACCCTAGACGCGCGCCCGTCATTATGGCTCTCCCGCTCGCATTCGCCCCGACTCCAGCACGGCAGGCCCTCCGGATGGATATCAGCAACTTCCTCCGCTCCATTCCGATTTTCTCCAAGCTCGACGATGCCGAACTGCAGCGCTTCGGCGAGCTCACGCGCGAAAAGAACTATCCGAAGGGAAGCGTCATCGTCTTCGAGGACGATCCCGGCGATTCCCTCTTCATCGTCCGGGAAGGTCGCGTCAAGGTCGTTCTCATCGGTGAAGACGGACGCGAGGTCATCCTCGGCGTGCTCGGCGTCAGCGAGCATTTCGGTGAACTTTCGCTCATCGACGACCAGCCGCGTTCGGCGCACGTGATCGCGATGGAGGACACGAACCTGCTCGTATTGCGTCGCGACGATTTCCGGCGACGGGTCGAGGCCAACCCCGCGGTGGCGTGGTCACTGCTCGTCGAGCTGGCGCGCCGGCTGCGTAGAGCCGATGCGAAGATCCACGGCCTCGCTTTGCTCGATGTCCCGGGGCGCATTGCGCGCCTCCTCCTCGACTTCGCCGATGAGGCAGGGAAGGAGACCATCGAGAAGCCGCTCACGCACCAGACGATCGCCCACATGATCGGGGCGAGCCGCGAGACGGTCTCGCGCACGATCCGCGATTTCCAGATCCAGGGCTTCATCCGCGTCGAGCGTCGCCGCATTTCCGTTGCGAATCGCCAGGTCCTCAAGCAGCTCGCGCAGGCCCGCGTCTAGGGCGTCGGACCACTCGCGGCACTCCATCCGTCGGCGGTCGTAATGCGTGTCCGCTTCTGGGGAACCCGCGGGTCGTGCCCCTCCCCCGGCCCGGCGACGGCGCGCTTCGGTGGGAACACCACCTGCGTCGAGGTGCGCACCGACGACGGGGAGCTGGTGATCCTCGACGCCGGCACTGGCATCCGGGAGTTAGGTCGCGCGCTCGTGCAGCAGGCGGATGGGAGGCCGATCCGCGGCGACGTCTTTTTCTCGCACGCGCACTGGGATCACATCCAGGGGCTCCCCTTCTTCACGCCGGCGTTCCAGGCGGGCAATGACTTCACGCTGTGGGGCTCGCCCTCGCTGGAGCGGTCGCTGGAGGTCGTGCTGCGCCAGCAGATGAGTCCCGTCGTCTTCCCCGTGGCGTTCGACCAGCTGAGCGCGCGGATGGAAGTGCGGAAGCTGACCGAACACCGGCACTCCGGCCCGGGCTACGAGATCCGCGCCATCAACGTGCGACATCCGGGGAGCGCGCTGGGTTTCCGCCTGTCGCCGTCGGGCGATCCGTCGCGCTCGGTGATCTTCATCCCCGACAACGAACTGGATCGCGATGGCGACCAGGCCGATGCCGCGTCGACGCGCGAGGCGCTGGTCGACTTTGCCCGTGGGGCATCGGTGCTGATCCACGACTCGATGTATACCGGGGCCGAGTACATGGATCACCGCGGATGGGGGCACTCGTCGTATCGCGACGCGGTGGACTTCGCGATTGCGGCCGAGGTCGAGACACTGGTGCTCTTCCACCACGAACCGGATCGCAGCGATGCCGCCCTGGACGAGATGTTGTCGCTCTGCCACGTGATGGTCGGGGAGCGCGGCGGTGCGGTGCGGGTCATCGCCGCCCACGAGGGGATGGAGCTGTCGATCTGACGCCGGCGCTTGGGGGAGACGGTGCCTAACGCCACCCCACCGTACCCGCCCTCCCTCGCCTAACGACGAAGCAGGTAGGCGATCTTGAGGAAGATCCCGTCGCGTCGCCGTCGCAGGCCGGTGTCATCAGGGTAACCGGGTGAGCCCCAACCGTCGCCGTACCCGATGAAGGCCGTCGTCCCCGGCGATGGCTCGTACTGCACCAGCCAGTCGGTGCCGAGCGACCGGGCGTCGGTCGCGCGAACAGGGTCGCCGGCCGAGTTGAAGAGGGGGCGCGAGGTCCCTCGCAAGCGAAGCGCCTCGACGCGATCGATGCGATACTGCGAGACGACGCGGAAGAAGAGCGCACGCGTGGGCTGGTACTCGATCTTGAGGCGGGGAATCGTCACGCGTGCATAGGGAGAGCCATCGATGGCCCGGGCGATTCGCGAGGTGGTCACCGTCCCCTCGATGCGCGTTCCGGCGGTCGGCCGCAGGAGGAGCGAGCCGGTGACGCGCCACTGCTGGCCATCGATCCCCTCGACGAAAATCGGAACGTCGCCACGCGACACGTTGAGCGACGCGTTGAACTGCCCGAAAACCGGGGTGGTGATCCCTAACGATGACGACCAGAGATCGTCCAGGCGAGTCGAGGGGTCCCATGGGATGAGCTCCCCTTCGACAGTCGTCGCTTGCAGCCCGGTCGCGACGGAGGGCTCGATCAAGAAGAACCTCCGGTCCACGGCCGACGACACCGACCACCCGCCGCGCAGCGTCACGAAGACGTTGAACTGATCGTCGCCTTCGAGTTCGGCGTCACGCGTGAACGAACCGTATCGCCAGAGGCGCGTGGGGCCGAAGAAGGTGGTGAAGTTCTGGATGAACGACGTGGGGCTCCCCAGGATCGCGAAGCGGTTGAAGGCGTGCGCCGTCTGGTAGCCGACGCGCGGAACGAAGCCGGCCTCGGTGCGGAAGCGATCGCCGATGCCGGATAGCTGGTAGTTGAAGCCCCAGAGCCGTCCGGTGCGATCAACTTCTCCCTTCCAGATCGGCGCACTACGCGTCGCGTTTCCATCCGACGTGAGCGACTGGCCGAGCTGTGTCTCGAAGTAATACAACTTCTTGAAGACGAATCGATTGTCGGCCGCGATGACCGAGTTGCTGCGGCGTCCCTGTCGTCGATCGGTGACGGTCAGCCCCGCCACGGAGTTCCCGCCGTAGTCACCCCGGAGGCGCGCGATGTTGAAGAGCGCGTTTTCACCCGGCGTGTCATCCAGCGCCGAGAGCAGTGCGACGCCGGCGCGGCCCAGCTTTCCCGTGACCTTCCCGCCGGCGATGGGATTCGCGATCTGGCGTGAGTAGACCAGCTGGTTGGGCGTGGCGAAGAGCTCGATCCCTTCGAGGAAGAAGGGGCGCCGTTCGGGCAGGAAGAGGGTGAAGCGCTCGTTGACCGTCACCAGTCCGGCGTCGGACTCGACCTGCGAGAAGTCGGGGTTGATCGTGCCCTCGACGGCAAATGAGGAAAAGCCGAGTCGGGCGTTCAACCCGGCGTCGAACTTCCCGCCGTCCCGGCGGAAGTCGCCGTTCGAATCTCGGCCGCCTGCCACCGATTCCGTGATGAAGGGCTGGAGATCGGTGACGACCCCGCGCTCGATCCCTTCCATCCCCACGAGGACGCCCGACTGCGCGAGCAACGACGAGGCGCCGCGCTGCGCGTCGGTCCACGTATCCTCTGCCGATCGGCCCGGGATGCTCCGGACCACCTGGATCCCCCAGCGTTGCTCGCCGTTCGGGAAGCGCAACGACTTGAAGGGGATGCGCATTTCGATGACGTAGCCGGTCGGCGTCAGTCGACCGCGTGTCTCGTACCGGAAGTCGGGATTGAGGTCGACGCTCCCACCGAACATGTTGCCCGCACTCGCCGCGCCTTCGGTGCGCACCCCGTCCACCTGGACCCCGAGCGCGTTGGCGCCGAAGAAGAAGGCGCGGCGCTTGTCGTCGAACGTGTCGAGGTAGATGGTGACGCGGTCGTCATTGCTGATGTTGTCACGCTTGGAGAGCGTCGCCCGCACTGCGCCCGGGTCGTTGACTGTCGCGATAATGCCGAAGTAGATCGCCTGCGGCGTGTACAACACGCGCACTTCGGTCGCCTCGACGGCCGGGCGACGGTCCACGGGCTGGTATTGCGAGAAGCCGGTGAGTCGCGCCGCCTCGTCCCATGCGGGTTCGTCGAGGCGGGCGTCGAGGGTGATCACCTGCGTCGCGCTTGGGACTGTGACCGTGGGAGCGCCGCGTCCCGGATAGTCACGGGGCGCCTGCGCCTGCAGCACAAAAGGGGCGAAGGAGAGCAGGACGAGCGAGCGGAGATTCAGCATGTCCAAATGTAGGGAGGGCGCGTGACCCGCGTGGGTCACCGCGCTCGGCGGCTGGTGAGCGCGGGTGGGATTCCCCAGCCACCGCCTCCCGGCGTCAGCACGCTGATGACGTCGCCGGCGACGAGTTCGAGGCGGCACTTCGCGGCGATGGGCGTCCCGTTGAGCAGGTTCTGTCCCGGCTGACCGTCGTCGCCCCCCGCGGCGCCTAACGGCGCGCGACGCCGGCGCTCGGTCACCAGCGTCACGGAGCACGGTTCCAGGACGCGGTAGCGACGGATGACCCCATCGCCGCCCGGACCGGTGCCGGCGCCGCCCGACCCGCGGCGCACGGCATACTCGTCGATACGCAGCGGATAGGCGTGCTCGAGCGACTCGATCGGGGTGTTGCGCGTATTGCTCATCCCGACGTGTACGGCGCTCGGTCCCGGGCCGCGCGACGAGCCTCCCTGTCCGCCGCCTAACGTCTCATAGAACGTCCACCCCCGGCCGCCGAAGGTGACGTTGTTCATCGTCCCCTGCCCTTGCGCGGGAACGTCGACGCCGGCATCCGCCAGCGCGGCGAAGATCGTGTCGGTCACGCGCTGCGACATCTCCACGTTGCCCGCGGCGACCGCGGCCGGCCAGCGCGCGTGGATCGCGCTCCCCTCGGGCACGACCAGCTCCAGCGCACGGGCGATCCCGTCATTGGTCGGGACGTCGGCGTCGAGCAGGGTGCGGAGGACGAAGACCGCGGCGGCCCGCGTGACGGCGAACGGGGCGTTGACGTTCCCCGCCACCATCGGGGAAGTCCCGCTGAAGTCGAGGCGAAGCCGGTCCCCAAGTGCCTCCAGTCGCACCACGACCGGGACCTCGTCGTCGGTGACGCCGTCGCCTTCCAGCGCATCGCGCGCAGAGCCGCGCGCCGCCCCTAGCTGTGCGATGCGGGCACGCGCGCGACGTTCGGTGTAGTCGAGCAGCGCCTCGCAGGCCGCCTCGACCGTCGCCGCTCCCTCGCGGTCCCGCAGGGCACGCCAGCCGTCGCGCCCGGCGGCACAAGCGGCGCGTTGCGCCCGGAGGTCGCCCAATCGCTCGCCGGGCGTGCGTACGTTGGCGAGGACGAGGGCGAGGATCTCCTCGTTCCACTGTTCGCCACGCGCAATGCGCACCGGGGGGACGATCAACCCTTCCTGCACCAGCTCGGTCGCGCCGCGGGGCATGCTCCCGGGAGACATCCCTCCCACGTCCGCGTGGTGCGCGCGCACCGCCGCGTATCCGACGATCGTGTCGCCTTCGGCGATGACCTCGATCATCGTGAGGTCGGGAAGGTGGGAGCCGCCGTGATTGGGATCGTTCAGGAGGAAGACGTCGCCGGGAGCGGGGCCGCGCGCGCGCACAGCACGCACGGCCTCAGGCATGGCCCCCAGGTGCACGGGGATGTGCGCGGCCTGGGCGATCATGCGCCCGTGGGCGTCGAAGAGCGCCGAGGAGGCGTCGCGCCGCTCACGGATGTTCGGCGAGAGGGCGCCGCGCTCCAGCACCGTCCCCATCTCCTCGGCGATCATCGCGACCGCGTTGGAGAAGACCGTCAGGGCGAGGGGATCGAAGCCGGCGGACAAGTCGGGCGACGGATCAGGCATCGGCCTCCATGAGCCATCCGCCCATATCGAGCGGGCGCGCGGTCCATCCAGGGGCGACGAGAAGCGTCGCGTCGGGAAGGGCGACAACAGCAGCGCCGCGCACGGTGGCCGCGAGTACACCGCCGGAATCGACGCCGCCCCCCTCGGCCCATCGATTGTTGCCGCGGCGCGCCAGCTGCAACCCCGGCGCGTCGGTCGACGTGGTGGCGCGTACGCTCACCACTTCGGCCTCCGCCTCGAGGACGAATCCATACCGGCGCGAATGCGACTCGGAGAATCGTTCGGCGAGCGCCGCAACCGGTTCACCGCGAAGCCAGGCGATCTCGAGCTCGTGTCCCTGTCCGCGATAGCGCACGCGCGCGACGAACTGCGCGCTGCCGGCACCCCCTGCGCGCGCCGCGGCACCGTCGGCGGCCGTCGCGAGCGCACCGTCGCTCAGCGTGAGCAGCGACTGCATGACGCTCACCATCGCCATCCGTCGTTCCGGGGCCACCGCCAGCCCCAGGGCCGAGAGGACGCCCGCGTGCGGCGGAACGAGGACGCGCCGCATTCCCAGGCGATCAGCGAGGGCGCAGGCATGCAGGGGGCCGCCGCCACCGAACGCCACGAGGACGCAGCCACGAGGATCAACGCCGCGCTCGACGCTGACACGCCGCAACGCCCGCGCCATCTCGGCGTCCGCCGTGGCGATCATCGCTGCCGCGGTGCGTTCAGGCGTCGCGCCGAGGGTTGCGGCAAGACGGGCGATCGCCGCGCGCGCCCCGACCGCGTCGAGCGCGACGTCGCGGGCCATACGGTCGGCGCGGATGTTGCCCAGGGTGACATGCGCGTCGGTGACGGTCGGTTGCGTCCCGCCGCGGCCGAAGGCGACGGGACCGGGGACGGCGCCCGCGCTGCGTGGCCCGACGCGCAGGGCACCCCCGTCGTCGACCCAGCCTAACGATCCACCGCCAGCCGACACCGTCTCGACGAGGACGCGCGGGAGGGCGATCGGGACGCCGGCCACGGTGCCTCCCGCTTCCACCAGCGGTTCGCCGTCGAGGATGAGCCCGACGTCGGCGCTCGTGCCGCCGATGTCGATGGCGAGCGGCCGGTCGAAGCCGGCCAGCCGGGCGAC
>JBDTUA010000189.1:0-9816 GCA_040007995.1 Gemmatimonadota bacterium | reverse complement strand
AGAAGGGTTGCCGAGGTGGTGCCGTTCCTCGCCGGCCGTCCCGAGCGACGCCGGCCAACCCGGGCCGCGCGCGGCGACGGCCGCAGGCGGCCAGCCGCGCTCCCGGACGATCGCGGTGACCCGCGCTCAGCGTGGACGCGACACGGTCGGTCGACCTCCTCGCCGCTGATACCTTGACATCCGACACAAGCGGCGCCTATTGTCGGATGTCGAGGTATCGCACCTGCGCGCGCACTGCCGTCGCCCAGACGCCTCCCCTCCCTCCGACCCGCGTTCGATGCCGCCACGTACCGACCTGCTGCAAGGCACGCTCGACTTGCTCATCCTCAAGACGCTGCTGCTCGGCTCGCTCCATGGATGGGGCATCTCGAAGCGACTGCGCGAACTTTCCCGTGAGGTGCTGGACGTGGGCCAGGGCTCGCTCTATCCCGCGCTCTATCGCCTCGAAGAGAAAGGGTGGATCACCGCCGAATGGCAACTCAGCCCCGAGGGACGGCGCGCCAAGTTCTACACGCTGAGCCGCGACGGAAAAAAGCAGCTGGCGGCCGAGCGCCTGCAGTGGCGCCGCTTCTCCGAGGCGGTCGAGCACATCCTCGCAGCCACCTGAACGGAGTGTCGTCATGATCTCCTGGTTCAAGCGCATAACGCGACGCGTCGACGCCGTCAGGCAGCGGGAGTCACTCGATCGAGATCTCGACCTCGAGATGCGGCAGCACGTCGAGATGGAAGCCGACGAGTTAGTGCGGCTGCACGGCATGACGCCGTCGGAGGCACGTCGGCAGGCGCTCGTCGCGTTCGGCGGCGTGTCGCGCTTCAAGGAGGAGCACCACGACGCGCGCGGGCTGCGCTGGTTCGTCGACCTCACGCAGGACGTTCGCTATGCGATCCGGAGCCTGCGCCGGAACGTGGGCTTCACGTTCTCCGCCGTGATGGTGCTCGCGCTGGGGATCGGTTCGACGACCGCGGTCTTCAGCGCCGTCAACGCCGTACTGGTCGACCCGGACTATGCGCGACTCGTCGTCGTCTTCCAGCAGTTCTCGCCGACATCTCGCGCCTCGCTTTCGGTGGTCGACTACCGCGCCATCGAGGAGCAGCAGCGAAGCTTTTCGGTTGTCGGCGCGCTGCGTGGAGGCTTCGCCTCTTTTTCGGCGGGCGGAGATGCGGAGCGTGTCTCCATCGGCAGCGTGACCTCGGGCTTTTTCGGGGCCTTTGCCGTGCGCCCGGCGTACGGACGCAGCATCGAGCCGGACGACGAGCGCGAAGGGGCCCTTCCCGTTGCCGTGGCCAGCCATGAGCTGGCGACGCGCGCGCTCGGCGGTGAGGCGAACGCCGTCGGCCGGAGCGTGACCGTCGACGGAGTCGCCTACACAGTCGTCGGTGTACTTCCGGTAGGAGTCCGCGAACTCGCCGGGGTGCATCCGGACCTCTGGCCCGCGCTGCAACTCCGAACGCCGACTCGGCGCGGGCCATTCGGACTCCGCGTCGTCGCGCGCCTCAAACCGGAGGTCACCGCCGAGGCGGCCGCGCGTGACCTCGCCGGCATCAGCGAGCGCGTCTTCCCGCTGTGGGCCTCCGGCTTTCAGGACAGCACCGCACGACTCAACCCTGTCCCGATGCGTGTGGCCCTCCTCGGCGACGCCACGGCCAGCCTCGGATTGTTTGCGGTGGCCGTGGGATTGGTCCTGCTCATCGCCGTCGCCAACGTGGCGAGCCTGATGCTCGTGCGGTCGATCGGACGATGGCGCGAAGTGTCACTACGCGCCGTACTCGGGGCAAGTCGCCTCCGCCTCCTGCGCCTACTGGTGACAGAAAGCATCACCCTGGCGGCGTTGGGAGCGGTCGTCGGGATCGCGCTCGGTGCGGTGGGGCTCCGCCTCCTGATCCTCCTCGGCCCCAGCATGCCGCATCTCGCCACCGCCCACCTCGACGCGCGGGCGATCGGTTTCGCGGCCGCTGTGGCACTGTTGTCCGGCGTGGTCGTCGGTGCATATCCGGTCGTGCGCCTGCTCCGGCAGGGCGCGTCGGGGGCGTTACAGATGGGAGAACGCACCATCGGGGGGGGACGGCAGACACAGGCCGCGCGCAGCGCCTTCGTCATCGCCCAGTTCGCACTCGCCCTCCCGATCCTGGCGATCGCCGGCCTCCTGCTGAACAGCTTCATCCGGCTGCAGCGCGAGGATCCGGGCTTCGATCCGCAGAGGCTGCTCACCGTGCGCGTCTCGCTTCCGGCGACGCGCTATGCCGGCAGCGACATGGTCGGCGACTACTGGAACCGGGCGCTTTCCTTAGTCGGCGAACTGCCGGGCGTTTCCGGCGCCGGGCTCAGCTCCATGATGCCGCCGAACGATTTCGGTTCGGGTGACAACAATAATTTCGACCTCATCGACCATCCGGTCGCACCGGGGAGCACGCAACCCAATGCGCCCTGGCCGTTCGTCAACGCGGAGTACTTCAGCGCGCTGGGCATCACGCTGCTCGAGGGGCGCATGTTCACGCCTGCCGACTCTGGCGGTCCTGCACCGGTGATCCTGGTGAGCCGCTCGTGGGCGCGGCGCTACTTCCCCGAAGGGACGGTCGTGGGACGAAGGCTCGTGAGCGGTGGCTGTGTCAGCTGTCCGTTGACGACGATCGTCGGAGTGGTGAGCGATGTGCGATACAACGGACTCGATCGCACGCCGGACGCTGTCTACGGCCCGCTGAGCGAGGGGTGGCAGCGCGACCTCAATCTCTTCGTGCGCACCGCCGGCTCGCCGGCCGCGCTCGCGTCTCGCGTGCGCGAGACGTTGCGATCGCTCGATGCCGCGGTTCCGCTCGACGACGTCGCACCGATGGAGGAGCGCATCTACACCTCGATGGCGCTGCCGAGGCACTGGACCGCGCTGCTCGGCAGCTTTGCCGGGGTCGCACTGCTGCTCGCGGCGGTCGGCATCTTCGGTATGCTTTCGTACACGGTGCGCACCCGCCGGCGGGAGATCGGGGTGCGCATGGCGTTAGGAGCCTCGCGACATGAAGTCGTGCGCATGATTGTGCAACGCGGCATCCTGCACGCCTTCGCGGGCGCGGGGCTCGGACTCGTCGCGGCGCTACTGGTGACCCGGACGCTGGCCTCCTCGCTGTTCGGAGTATCCGCCACCGACGTACCAACGCTGGCGTCGGTGACACTGATTCTCCTGCTCGTCGCCGTAATCGCCTGCTGGCTCCCTGCGCGTCGAGCCGCGGCGATCGATCCGGTGGATGCCATCAGACAGGACTAGCTGCGCGCGGCGGGCGTCGCCTCAAAATCGGCGCGCCGTGCCCCCGCGAGCGTCGGCTGGCGACGCGCGACCGGACGGTCCCCGTCTCGACGCGCCAGGAGTGATGGGAGTGATCGCGCCCAGTCCGCGCGGTATGTTTGTTGACAGACGCCACTTTCCTCCCACCCCATCGAGCATGCGTCGCCTCGCCATTTTCTCGATTTGCGCCCTCCTCGCGCCTGTGCTTGCCAGCGCACAGGCGGGCCGCCCCGACACGACCGACAACTTCCGTTGGCTCGAAGAGATGAACGGAACGCGCGCCATGGCCTGGGTGAAGGCCGAGAACGCAAAAACCGCCGCCGTCCTCGAAAAGGACAGGCGGTATTCTGGCATCTACAAGTCCGCGCTCGAGATGGCACAGGCCAAGGACCGCCTGGCCTACGTGCGCTTTCTCGGTGGTGAACTCTACAACTTCTGGCAGGACTCGGCGCACGTGCGCGGCATCTGGCGCCGCACCACACTCGCCAGCTACCGCACGGCGTCGCCGCAATGGACCACCGTGCTCGATCTCGACTCGCTGGCCAAGGCGGAAAAGGCAAACTGGGTCTGGCAGGGCTCCTCGTGCGTCAAGCCCGACGAGCGACGCTGCCTGCTCCTTCTTTCCGATGGCGGGGAGGATGCAAATACGGTGCGCGAGTTCGATGTGGCGTCGCGCACGTTCGTGAAGGGTGGTTTCTTCATTCCCAAGGGTAAACAGCGGGTCGCGTGGACCAGCGTCGACACCCTGCTCGTCTCACGCGAGTGGAAACCGGGCGAAGTCACGAGCTCAGGGTATCCGTTCGTCGTCAAGCGTTTGGCGCGCGGGCAGAAGCTTGCCGACGCCGTGGAGATCTTTCGCGGATCGGCGAAGGACGGCGGGTACGGGGTCTCCCCGCTGACGCTCGTGGACGCCAAGGGACATCGCGTGAGCTTCATCGACCGCCCGCTCAGCACGTTCGAGATGGAGAAGTACATCGTGCGGCCGAAGGATGTCGCCAGGCTGTCGATTCCCCTCAAGGCGGGGATCGCCGAGTTGATCGACGGGCAGGTCATCGTGCAGCTGTCGGACACGTGGACCGGCGGCAAGGCCACGATCCGCGCAGGATCGGTCGCTGCCTTCGACCTCGTCGCGGCGATGCGAGAACCGGCCAAGCTCTCACCCGTGGCGGTCTTCGAGCCCGGCCCACGCGAGTCGGTGGCCGGCATCGCGGCAACGCGCGACCGCCTCCTGCTCGGCATCTACCAGAACGTCAGGGGAAAAGTGTTCATCGCCGCTCGTGCGGCTGACGGCACATGGACGCGATCGCCTGTCACGCTCCCCGACAACGTGTCGACCGACGTCATCGATGCCGACGTGGGGAGCAGCACTGCCCTCATTGGTGTAACCGGCTACCTGACGCCGAGTAGCATCTGGCTGGCCGACGCATCGAAGGCGACCGCAACACAGATCAAGACTCTCGCTCCTCGCTTCGACGCGTCCCGGAGCGTGGTCGAGCAGCTGGAGGCGACGTCCAAGGACGGTACGAAGGTGCCGTACTTCATCGTGCACCCCAAAGGGATGGCGCGCGACGGTGCGAATCCGACGATCCTCTACGCGTACGGGGGATTCGAAGCCTCGATGACGCCGCGCTACGATGCGGATGTCGGCAAGTTGTGGGTCGAGCAGGGTGGTGTGTACGTGGTCGCCAACATCCGCGGTGGCGGCGAGTTCGGCCCGGCGTGGCACGAAGCCGGCCTCAAGACGCACCGGCAGGTGATCTACGATGACTTCGCCGCCGTCGCCGAGGATCTCATCGCGAGAAAGATCACCTCGCCGCGCCGGCTCGGCATCCAGGGCGGCTCCAACGGTGGCTTGCTGATGGGCGTGCAGTTCACGCAGCGCCCGGACCTCTGGAATGCCGTCGACATCCAGGTCCCGTTGCTGGATATGCTGCGCTTCGAACAGATCCAGGCCGGTGCGTCGTGGGTCGGGGAGTACGGGAGCGTCTCCAACCCGAAAGAGCGAACGTTCCTCGCCTCGATCTCGCCGTATCACAACCTCAGGCCTGGGGTGAAATATCCCGAGCCTCTCATCTGGACGACGACGAAGGACGATCGCGTCGGGCCACAACATGCGCGGAAGTTCGCCGCCAAGATGTCGGCGATGGGGCTACCGTATCTCTTCCACGAGGTGATCGAGGGAGGGCACGGTTCGGGCGCCAACGCTGCGCAGCAGGCGCACACCACGGCCCTCGAGTTCACGTATTTCGCACGGAAGCTGATGGATCCGGAGCGCAAGGTCGTGCAGTAAGCGCTGCCTCACGGGGAAGTGACCGATTCGAACGGCCAGGTCCTTCCCCGCCATGACCACAGTCCGAAGCTGACGACGCCGAGCACCAGCGCCCCCAAGCCCGCCCCAACCACCGGCAGCGGCGTCGTGGCAAAGATGAAGATCCACCCGAGCAGCGCCACCAGGCTCGGCACCGGATACCACCACATCCGATACGGGCGCGGCAGGTCGGGTTCGCGCCGCCGGAGCAGCGTGACCGCCCCGATCTGCCCGATGAACTGCACCAGGATACGCGTCGTGATCAGGGCATCGATCACCATCCCCAACGACACGAAGCTCGCGAGCACGGACAGTACGCCCAGCACCAGTAGCGACACCGTCGGGAAGCCGCCCGTCGGATGCAACCGGGCGAAGGATCGAAAGAAGTAGCCGTCACGCGCCGCGGCGAAGGGCACCCGCGAGTAGCCGAGCAGGAGCGCGAAGACCGATCCGAAGGCGGTCCACAGGATCATCGCCGTGAACGCAGTGGCGACGCTCCGGCCGTACAACCGCTCGATGAAGATCGAGACGATGAATTTCGACGCGGGGTGCGACTCGGCCGGGACGAAGTCACGCCACGGGACGACGCCCATGATCGAGAGGTTGATCGCCACGTAGATCGCGGCAACGGCGACGGTGCTGAGGAAAATCGAGCGCGGGATCACACGGCCCGGGTTCTCGACCTCGTCGCCGATATAGCAGATGTCGTAGTAGCCCAGGTAGTCATAGACGCCGATGCGCGACGCCGCCCCCAGCCCCAGGAAGAAGCCGAGCGAGAAGTTGAAGGCGCCAGGCGGGAAGTCGAAGGCGACTGCGGGGTCGAAGTGAAGGAGTCCCGCACCGATGACGACAGCGGCGGTCAGGATCGTCCCGATCCAGAGGGTGACCGTGATCCGCGCGATCGACGTGATGCGGCGGTACAGGAGCGCGACATTCAAGACGCCCAGTCCCGTCACGACCAGCATCGTCTGCAGCGGCGTGATCCCCGTCCAGACGTAGCCCAGATATTGGGCAAAGCCGATATAGCCGGACGCGATCTCCAGCGGCCCGCTCAGGATGAACTGCCAGACGAAGAGGAAGCCCATCAGCCGACCGAGTCGCGCCTCGCCGTAACCGCGGCGCAGGTAGCCGAACGAGCCGCCGGAGCCGGGCATCGCGGCCCCGAGTTCGCTCCAGACCATGCCGTCGCACAGCACGATCACGAGCGCCACCAGCCAGCCGAGCATCGCCTGGGGACCACCAAGCGCAGATACGAGGAGCGGGATCGTGATGAACGGCCCGATCCCGATCATGTTGGTCATGTTGAGCGCCGTAGCCTGCACGACGCCGAAGCGACGCGTCATCGGCGGCGGCGTGGCTCGACGCGTCACCGGCCCCTCCAGACGTCGCGGGTGCCTGACACCGTGCGATCACGTCGTCGATGCATCACGGGCAAGCTCGTGGCGGTAGACGTTCGTCTCGCGGCGCACGAAGCCGAGACGTTGATACAAGCGGTTGGCATCTGATCGCTCGGGGCGTGACGTGAGGTCGACACTGACGGCACCTCGCGACGCGGCCAGCCGCAACGCCTCGCCAACGAGCAAAGCGGCCACGCCGCGCCCACGCCACGCCGCGTCCACCACCACGTCGTCGATCCAGGCGTGGCAACCGGATGGAATGGCCACGATCGACAGCGTGAGCATCCCGACGATCGAGCGTGCCACGACCGGTGCGTGTGCCAGGAGCAGGAGCGACGCCGGGGCGTCGACGAGCGCTTGCAGCTGCAAGCCGTGCGGGATGGGAGCGGACGGATCGAGTTGAGGCAGGAGCTGCGCCATCGCCGCGACCAGCGCCTCATCGACGCCGCGCGCAACCTCGACCATGACCTCCGTGCTTCCGTGGCCGCTCCTCACGTGTCGCGCTCCCCTCGGTCACAAGCGCCCGTGCGGTGGTGTCGACGCGACGTGCGACGCATCGGCTCGCCGAGCGCGGCACAACATGCGACGAGGTCCGCGCGTCGTCCACCCGGGTTGTAACCCTAGCGTAAGGCAGCAGGGTGCATCTTGCCTCCCACTTGGTCCTGCCTACGTCGCGGTCGTGCACTCGCCCCGCGCACGATGGGCGCACGAGAATCGTCTCGCGTGCGCGCTTGTCAGGACGGACCGACTTCCATGGGGGATCCATCATGCGCATACACCACCAAATCCGCGGTGCTGGCCTCGTCGCCGCGTTGATGACATCGGGGCTGAGCCTCTCCGTCGCCTCGCCATCCTTCGCCCAGGACGCGAAACATCCGGCGGCGACGGTGCTGGTCCAGAACGATCGGACGGTCCCGATCACCGTCTACCTGGAGGCAGGCGAGTTCGACGTACGCGTCGGTCGCGTGGGCGCGATGAAGACGGCAACGCTCCCGCTCCCGAACTCGTTCGTCCGCCGCGGCGACGTTCAACTCTTCGTGCACCCCGACGGTGAACTCGATCTCGCCTCGCAGTCGTTCCAGGTGCATTCAGGGATGCAACTCGGCCTGATCGTACAGCGCGGGGCCTATCCGGTGATGGCAGCGGCACCCTCGGACACGATGTCGGCGGTGCTTCCGGCGGCGGATATGAAGGAGGCGACGATCACGGTGGAGAATCCACGTCGCGACGACGTCACCGTCTTTCTCGAGCAGGGCGACTTCGACGTCCGCCTCGGGAGCGTGCACGCCAAGTCGACCAAGACGCTGAAGCTGCCGGCCGGCTGGGCGGACAGCCATTCCGACGTCGAGATCTTCGTGCACCCGGAGCACGGCGAAGACCTCGCTAGCGAGACGCTCGCGCTGAGTCCTCACTCGCACCTCGGACTGCACGTCCCCGCCATGTAGTCTCGAGTGGCGCTGATGCGGCGTCGTGCTGGGTGCTCAAGCCCCGGCGCAGCGCCGCGTCTTGTTATTGGCAGGCGAGCATCTCTCCGGCGTCGGGTCTCGGCGGCTGGGCACGCGGCGCTGCGTCGTCCGGCTGAATCTCGTGCCCGGACCTCACGTAGCGTCTGTATGGACACGCCCCCCCGGACGCCGGTAGAATACCTCGCCCATGACCCAGCCTGCTGATCTCTCCAAGCTTCGCATCAATCGCGACGCACCACCCCCCGGTGTACAGCGCGCCTTAACGCGCAACCTTCTCCTGCTTGCCATCGTCGCCGTGCTCATCGCCGGCGGCGTCTGGTATATGCGAGGGCGATCGGTCCCCGTCGTGCAGGTCGCGACGGTCGGCGCCCCGGTCGGAGCCGGGACGGGGGCGCCAGCGAGTGCAACAAGCGTCACGGCCAACGGCTATGTCGTCGCGCGCACCAAGGCGTCGGTCTCAGCCAAGACGGCGGGACGCCTCGCCTTCCTGGGCGTGAGCGAAGGGTCGTTCGTGCGGAGGGGAACAGTCATCGCCCGACTCGACAATGCCGACTTCGAGGCGGCGGTAGCGCAGGCCGAGGCCAACGTCGCCGCGTCCGAGGCGAGCCTCATCGAGGTGCAGGCTGACCGCGACCAGTCGGTGCGCGAGGCCAAGCGCCTGCGCGACGTGCGGGCACAGAATGCGAACCTCGTCTCGCCGCAGGAACTGGAGAACGGCGAGAGCCGCGCGTCGCAGGCGGAGGCACGGGTAAACGCGGCCGCGGCGCGGCAGCGGGCGGCTGCGGCGGGCGTCCGACTAGCTGTGGCGAACAACGAAAACACGATCATTCGCGCTCCGTTCACCGGCACGGTGCTGCGCAAGGACGCCGAGGTGGGGGAAGTGGTCGCGCCAAGCGTGGGCGGCGGCCTGACGCGGGGAGCGGTGGTGACCATGGCCGACCTGACCACGCTCGAGGTCGAAGTCGACGTGAACGAGGCATACATCGCCCGCATCACCAAGGCTCTCCCGGCATTGATCACGCTCGACGCCTACCCCGACACCGCCTTCCGGGGCGCCGTGCGTCAGGTGGTGCCGACCGCAGACCGGCAGCGAGCCACGGTGCAGGTCAAGGTGTCCATCACCGATCGCGATGCACGCATCCTGCCTGAGATGGGGGCGAGGGTCGACTTCCTGCAACCGACGCAGCCGGAGGTCGCGGTCTCAGATTCGTCGCAACCCGCGCCGCGTCCGATCGTACGGGTCCCGCAGGCCGCGGTGCACGAAGACGGTGGCAAGAGCGTGGTCTGGATCGTGCGAGACGACCGACTGACTCGGCGCGAGATCGATGCCGGGCCGGTGAGCGCGGGCTTTCGCGAGGTACGCGCGGGACTGA
>JBDTUA010000188.1:0-9914 GCA_040007995.1 Gemmatimonadota bacterium | reverse complement strand
CATCCTCGGCGTCGATGCGGATCGACGTCTTGCTGTCCAGCTGGTGAAAGGCCTCAATCGCCAGCGCCACGCCGGCCACCACCCCGACCTGGCGTGCCACCAGCTTGGCCCGCGCACGCCGGTCGCTGAGCACGGTCGCGATCGTCGTCACGTCGTTGAAGGCCCCGTCCTCGATCAGTGCATCGCGCACAAGCGTAGAGACCTGCGCCTCCGACAGGGGGAAGCGCAGCATCGTACGCAGGTTGATGCTGGGGCTATCCAACGGCGTCAGGCGGCGCGGCGGCGTGACGGAGTCTTCATGCAACGACATCTCGGCTCTCCCAAGCTGCGTGTGTACCAGAGTGAAGCCCGGGTCGGATTACTCGCCCGGATCGTCCGAGGGCGTTGGCGCCGGTGACGCGGCGCCACCGATGCTGACCATTCGCTCGAGCGCCCGTCGCGCCCGCGAGGCAACCGCGTCGGGAACAGTGATGCGATGCTCCATCCGCTCCAGGGCACCCAGCACCTTCGGCAGCGTCGTCATCTTCATGTACTGACACTCCGCGCGCGCGCTCGCCGGGAAGAACGTCTTGTCCGGGTTGGCGCGGCGCAACCGGTGGAGGATCCCCGTCTCGGTCGCGACGATGAACGAGTCGGCCCCCGAGAGCGCCGGACGACGGATCATTCCCTCGGTCGACAGCACATGTACCCCGTCCGCTGCGATCGCCCCAGCCGACATCGCCTCCAATACGTTGGTCGAGCAGCCGCACTCCGGATGCACCAGCACCTCGGCCGTTGGATGCTCGGCGCGCTGGCGCGAGAGCGACTGCGGCGTGATCCCGGCATGCACGTGACACTCACCCATCCAGACGTGGATGTTCGACCGCCCCGTCACGCGGCGCACGTGCGCGCCGAGGAACATGTCGGGGAGGAAGAGGATGTCGCGTTCGGCGGGGATCGCGTTGATCACCTCGACCGCATTCCCCGACGTGCAGCAGAAATCACTCTCCGCCTTCACCGCCGCCGTGGTGTTCACGTAGCTCACGACGACCGCTCCCGGGTGCTCCGCCTTCCAGGCGAGGAGATCGTCGGCGGTGATGGTATCGGCGAGCGAGCAGCCAGCGCCGAGGTCGGGAAGGAGGACGGTCTTCTGTGGCGACAAGATCGCGGCCGTCTCGGCCATGAAGTGCACGCCGCAGAAGACGATGACCTCGGCCTCGGTGCTCGCCGCTTCGCGGCTCAAGCCAAGCGAATCGCCGACAAAGTCGGCCACGTCCTGAACTTCGGGACGCTCGTAGTTGTGGGCGAGGATCACCGCTCGCTTTTCGGCCGCCAGCGCGCGAATGCGCGCGGAGAGCACGGTGGCGGCTTCGGCGTCGATATCGATGCTGAGCGTCGTCATGACGTGTGAAGTTAAGGGGACGCCACGCCGGATGCCGCCCGCGCCGACGCGCGAGACTACATCTCGGACGGGAGCGGCGTTGCGACGAGGACGGCCGTGACCGCTACGAGGAGGGCGGCGAGCGTAAGCTCCACCAGCGCCGAGCGGCGGATAGCCCGTGTGTCACCTGACGCCTGAAGAGCTGGGGTCGCGACGCGCCAGTTGTATGCACCAAGGGCGGCAACGCCGGCGAGGATGCCCAGTTTTACCAAGAGCGTACGCCCGTAGGTGGAGGACCAGAGCGCACCGAGCGTCTCGAGATGCATCCACGAGGCAAAGACTCCGGTGAGGGCGATGAGCACCGCGCTGGTCAGGGCGATGGGAGAGAAGCGGTCGAGGATGGCGATCGCCCGACCGGGCGCCGCCGCGTGCGAGGCTAACGGAAGCGCCGCGACGGCGACGACCAGCAGCGTCCCGAGCCATCCGCCGGCGGCGAGCACGTGCAGGGTGTCGGCGAAGACGACCAGCGGCACAAGGCGCGGTGCCCCGATGGCGTGCCCCATCATGGCGGGCGACGTGGCGAGGATCAGGGCACCGATGCCTAACGGGACGATCGCTCCCCGGCGTCGCGTGGCCGCCCCCGACGCCAGCACCGCCAGCAGCAATCCCGTCATCTGCACCCCCCAGCCCGTCCCCCACGCCATCTGCGTCAGGACGAGCAACACCATCGAGGGCCAGGCGGAGGGGACGTCGGCGAAGGCGGCCGACTGTTGCACGAGGCGCCAGACCGCCGCGAGCGCGAGCACCAGGCAGGCCAGCCGAAGCAGACGACGCGTGCGGCGCGCGACCTGCTGCGCCTGCGTGGAGTCCCCGGCGAAGAGCGGGGCGATACGGAGGAGGAAGAGCGTCGCCCCGATGACCACCATGATCCCGGCCAGCACCAGCCCCCGGGCGACCGCCTGCGCCCCCGCCGACACGAGGGCCCCGATCACGCGGGGCTAGGCTCCGCCCTTGATGCTGAAGGCGAAGTCGCCGGAGACGGGGTGCCCGTCCTTTGACGACGTCTTCCAGGTGACGACATAGCCACCGGCCGCCAGCGGCTCCTTGACGTCAACCTCGACGGCGCCGGCTTCTTTCCCGCGGCGCGGCTTAGCCGTGGTCACCGGCGCGCCATCCGCACGCGAGAGCTTGACCGCCGTCACTGCCAACTCCGGCGGCAGCGAGTACCAGAATCGCAGAACCGTCGGGGGCGAGGTCAGCACCTGATCCTTCGCCGGCTCGGACTTCTCGAGGTGGAGATGGAACGGGCGCGCCGCCACGGATGTGGCTCGAAGTGGGAGCGCCGGTGATGCGGCCGCAGGGGCGATACCACCCGGCGAGGCGACGACCACGCAGGCGAGCGTGGCGACGACACGAGACGTACGCGAAAATCGGTCAGAGAGCGGCATGCGATCGAAAGGAAGGTGAAGAGGTGGAACGTAACCGGAGGGGCAGCGCGACGCCCTCACCACTCAATGTGCTTACCCCGCCACTCCCCCTTCGCCTTCGGAAAATCGCTGCGGAAGTGCCCGCCGCGCGATTCCCGGCGCCGCAGCGCCGCCCCCGCCACAAGCTGAGCCGTTTCGCACATGTTGCTCTCCTCGGTCATCCCCTCGTCGAGTCGCTCGTGCATGTCATCGAGCGCGGCGATGCACAGTCGGAGGCCGGGCGCATTCCGGTCGATCGCCGCGTGATCCCACATGAGCGTGCGGATGCTGTCGGCCGAGACCTGTGCCGCCCCTCGGTCGCCGAGCGGGGGCACGTCCCATGACTTGGACGCCGAACGGGGAGTGTCGGTCCGGGCAACCGAGACCATGTCGCGCGCCACCCGTTCGGCGAAGACGAGCCCCTCGAGCAGCGAATTCGACGCTAGACGATTCGCCCCGTGCACCCCCGTGCAGGCGACCTCGCCGCAGGCGTAGAGGTGCGGAAGCGACGAGTGGCCGGCCAGGTCGGTGACGATCCCTCCCATCATGTAATGGGCGGCCGGGGTGACCGGGATGAGGTCGGTGCGCGGGTCGATGCCACGATGCTGGCAGAGGGCGAAGATCCCCGGGAAGCGACGTACGAAATCGTCGGCGATCTTTCTGGCATCGAGGTACACCGCCCCGGTGCGCGCGCGCTCGCGGAAGATCTCGCGCGCCACGACGTCTCGCGGGGCGAGTTCGGCGAGCTTGTGCCGCCCGACCATGAAGCGCTCGCCGTCGCCGTTGCAGAGCGTCGCCCCCTCGCCCCGCACCGCCTCGGAGATGAGCGCCAGCGGGTTCTCAGGCGTGTCGAGCGCGGTGGGATGGAACTGCACGAACTCCATGTCCGCGAGGCGCACGCCGGCGCGATGGGCGATGGCGAAGCCGTCCCCCGTCGCGACGACCGGGTTGGTGGTGTAGCGATAGATCTGCCCGCATCCGCCGGCCGCAATGACCGTCGCGTCGGCACGAATCTCCACCGCCTGGCCGAGGACGCTGGCCCGGACGCCGGCGCAGCGCCCCTTTTCGACGATGAGGTCGAGGACGCGGGCATGCTCCAGGACGCTCGCCCCCTTGGTCGCGCGCACCCGATCGATGAGCGTGCGGGCGACCTCGGCGCCGGTGCGATCGCCGTGGGCGTGCACGATGCGATGCGCCGAGTGCGCCGCCTCGCGCCCGAGCGTGAGCTGTCCGTCGGCGCCCAGGTCGAAGGCGGCGCCCGCGAGCTGCAGCTCGCGCACGCGGGCCGGTCCCTCCTCGACGAGCACCGCGACCGCCTGGCGGTCGCAGAGCGCGGCCCCTGCGGCGAGCGTGTCCTTGCGGTGCAGCTCCGGCGAGTCGCCCGCGCCAAGCGCCGCGGCTATCCCTCCCTGGGCATACGACGTCGCGCTGTCATGCAGCGTGCGCTTGGTGAGGATCATGACGTCGCCGTGCGGGGCGGCCCGCCAGGCGGTATGAAGGCCGGCGACTCCGCTGCCGATGACGAGGAAGCGGGTACGCAGAAGGGAGGGCATCGGGGAGATGAGAGAGTGAGGACGCCGTGCCGTCCGTCGCCAGCCACCGGTCGGCATTGCCGCCACCGGTCCAACGACGAGATTACGAGGGCACGCCACCTTCACGTTATCGCCCTGCCCATGTCATTCACCATTCCCCGCAAGCGCGAGTCGAGCGCCCCCGTGGTCCTGGCCTTGTTGCTCGCCGCTCTGGCGGGACCGGCCGCCACGGAGCTTCGCGCGCAGTGGACCGCGATGCCGAGCGGCACCACCGCATCGCTGCGCGGCCTCAGCGTCGTCGACGGTCGCATCGCCTGGGCGAGCGGCACGAACGGGACGGTCGTGCACACAGTGGATGGCGGGGCGACCTGGGCCGTCCACACGGTCGCGGGTGCCGAGAAGCTCGACCTGCGCTCGATCCACGCCCGGAGCGCCCGCAACGCGGTGGTTGCCTCGACCAGCGGGCGCATCTATCGCACGAGCGACGGGGGCACCACGTGGATGCTCGAGTATCAGGCGAGCGACACGACAGTCTTCGTCGACGCAATCGACTTCTGGGATGACCAGCACGGGATGGCGTTAGGCGACCCGATGGGCGGACGCTTCTTCGTCCTCGTCACCCGCGACGGGGGCGACACCTGGCACGAGCCGCCGATCGACCAGCGCCCGGTCGCCGAAAAAGGCGAAGCGGCCTTCGCCGCCAGCGGGACCTCGCTCCTGCTGCAGGGATCGGCCGACTCGATGGTCGCCTGGATCGGGACCGGCGGCGGCGCGGCGCGGGTGCACCGCAGCGTGAATCGCGGCTCGTCGTGGGTCGCGTATGCGACCCCGATGCGTCAAGGTGGATCTACAGAAGGGATCTTCTCGATCGCTGCCGTTCCGGGGGGAGGCTTCGTGGTGGTGGGAGGGAACTATTCCCAGGACGATTCCACGCGCGCCAACGCCGCCGCCTCACACGACGGGGTGCAGTGGCGCCTGATCACCCCCCAGGGGCCACTCGGCTACCGCTCGGGCGTCGCCTTCTCCCGCCTGAACAATGCGGCTGCAATTGGAATCGCGGTCGGACCGGGGGGGAGCGATATCTCCGGTGACGGTGGCGTGAGCTGGCGCAAGTTCGACGAGATTGGTTATCACGCCGTACGTGCCTCGCGCGATGGTATCTTCTATGCCTCGGGGAGCGGGGGGCGACTGGCCCGGTTCGGCGCGCGCACCGCGCGCTGACGATCCGCGGCAACGACCCGGCGCTCTCGACCCCTGCTCCGATGGACGACGCGGTCTCCGCGCGTCCCTCCTCCATTCGCTCGCGTCCCGACTCGTTATGCAGCACTTCAGCACTCGCGCCCTCACCGTCGCCTCCCTCGCCGTCCTGGCCACCTGCGGGGGCGGCGACGGCAAGAAGGGGGCGTCGTCCGACGTCGGCCTCCCCATCGCCTCGAGCAGCCGGGCACCGAACACCTTCCGGGTGCGCTTCGAGACGAGCAAGGGGCCATTTGTGCTCGAGGCACATCGCGCGTGGTCACCCCGCGGGGTCGACCGGCTGTACCAGCTGGTCGAGAGCCGATTCTTCGACAATACGCGCTTCTTCCGCGCCGTCACCGGCTTCATGGTGCAGTTCGGCATTCACGGAGAGCCTGCGGTCAACGCCGCCTGGGAAAGGCTCGCCATCCCCGACGATTCGGTCACGCAGAGCAACAAGCGCGGCACCATGTCGTTTGCCACCGGGGGGCCGGCCACTCGAACGACGCAGGTCTTCGTCAACCTGGTGGACAACGCCGCGCTCGACCCGATGGGCTTCTCGCCGGTCGGGGAAGTCGTGGAGGGCATGGCGGTCATCGACTCACTCTACGCTGGCTACGGCGAAGGCGCCCCGGCCGGCTTTGGCCCGGACCAGGCGCGCATCATGAGCGAGGGGAACGCCTACCTCGAACGCGAGTTCCCCAAGCTCGACTTCATTCGCACCGCGCGCATCGTGGACGCCGCAGGTCAGGTGCAGGAGTCGAAGTCGGACTCGGCAACCGGGACCGCGAGTGCCGCGCCCAAGCTGCCGGCGTCGGTCGCGGCGAGCACTTCCGCGAAGGCGCGCGTCCACTAGCGCGCCGACGCCCTCGGCGGAGGGACGTGCACGTGCGCCGCGCCGGGCGGGGTCGGGTGCGCGTGCGGCTCGCGGTCGCAATCATCGCGGCCACTCCGCTGTTCGGCCCGCGCCTCTCCGCGCAGCAAACGCACTCCGGGTCGCCTCCCACCGACTTCGCTCCCCACTGGACGCTCGGCGCGATGGCCATCGGCGTTGTTACACACGCCGCGCCGGCTGCGCTCGGGCGCTCCGTCACCGAGGGGTATCTCACCCAACCGATGCTGCTCGCCGGACTGCAGCTGGCGGGTGGGGCGCTCCAGGCGCTGGCGTCCGTCAACCTCGAGGGGACGACGCTCCGCCGCGGTGAGATCAATCCGGGGATCTACGGCGAGGGCTACATCGACCGTCGCCACCCGCACACCTACCTCCACGAAGCGATGATCGGGGGACTGTTGCACGCCGGTCCAGCCCGGCTATCGCTCTTTGGCGGCAAGGGCGTCGTCCCGTTCGGGACCGACGATCCGATGACCCGTCCGTTCGCGAAGTATCCGGTGAACCATCACCTGGCGCAGGTCATCGAGCGCGTCCTGCTGGTGGCGGCGCTGAGTGCCGGCCCCGCCGCGGTCGAGATGGCACGCTTCAATGGCGACGAACCGGAGGGACCCGCTGACTGGCCGAACAGCGGACGCGCCTTCGACTCGTGGTCGGTGCGCATCACCGCGCGCACGCCGGTCGGGATCGAAACTTCGGTGAGCCGAGCCCGCGTCGAATCGCCGGAGTTCGCGACCGGGCAGGGGCTCGACCAGGACAAGTCGAGCGCCTCGGCGCGCTTCCAGCGGGAAGCCGGGATCGTGCGTTACGCCATGGCCGAGTGGGGGCGCACGCGCGAGCGGGAGCGCAATGGGCGCACCGCGTTCACCTTCTCCTCGCTGCTGGCTGAGACGTCGGTAGCGGTGCGCGGTCTGCACCTCTCAGCGCGCGTCGAGCGCAGCGAGCGGCCGGAGGAGGATCGCCTCGACGATCCGTATCGTTCGGTGCGCCCGCTGCTCGACTTCAACGTGCTGGGGCGCACGCGCTGGGAGATTGTCACGGTGGCTGTCGCGACGCCGTCGCTGCGTAGGGGATGGCTCTCGGCCGCGCCGTTCGTGGAAGGGGCGTGGCTGCGACCGCAAGCCCTCGCGCGGCCAGCGGCGTTCGATCCGCACGTTTTCTACGACGCGAAGCAGCTCTGGAGCTGGTCGGCCGGTGTACGGGTGGAGGGGGGCACCATGCGTCGGAGATTCGGGCGATATGGCGCGGCGCTCGCCGCGGGTCCCGGTCACGGTTCGCCGGTGCGTTCGTCCCAATAGCGTCGGCGCGATTCGACGCCCCCCTTCTCCGTCTTTCCGTAAGCAACTCTCGCATGCGTCACGCGCCGCCACGCCGCTCTCGCACCGCCGCGGTCCTGCTGACACTCGGCGGCATCGCTGTCGGCGCGCTCGCGGCGTGCGGTGACGACGCGGAGTCGACGGTGGCACCGCCGGTCCCCGCGTCGACAGCGCTCAGGACGCTTGCGATCAACGGGCGCGGGACGATCCTCAATCGCTTCAGCGCCGAGGTCGCCCAGCGCGGGAGTTACGCCTACACGAGCAGTTGGGGGCAGCGCGGCAACCCGCAGGTGAATGGCGACGCCATCTTCATCTGGAACGTGACCAGCAATCCGAGGTTGGTCGACTCGCTCATCGTCCCCCCGCTGCAGCCGGGGGTCCGGATCCGGCAGACGGGGGACCTACAGCTGAGCGACGACGGTCGTCTGCTCGTCGTCCCCACCGAATTCGAGCCCGGGTCGCTCGAGATCTACGACCTCACCAACCCGGCGAAGCCGACGCCGCTGGCACGCTTCACCTCGCCCAGCATCACCCGCGGCGTGCACACCGCGAAGCTGCAACGTTTCGGTGGACGGCTCTACGCCTTCCTCTCGGTGAACAGCAGCTCGACGCATCCCTCGAGGCTCATGATCGTCGACCTCGGCGATCCCGCGCATCCGACGGAGGTCATGCATCGCGACATGGGGAATCCCTTCATCCACGATGTGTACGTGCGCGACGGGATTCTCTTCACGGCGCTCTGGGATGACGGGTTGGTGCTGTGGGACATCGGCGGCTACGGGAAGGGAGGGACCCTCGCCAACCCCATCGAGATCGGGCGCGTGATCCCGCGCAATGGGCGCACGCACAACGCGTGGTGGTTCCACGACCCGCGGACCGGGTCCAAGCGCTTCGTCTTCGTGGGCGAGGAAGGAGCGGCGAACCTGTTCACCTCGTCCTCGGGTGACCTACACGTGATCGATCTCCTCAACCCGGCGCAGCCGGAGGAGGTCGCCTTCTTCAACGTGCCGGGGGCCGGGGCGCACAACTTCACGATGGACGAGGCTCACGGGATTCTCTACGCCGCGTTTTACAATGCCGGCGTGCAGGCGCTCGACGTCACCGGCGACCTGTCGCGCTGCACCCTGCTGCAGAAAGCCGAGGACGGGCGCTGCGACTTGCGCCTCATGGGGCGGGTGGTGGCGACGACCTTCGTCGATCCCGCCGCTCCCAGCTTCGTGTGGGGGGTGAAGTTCGACAACACCTCGGTCTACGCCACCGACATGCTGAACGGTCTCCTGCGCATCGGCGCCGTCACGAGGTAGCGACGGCCGCCCGGGCGCACCACCCACCGCGGCCGCCAGCTGCACGCGGAACTAGAGGTTCTCCTGGATGAAGCGCGGGCTGAGGTGGACGTCCATCTGGACGAGCGGCGTATCCCCGGTGTTGGTGAAACTGTGGATCTCCCCGGCCTTGATGACGAGGATGTCCCCGGCCGCGGCCTCGAACGCCTCGCCGTTGACGACCCAGCTCCCCCGTCCTTCGCGCACGAACTGCACCTCGTCGTACGGATGGCGATGCGGGCCGGGACCGCACCCCGGTTCGGCCGAGAGCAGGAAGACCGAGACGTTCACGTCCCCCTGGTCGGCGCCGACGAACTGGTGCGAACTACCGGCGAAGGGGAGGGCGTCCTGACGGGTACGGTGCATGGAGGTCTCCGAGGAAGCAGCGAGGCCAACCGCCTGCCTAACGCCGCGCGTTGTTCCTGGCGATGCGCGCCTGTACGATCCGGTGCACGAGGGGGAGCGGGAGCGGGCGGCCAACCGGGAAGCGCAGCGTCCCCTTGCCGCTGGTATCATACTCGGCGAGATCTTCGCGGGAGAGCCCGGTGACGCCATACATCGCGATGTGCGACGAGGCCGCGCCGATCCAGGCGATCACCTTGCCATCGATGCGAAAGGCGGGGAGGTCGTAGCTGATGCACTCCTCGGCGGTCGGCGCCACCGACAGGATCGCGGCTCGCAGCTGTTGCACCGCGTCCCGCTTGTCCGGCGCCAAGGCGCCGACGTAGTCATCGAAGCTCGCCGGCTTGCGCCGCGTCTTCGACTTCGCCGCCGCCTTTGCCGCCGCCTTTGC
>JBDTUA010000187.1:0-10083 GCA_040007995.1 Gemmatimonadota bacterium | reverse complement strand
TGGCGATGGTGGCGCTGGTGGACGCGCCCAACGCGCACTTGAGGCCGCGGCCTTCGTTCGTCGCTATCGGTGGCTCATCCTCGCGGGCCTCATCACGGCCGCGATCATGGAGGTGCTCGACACCACGATCGTGAACGTGGCGCTCCCGCAGATGGCCGGGAATCTCGGGGCGACGCAGGAGGAAATTGGCTGGGTCTCGACCGGCTATATCCTCGCCAACGTGATCTTCCTGCCGATGACGGCCTTCTTCGCCGCCCGGTTCGGACGTCGCCGCTACCTCACGGCGTCGATCATCCTGTTCATTGTCGCGTCGTTCTTCTGCGGGACGTCGAATTCGCTGGTAGAGCTGGTCTTCTGGCGCATCCTGCAGGGTGCCGGTGGAGCAGCGCTGTTGTCGACGGCGCAGGCGACGTTGCGACAGATTTTTCCGCTCGAGGAACAGGGGCTCGTGCAGTCGGTCTTCCTGCTTGGCATCATCGTGGCCCCGACGCTCGGACCGACACTCGGCGGTTGGATTACCGACAACTACGCCTGGCACTGGATCTTCTTCATCAACGTTCCCATCGGCATCGTCTCGACCATACTCGTGAACGGCTTCCTGCGGGACCCACCGGACCAGGAGGCGCAGGCGGGGACTGTCGACTGGTTAGGCATCGCGCTGCTGACGGTCGGCGTCGGCGGCATGCAGTACGTGCTGGAAGAAGGGAATGCGAAGGACTGGTTCGACGACACGCTCATTCTCCGTATGGCAATCCTCGCCACCACGTCGCTGCTAGCCATGATCTGGTGGGAACTACACCCACGCAACACGCATCCGATCGTGAACTTTCGCGTGCTCCGAAATCGCACGCTCTCCGCCTCGCTCTTCCTCTTCGTGGCGCTGGGCTTCGGGCTGTACGGTGGCGTTTTTCTCTTTCCACTATTCGCTCAGGGGATACTGCACTTCACGCCGACCGAGACCGGGCTGGTGATGCTCCCCGGTGGGATCGCCACCGGGATCAGTGCACTCATTTGCGGTGCCCTCCTGAATGGAAAGGTTCCGAAAGCCGATCCACGACTGCTGATTGCCTTCGGCGTGATCCTTTTCGCCGTGTCGATGTGGATCATGGGTCACCTCACGACCGACGCCGGTGAGAGCGACGTGCGCTTCGCGCTGCTGGTACGCGGCTTCGGGCTCGGACTGCTCTTCGTGCCGATCAACGCGGCAGCGTATCGAAGCATCAAACCATCGGAAGCGCAGCAGGCGTCCGGGCTGATCAACCTGTCCCGTCAGCTTGGGGGCGCCTTCGGGATCGCCGTGTTGGCGAACCAGGTGAACGTGATGACCCAGACCCATCGCGTCGACCTGGCGGCGTCGCTCGTGCAGGGCGCGCCCCTGACCGACGAACGCGTGCAGCTGCTGACGCGCGGCTTCCTGGCACGCGGGATGGACGCGCTGCACGCGCACGATGCGGCGCTGGCCGCGCTCAACGCGCAGTTACAGCGTCAGGCGCAGATGCTCAGCTACAACGACGCGTGGATCTTCGTCCTCATCGTGTTCGCGACCGTGGCACCCTCGATCCTGCTCCTCGGGAAGCCGCCGACCACGGAGGCCGAGGCGATGATGGAGGCGCACTAGCAGTGCGCCGGTCGTGCGCCGGTCGTGCGCCGGACACGGCGATAGCGGGAGCGCGGGACGGGGGGAAGGGGACGGTCAGTGCCCCGAGCGCTCGACGGTAATCCCGGTGAAGTCTTCCGTGGTCAGGTCCTTGCCGGAGCCTAACGAGCGCACGTAGGCGGTGAGGGCGATCATCTCCGGCCCCGGGATGATCGCCCCCCACGTCGGCATCCCGCCCGGGCGCCCCTCGGCGATCGACCGAAAGACCTCGTCCTGAGACCCGCCGAAGTGCCAGCGATTGTCCTGAAGACTGGGGGCCATCGCCCCGCCGCCGCCGGCACCGTGGCAATCGCCGCAGTTGTAGCTGACGAACAGGCGCTCGCCGAGGGCCACCAGCGGCGAGGACTGCGCCGGAGTGGCTGACTGGAGCGAATTGGTCAGGGGTCGCGCAGGTCCCGTCCTGTCGGCGTCAGGCGACACCCGTGTCACGAGACCGGCCGGGTTGAGGGCTACGCGGTCGCGCACAGTCAGCGCCGGAATAACCGGCTGCCGGCCGAGGCCGAATGTCCCGGCACTCATCGCGGCGGCCACGGCGAGGATCGGCAGCTGTCGTTTCATCGCGTCCTCACAGCGCAAAGACGAAGAGCATCCCACCCCAGCTCGTGTAGCGGGCGAGGTCGGGTAGTGTCGTGCCACGCTCCCGCACGTCGTACGGCAGGTTGGAGGCGACGTCGCCGGCAATCAGGGCCCCCATGTCGCCACCCACTCCGGCGTAGATCGCGACGTACTGTTTTCCATCCGGGCCCCGGTAGGTCACCGGATTGCCGACCACCCCCGATCCCACCTTGAACTTCCAGAGCACCTTGCCGCTGGTGGCGTCGGCCGCCTTGAACCAGCCGTCGAGCGTGCCGTAGAAGACGACGTTGCCCGCGGTCACCATCGCCCCGCCCCAGACGGGAAACGGCTCGGTGATGCCCCAAACCTTCCGGCCCGTGCTGGCGTCCCACGCGATGAACTCGCCCTTGTGGTCCCCCGGCCCACCCTTCTCCGGGGCGTCGGCGCCGATATAGGGCGTGCCGGGGAAATACTTGACCGCTCTTCCCTTATAGTCCATACAGAGGTTGTTCGTCGGGACGTAGAACAAGCCGGTGTTCGGCGAGAACGCCGCCGGTTGCTGGTTCTTTCCCCCTTCCAGCGACGGGCAGATGTCCTCGACGAGCACGTCCTGCTTCGTCGCTTTTGCCGGATTCAGGGTCGGGCGCCCGGTGGAGAGGTCGACGCCGGTCGACCAGTTCATGGGGGCGAAGGGCGCTGCCAGCAGCACCTCGCCGGTGGCGCGATCGATTGTATACGCGAAGGCGTTGCGATCGAAATGCACCAGCACCTGTCGCATCGTCCCCTTGACCGGCATGTCGACCAGGATGTTCTCGTTTACGCCGTCGTAGTCCCACAGGTCGTGCGGCGTGACTTGATATGCCCAGCGCAACTCACCGGTGTCGGCGTCGCGCGCGAGGATCGCGCACGACCACTTGTTGTCGCCGGGACGCTGGTCCTGGTTCCACGGGCCGGGATTGCTGGTGCCATAGTAGATGAGGTTGAGCGCGGGATCGTAGGAGACCCATCCCCAGGCGGCAGCGCCCCCGATCTTCCACGCATCGCCGGGCCACGTGGTCGCGCCGAGGTCGGTCCCCTTGTCCTGGGGGTAGAAGGGCGTGAAGCGCTCGGTGATCTTCACGTCGGCGTCAGGGCCGATGTTGTACGCCCGCCACCGTTCGGCCCCGGTCGCCAGGTCGAGTGCCGCGAGAAAGCCGCGCACTCCCATCTCGCCTCCCGACGAGCCCACGATCACCAGGTCCTTCACGACGATCGGCGCCATCGTGATCGTCTCGCCAGTTGCAACGTCGACGACTTTCGTGCGCCAGCGCTGCGCGCCAGTTGCCGCATCGACCGCCACGGTGTGCCCGTCGAGCAGGTTGTAGACGAGCGTTCCGTTCGAAAAGGCGGCGCCGCGGTTCACGACGTCGCAACAGGCCTTGCCGGTAGCGCGCTCGTCGTTCTCCGGTCGGAACTTCCACTTGAGCGGGAAACCGGGTTGCGTGAGGTCGATCGCGTACGCCACGTTCGGGTACGGTGTGATCACGTACATCGTGTTGTCGATGACCAGCGGTTGCCCTTCATGCCCGCGCAGGACGCCCGTTGAGAACGTCCACGATGCCTTCAGCCCGCTCACGTTCGACGCGTTGATCTCGGCGAGGTCGGAGTAGCGCGAGTTCGCATAGTCCCCGGCCGGCATCACCCATTGTCCGCTGGCATTGGCCGGGGCCGGCGTCCCGATGCGCGCATCGCGCACCACCGCCTGGCCGCCGTCAGTGCCGCAGCCGATCGTGGCCGAGAGAAGGAGCGAGGAGAGCCAGTCCTTTGAGCGCATGCGGTTCCCGCGTCAGTGGGGAGGGGACCCGCTTGAATTACGCCCGCTTCCGTCGATGGGGAAGGGGCGACGACACGCGATTCGTGTCAGTGGTGCGTCGTCGCAGGCCGTCGTTCCCGGGCGCGACGGCGCGATAGGCGACTGTTGGACAAATCCCGCCGACCCTCACCGACGCCGTACGCTCCCGTCTCCCCTCCCCGTCGTCAGCGGCGCCGAGCCGATCTCCAGCGAAGACGTGGATCCTAACGACAGTTCGGGAACTCCGGGTCGGCGCCCGCGATCGCCGGACGGTCACGCCGCTCCGAGATCGCCCACATGACATCGTGGATGAAGCGTCCGAGTCGTGCGGCGTGTTCGTAGTCGATGTACTGCGCTTCGTCCGTCGGTTGGTGGTAGTCCTGCGCGTAGCCGAGCGAGAAGTACGTGACGGGAATGTCCTTGCGCACGTAGTTGACCTGGTCGCTGCGACAGAAGCGGTTGAGCGGATTGGCCTTCACCTCCCAGGTCTTGTCGATCGCCATCACTTCGGCGCGCACGGCGTTGACGGAGTCGATGATGTCGCCGAACTCGCGCGAGAGGCGGCGTGCCCCCAGCATCTGCACCGAGGCGGGACCGCCGAACTTCACCTGCTCCACACGCCCCTTGCCGACCATGTCCATATTGTGCGCCGCGACGATCGACGCCAGCGGAACGGTGGGATGGTCGACAAACCACCGGGAGCCGAGCAGTCCGCCTTCCTCGCCTTGGTGCGAGATGAAGATGATCGACCGCGACGGCTTTTCGGACGCGAACTTTTCGGCGATCTCGAGCATCACCACGGTCCCCGATCCGTCGTCGTCGGCGCCGTTCATGATCGAGTCGCGCCTCGGCGTGCGAATGCGTCGCGCGCGGGCGATCAGCGAGTCGATCGCGTGCTGCTGCGCCGTGGTGGGGCGACAGGCGGGGTCGTTCGCTCCCTGACGACGGGTGACCGTGTTGACCGCCCGCAGCGAGTCATGGTCGACGGCGGTCCCGTTGACCCCGACATGATCGTTGTGCGCGCCGACCAGGACGTACTCTGCTGCACGGGCGGGATCGGATCCCGGGAGGATGGCGATCACGTTGCGCGCCGGTGTGGACGACTTGCGCCACGAATAGCTCCATCGACCGCTGAGCGCTTGCCCGTTGGCTCCGACCGAGAGGGCGGAGGGCGACCGGCCGAACAGGCGGCTCGCGACCGCAGGCGCCACGATCGCGCCGCCGATCTCGCTGGCGGGGCCTCCGGGGGCCGGCTGCATGACCATGCGCTCCGCGAACGCCTGCGACGCAACGCCGGCGGCAAGCGGCGCCGAGGCGACGATCAGCACGCCCACGGCGCCCGCCGCCTGCGCCCGTACATCGCGGCTCGCCGATGGGCCGAACGATGGTCGCACGACCGCCGGAAGGCGACCCGCGCGACGATCGGCTTCGACCTGGGCCGCGGCCGCGGCGCCGAAGGTGTCGGGTAGGGAATCGCACCGCATCAGCTCAGGGGCGGGGCGCGGCGCAGCGTCCGCGCCAGGCGACGCCGACGTAGCCAGGAAGACCGCCACCTTACCCCGAAACACGGCCGGATCGAGCGTGGCGGAATCGCCCCAACGCCCGGCGAAAACCGTCGCCACGTCTGCGAACTGTGCCGATCCACCCAATCCGCCTCCCATGGCGCGGGCGATAGGAATCCAGTCGCTCCGAACAGCCAACGCGGTACCGCCGAACGAAAGGGCGGCCGACGCGACGTCGATACCGATCGGTCCGAAGGGAAGGTCCTGAAAGTAGGTCCCGCTTTCACCGGCAGGCTTCAACCCGAGCCGGGCGAACTCCGCCGCGATCGTAGCTGTGCCCTTGTAGTTTCCCGGTTCGCCAATCCGCCGTCCCTCCATCGAGTCGTGCGCGAAGGGATATAGCCTCGTCCGAAGGTCATTGGCCGTTATCTCCGGCACCGTGGGGCGGGACGGCCAGGTCGTCGGTCCTTCGTCGGGCCAGACAATGCCGCGCCCCGGAGCGGTGCCCGTGCCGGCAACGTCCGTGGACGCCACGTGTGAGGAGGCACAACCAGCGAGGAGGAGGATGGCGGAAAGACGGCGCACGGGCGATCTCCAGCGGATTTGGTTGCGGGATAGAGGACGACAATCTGCGCGAGCGCACCGGTGACGGGGAGTCATCGCGCAGATGCGCGGCTCCGAACGATCCGAATTCGCATCAGGCTACCTGGCCTTGGCAAGCGCCACCACCAGCCGGATCAAACCATCGACGTCGCGGAGGTCGAGCACTTCGGCCGGCCCGTGGGAGTAGCGTCCCGGCCACGAGAGTCCGATGTTCGGCGGCCCCCACGGCTGGATCGCCGAGCCATCCGTGCCACCGAACGTGGTTCCCACCTGGAGCGGGATCGCCTGCGACCGGGCGATGCCGATGATGCGTTCGCGCTCGGCGCGCGGGACGAGGCTGGCATTGTCCAGTCCGCGCAGGACTGGCCCGCTGCCTAACGGCGCATACGCAAAGTGATGTGATTCCTTCGGCGTGTCGCTCGAGACGAAGGTGTCGATGCTGTACACCCGACGGAGGTTCGGGCCGTACTGTTCGCCGAAGTAGCGGGCACCATTCAGTCCTACCTCTTCCTGCACCGACCAGACGAAGAGGACTGCGTGCGAGAGGGCATCAGGATTGATCTGCTGGAGTGCGAGGAGCAGCGCGCTGCTACCGGTGCGGTCGTCGCTCGCCCGCCCCGTTACGCGTGTCCCGAGCAGCCGATCGGCGCGCTTGTACGCCGTGATGCTGAGCCCCGGACGAACGCCGACGGCCGTCAGCTGCGTCGCGTCCATGCCGAACCACGCGGTGAGCGAGCTCGGGGAACGGGTACGCCCCGAGTCGCGCGGGACAAAGACTCCCCGCAGCGGTGTTTCGGTCGGCGCGTTGGCTGCGGCGTCGAAATGCAGGTACGCCGGGACCCCTTCCCACGACGGAAGCACTGCGCCCCCGCGGCTCCGCAGCGTCACTCGACCGTCCATGAGGATCGCTTCGACTTCGAAGCCGACTTCGTCCATGTGCGCGATGAAGGCCACCGAGTCGCGTGCGGGCCCCATCGCGACGACGATGTTGCCCATCGAGTCGACGACGGCGCGCGATCGCGCCCACGATGGCATCGCGGCCAGCACCGCGGCTCGCACCGGTCCCTCATGACCGCTGACTCCGGGAAGATCCGTGAGGGCCATCCACTGTCGCTCGAACGCTCCTTGCAGCCCCGCGCGCGGTACCAGCGAACGCGCAGCACCGAGGGGGGGCGCAACCCACGTTGTGCCTGGTGCGAGGCGAACGCCGGCGGCCTCGGCGACTTCGGTGAGAAGGGCGCGCGCATCGTCCGCATCGATGGCTTCCACCATGCTGCCGGCGAAGCGAACGCGCGGATGAAGGACTCTTGTGGACCTGGTGACGCTCGCCCGGGCGAGTGCCGCACGCCGGGGACCCAGCGACTCGGCCGCCTGAACGCCCGTCGCTCCGCCAGCCACCCCGTCGTCCACCAGGGTCAGCGCGTCCACCCGGCCTAACGACGCCATCAGGCGCGAGAGTCCGAGCCACCCGTAGGTGCGACCGGTGCTCAGGACGAAAATCGTCTCCCCCGCCTGCCGCTGACCGGTGGCCGCCGTCGCCACCGCTGCGCAGCCCGCGCGCGCCCCGGCCGCCGGCCCGGCCGCAAATCGTCCGAAGCTCCACGCCGGTCGATCGATCGCCAGCGGATCGAGCAGCGCCACGCCGGCGGCACGCGCTTCTGCCGCGCTGCTCGCGCCGATGTCCACCCACAGGTCATCCATCGTGCTGGCGACCGTGTCGGCGCGATGCTGCTGCGTGAAGTGTCCGTTGGCCACCGCCACGACGCCCGGAAGAGCGGCACGCGCGGTCAGCACGGCGACTCGCTGCGCTTCATGGAACTGGTCCCATAACGGATGTGAGGCGGTGCCGGTGCGTCGCACGCGTAGGTATCCGTCGCCGGTGATCTGACTGACCACATAAGCGGGAACGTCGAGTCCGCAGGCGACGACGCGGCGAGGCGCTCCGGTTCCGACGCGTCGCACCAAGTTGCCAAATCGATCGGCGCTCCAGCCCGGGAGGACGGCGAGCAGTCGCGTCGCGGCCGCGTCATCCGCTCCCGGGGGAGCGAGGATGCGTATCCAGGCGCTGAGCGCCACGGCGTCGGGGTCCGTGTTCGGCGCTTGGGCGCGCGAAGCGGGCGCCAGAAGCGTTGCGAGGGTAGCGAAGACCAGCAGTCGGACGCGATGCATGAGGCGGGTGCGAGAGGGAGTGTTCCCGTCGAGGTTGATCCATCGGCGCTCCCGGCGCAAGCTGCACCGGTCGGGTCACGGGCACGCGGTGGGACATTCGGAGAGATCGAGGGCGGCGCGGCGGTCGGCGTCGTCGGCGATATTGCAATCGTCGCTCTCGTGCGTACAGATCTCCTTGTGGACGCCCGTCAGCATGCAGTCGGGGCCCACGCACGCTCGCGTGCTGTCATGCTCCCCCATCTTTCGTCGCCACGTCGCAATGTCGAAGCAGTCACCGTATCGCAGCCTTTCCCCCGACCAGCGCGTCACGCTCGTCGCTCACGCCGTCGCATCGAGCCGGGAGTCTCGCGCGGTCTTCATCCAGCGCCTGTTGACGCGCAAGGCGGGGGGCTTTCGCGCCGTCACGCTGCAGACGTGGCCGGTGGACCGTCTCGCCCGCGAGGTTGTGCGCTCCAAGGCAGAGTTGCCGGAGGATGAACTCGATCTCCTTCACCTCTTGTACGTGCAGCTCGAGCCGGCGATACAAGTCACCTTCCTCGACATGGCCGGCGTCGCGCACGAGAGCGGCGCGATGGCAGAGGATCTCGAGATGCCGTACGCCGACGCGCCGGCCGTGCTGCGCGCCGCCACCGTTGTGCGAGACCAGCACGGCGAGGATGGCATGCGGTACCTGCGCACGCTCGCGCGCTACAGCAGCGCGGCCTGGCCGGGGATCGATGGGGTCGTCGATGAACTGGAAGGGAGTTCCGCCTGACCCTCGTTCACACGCAGCGTGAGCGGCGGAGGCTCACCCTGCAGCTGGCGGCGCCGATATCTGGCGTTCCAGGAACCACCACTTCGGCGTGTCACGGCGTTGCTTGATCGACTGCCACAGCACGACGAGGCGCTGCTGCAGTAGCGTGGTCGCCTCCTCCACGCTGTCGGCCACGAACAGAAAGGCGAGTTCTCTCTCGCCGATCGTCCCCTCGGCGACCATGCGATCCACCTGGGCGAGCATCGGCGCCCAGTAGTCCTTCCCGTACAGCAGGATGGGAAAGCCCTGCAGCTTGCCGGTCTGGATCAGCGTGATGGTCTCGAACAGTTCATCGACCGTTCCGGCGCCCCCTGGCATCACCACGAAGGCGACACTGTACTTGAGCATCAACACCTTGCGCACGAAAAAGCGGTCGAAGGAGAGGCTGATGTCGAGGTAGGGGTTGGGTGACTGTTCGTGCGGGAGGACGATGTTGCAGCCGACGCTGCGCGCACCGATGTCGCGCGCCCCGCGGTTCGCGGCTTCCATGATGCCCGGGCCGCCGCCGGTCATGATCGTGAATCCCACGCCGCCGACGCGCGCCGCGAGTTCGCGGGTGGCGGCATAATACGGGTGGTCTTCCTTGAAGCGGGCGCTCCCGAAGAACGTGACGCACGGACCGACGAAGTGCAGCCGGCGAAACCCCTCGATGAATTCCCGGGCGATGCTCAGCACGCTCACGAACTCGGTCCACCGCGAGCGGGGCCCTTCGAGGAAGCGCAGGTCTATCTGCCGCGAGTTAGTCAGTGGTGTCATCGAATCGACATGGGCGTGCGAGTCAGACGATGCATCGGGAGACTGGCGAGGCATCGTGGCGCGAGCGACTCACGGCGTACGATCGCCAAGGTCGCCAAGGTCGCCAAGGTCGCCAGGGTTACCAGGGTTACCAGGGTTACCAGGGTTTGCAGGGTTGCCAGCGTTGCCAGCGTTGCCAGCGTTGCCAGCGTTGCCAGCGTTGCCAGCGTTGCCAGCG
>JBDTUA010000186.1:0-10092 GCA_040007995.1 Gemmatimonadota bacterium | reverse complement strand
CCTTGCCGAGGATGGGGAGCGCCGAGTGAAACGCCGCGAAGTCCGGTCGCCGCGACATCATGCGCAGGTAGCTCACCATGAAGGCGGGCGAAAAGTGTGCGTCGCCACCGGCGCCGTCTCCCTGCTGCGCGCCGCGTGTGTCCAGCCCTTCGCGCTGCAGCCACTCGCGTTCCACATCGAAGCCGTTCGCACCCTTGGTCTTCGCGAAGAGCGCGCCCATCAGCAGCGGCATCGACGATGCGTGCATATTCTGGCTGACCTTCAGGATGACCTTCGCCATCTCGGATGCGGGTGCCGAGACGTGCTCGGCGACGACGTTGGCGTCGGTGTAGCTGGCGCTGAGCGCCGTCAGCTTCGTCGGAGTGCTGGCCGCACCCGCCGAGGCCGTGACGCCGCGGCCCCGCAGCGCCTCGGCGAAGGCGACGGCTGCAAAGCGTGAGGGGACGGGTACCGGGTAGTCGTACAGCCGGCCAGGCATGCCGGCCGGATACGTGCCGACGACCGAAACGGTCAGGATACCATCGACCCCCGTCTGTTCGTCAGCCGTCTCGATGGTCGGCTGTCCTGATGCGGGGCCCGTTGTCGCCTTGTTGACGAAGCGAGCGTAGCCACTCAGTGGTGATACCGAGAGTTGCACTGGCGCCCCTTCAGACGCCCCGGGAGCGACGGTCACGTCGATGACGTTGTCATTGACCGAGATGGGCGAGACCACGACGCCGCTTCCGAGCTCGCGAGTCCCTTCGTGGTAGAGTGACACGTCCACGATGACGCGGCCGGAAATACGCTTGATTCCTTTGGAGGCGACCTGCGCGGCCATCGCCTTGAGTACGGTGAGCGGATCGCCGGGCACCGCCTTGCTGTCCGGCGCGCCGCCATACGCATGGTCGTGGTCCTCGAAGGCAAGCGAGCCGTCGGGTTGCAGGCGCTGCGAAAGGTTAGGGTCGCCGCTGGCGACGAGAACCAGGTCGCCGCGCATCGTTCCATCGGCTCCGATCGGTCCGGTGCGGTACACGCGAGTATGAAAGCGATGATCGGCACCCAGCATCGCGAGCGCCGTGCCGACCGTGAGCAGCTTGGTTGTCGAGCCCGGGACGAAGAGCTTCTCCTCGTTGAGCACATACGCCGGCCGTCCGGCCTCCATGTCGTAGAACTCGATTCCCCAGAGCGCGTGCTTGAACTCGGGGCGATTGATGATGCGGTCGACTCGCTCGGCGAGCGCCGGATCGTTCTGGGCGCGAACTGTCCTCGGCGCTGCGAGCGAGGCTGTGCTGAGCGCAGCGACGAGCGCGAGACGAGCGGGGCGACGCATGGGACTGACTCCTGGTGAAGGTTGCTGGCGCAGACCGCCAAGCCTGTAGCCAATAATGTATACAATTCGGGGACGTCGATGCACCCGGGAGCGTAGCCGCACCGCCGCACCCGCACCGTGCGCATTGTGCGCACCGTCTGCACCACACGCCATCAACCCGCCGCGCGTCGCGCTGACCCGTTCCGCCGATCTCGATCGTCCACCGACTCGGGCCGCCCGCCCGCTGTACCGGGCCCTGCGGCGCAGTACGTTTCTCCGCGCCGTCTCGCTCGCCGCGAGACGGCGCGCCCTGTTGGAGGATTCGCACCTACCGCCTGCGTCCTGCCGTGCTTTCACTCACACCGACCGCCCGGGTCATGCGCTCACGACACCGCGGATGTTGATCGCTCGCCACTGCTCGTGCGCCGCCTTGAGCCGGGCCATCCACGCGGCGCTCTTCCTGCTCGCGCTTGGCGGCGTGTCGTCGTCGGCAGATGGACAACGGACTCGATCGCCCGCCGTGGGGGACTCGGTGTCGTACGTTCGTCGGGAGATCGATAGCGACGAGGGCCTTCCCGAGACCCAGGTGAATGCGATCGCGCAGACGCCGGATGGCTACCTCTGGCTCGGCACGCGACGAGGGGTTGTGCGTTACGACGGTCTCACCTTTCGCCTCTTCTCCCCGGAAGACAATCCGGCACTCGGTACGGGACTGATCCACGGTCTCGTCGCCGACTCCCTCGGCCGACTCTGGATCGCCACCGCCCACGGATTGACCGTTCGGGAGCACGGCGTCTTTCGTCGCATCGCCACTACCGAGATCCCCGACCTCCCGACGTGGGAGGTGCTGGTCGACCGGCGCGGACGTGTGTGGGTGGCCGGCGCATTCGGCGTCCGCCGTGGTGATGGTGTGAAGTTCTCCGCCGTACCCGGTGCGGACGCGTATACCTACTCGTTGACGCTGGGGAAGGACGACCGCGTCTGGATGGCCGGGCGCGAATTCCTGGCGTCGATCGGTGAAGAGGACTCGAGCGTCGTCCGCGTTCCGGACAGCTTCACCGCAGGTCAGCGGTTTTTCGACACCGTGACGGACGGCGGCGATGGACTGTGGGTTGGGACTCGTCACGGCGCCGTGCATCTGACGACCGCCAATCCACGCGCCGTTCGCTTGCGACAGCGCGTCGCGAATGGCGAGGGAGGCGCCGGCAACGAGGTCTGGAGCATCGCACGCTCGCTCTTGGGTGATATCTGGATCGGCACCGAACTTCGTGGTGTTCTTCGCTGGAACGGTTCGACCCTCACGTCCTACGACCCTGCGGCGAAACAGTTCTCCGATCCCGTCTGGGCCGTCTTCACCGATGCACGAGGACGGATCTGGGCCGGGACTTCAGCCGGGATGCTGGGCTTCCAGCGCTCGGCGTTCGCGACCTTCAGCCGCGGACTGTCGCCGCGCTCGACCTGGTCGGTGCGCGAAGATGGCGTCAGTGGACTGCTCGCCGCCTCCTCGGACGGCACGACCCAACGCATGCTCGGGTCAGGGTGGATCCCGGTGACCCCCTCGGTCGGACGAAACCTTTCCTCGACGACGTGGCCGCTCGCGGCGGGGGGAGTGCTCGTGGTGCGCGATTTGAACCGCGTTCTACTGGTGACCGGCACGCGCTACGTGGATGTCACGCGGAAGCTCGGTCTCGAAGGGATGAGCCTCAACAGCATCTTCGAGGATACCGACGGCAGTTTCTGGGTCACATCGAATCGTGGCCTCCAGCACGTCGTGCACGGAGTCGCTCGCCCGGCGTGGCGCGAGTCAGGACTTGACTCGACGGCGTCCCCGCGCGTCCTCATGCGCGATCCGCAGGGTCGCCTCCTCATCGGAGGACCCTTCGTCAGCATCGTCGACCGCCATTCTGTGACGCGGATCGATTCGACCCGTGGCCTCACCGATCATGACGTCCTCGCGCTGTATCCTGATGCAGAGAACCTCTGGATTGGCACGGCGGACTCCGGGCTCTTTGTCTTGCGTCACGGCCGCGTGACTGCGTTGGGGCGCGCGGATTCACGCCTGGGACGCGAAGTACTTGGCATCGTCGGCGACGACCTCGGCTATCTGTGGATCACCTCGAGCTTCGGGCTCTTTCGCGTCGAACGCCGAGCGCTCGAACAGCTCGCAGATGGCGCACCGGCTCCGATTCGAGTGCGCGGCTTCGATCGCGCCGACGGCCTCCCCACCACCGAGTTCAACGGGGATTATCAGAGCCAGCTACTGAAGGATGCGAATGGCCGACTCTGGCTCCCCAGCTACGCCGGTGTTGTCCGCGTGGATCCCCGCGCCATCTCTGCCGACTCGCTCCCACCGCAGGTGCATATCGAGCGGTTGCTCGTCGATGGCGTCGAGCGCCCCGTGATCGACGACGGTTCATTCGGCACGAAGTCCGCGCGAGTCGAGCTGACCTTCTCGGCAACCAACGCCCTGGTCCCTTCGCGTGTACGGGCGGAGTATCGCATGATCGGCGTCGACAGCGTCTGGCACGACGCCGGGGGGAGACGCGCCGTGTCGTTTGGTCCGCTGCACGGCGGTCGCTATCGATTCGAGGTGCGCGTCGCGGGAGAGGATGGGGACTGGAACCCGGACGTGGCATCGCTCCCCTTCGTGGTCCCGCGTCCATGGTACCAGAAGCCGGCATTCCTGGCCGGCTTCGTCCTGCTGCTGGTGGGCGCCGTCGTGCTGCTGGTGCGGCTCCGACTGCGCGTGGCCGAGAAACGCGAACAGGCACTCGCCCTGCTGGTGGACGAACGCACGCGTGAGCTGGAGGCGTCACGCTCGTCGCTCGAGCTGCGGGTGCATGAGCGCACCGCCGAGCTCGCGCGTGAGCTCGACGAGCGCAAGCGACTCGAACAGCGGCTCGTGTCGGCGCAGAAGCTCGAGGGGATCGGGCGTCTCGCCGGCGGCGTAGCGCACGAGATCAACAACTCGATGTCCAGCGTGCTGGGCTTCACCGAACTGGCGCAGCTGACGGCCGACGGTTCACCGGAACTGCAGGCGGACCTGCAGGAGGTCATGCGTGCGGGACGGCGCGTGGCGGAGATCACGCGTCAGCTGCTCGCGTTCGCCAGGCAGCAGAACACGCAGCCCGTCCGGATCGCACTTGACGAACTGCTCGGCAACCTCCAACGCTCGCTGCAGCAGGTTGCCGGCGATCGGACGCGTGTGCAGCTCCACATTCCCGATGATGTGTCACCGATTGCGGCCGATGCGTCGCAGGTGGAGCAGCTCGTCTTCAACCTCGTCGTCAACGCCCGCGACGCGATGCCGGACGGGGGAACCGTCACTCTCACGCTTGCCATGGAGGAGGTCACGCAGGTTCGCACCTGTGGCAACCTGCCGCTTTCCCCCGGTCGCTATGTGACGCTCGACGTGATCGACACCGGCGTCGGGATGGATGCCGAGATTCGCGCACGTCTCTTCGAACCGTTTTTCACGACCAAGGCAATCAACCGTGGAACGGGACTCGGACTCGCTGTTTGTCACGGCATCGTCGCGCGCCATCGCGGGGCGATCGACGTGAGCAGTATTCCCGGGACCGGGACACGGTTCACGGTCTGGTGGCCGGTGTGGACCGGTGTGGGATCCGACGCGACGATGGTCGACCATGGGGCGCACGACGGCGGCGAGACGGTCCTCCTCGTGGAGGACGAGGAGTCGGTGCGTCAGGTCGCGAGTCGGATGCTGGCGCTGCGTGGATATCGCGTGATCGAGGCGACCGATGGCGAGGAGGCGCTGCGTCGTCTCAAGGAGGGAACCGGGAGCATCGATATCGTAGTCACCGACGTCACGATGCCTAACGTGAACGGTCTCGAACTGGTGCGGACGCTGCGTCGGCAGATGCCGGATCTCCCGGCCGTCTTCATCTCGGCCTACGCAGGCCTCGACGCCGGCGCGCTCGCCGAGCTCTCAGCGCTCGGTCCGATGATCGCAAAGCCGTTCAGCTATGACACACTCGCCCGCGTCGTGCGCCGTGCACTCGACGGCGAGCGCCCCGCGAGCGGCAGTGCTCGCGTGCCTGGACGCTACTACCTCTAGAAAGCTTGAGCGCGGGACCGCAGACGAGGAGGGCGGCGCCAGGCATCGGCCCGCGTAGCGCCGCACTTTCAACACCGCCGGAGCGACCCGGGTCGCAGCTCTCAGCCGCGTTCAGCGCGGCCACCCTCCTTGCGGCAATCCGGCGGTGATCCGGAGCGCGTTGGCGAAGTACACCTTCTTCAGTACTGGATCGGGGAGGTCGATGCCGTAGAGCTTCCAGGTCGCGTGGTAGTCGCGGTAGTAGTCGAAGTAGTCGTCCCGGGTCTCGAATACGCGCCAGTAGTACGGATACTCCTCGGGCTGGAAGGAGTCCTTTCCGAAAAGGATCCGGTCCTGATACTTCACGAAGAAGTCGTGCGCAGTGCGCGGCTGACGGCCGATGTCGTACAGCACCGCACCGACTTCGGCATTGAGGTTCGGCATCTCATCCATCATTCGGGCCAGACGCCCGAGGTCATTAGCGTGCCAACCGAGGTGCGCAATCACGAAGGTCGTCTTCGGGTTACGCCGCAGCATGTTGTCACGCTCCGTCATCAGCTCCTCGAAGCCGGGATACTGGTCCGCGGGATACCGGCGTCCGGGGAAGAGCGCGAGTTCCAGCCAGCGCTCGTTTGTCATGTCGATCGGCTTCCAGAACTCCTGGGGATCGGCCGTGTGAATGAAGACCGGCAACTTCAGGCGGGCTGCCGCTTCCCACACCGGGTTCAGATCGGGATCGTCGATGCGCAGTCGTGATCCGTCGCCCTTCTTGATCGACAGGCCGAGCGACTTCCCGATCTCCCCGATCCCTACCGCGCCAGCCGCAACGTCGGCTTCGAGCTGAGCGACCGCTTTCTGTCCCCATCCCGGACCCACATCGCGAAAGTTGATCCCGGCGAGGATGCGCACCCGATCCTTCATGGTCGGCGAGTTTCGCACCAGCTCCACCTGCTGCTTCAGTCGATCACCGGACTCGTTGTTCGCCGCGACGATGATCCGGACGTTCAACCGGTCGAGGTCGGCGCCGAGTGCGTTCAGCCCCTCGGCGGAATTGAGTTGCGACGTCGGATGGCCATGGAAGTCGATCGCGGGAAACTTGGCGGTCGGGACCAGATGTTCCGGGGCGACCAGCGTCGAATGTGGTCGGTAGTCCAGTATGCTCGGGAGGGGCAGGGTGGGCGCCTGACAGTTTCGCGGGCGCACCTCCGTCATCCCCGGGGGGCATTCCTCGCCGTCCTTGATCGCCGCGCCGCGATTGGCTGTTCCCCCGCCGCGTTGCTGCGCTACGAGCGCAGGGGGGCAAAGGATGGTGGTGAAGACGATCAATCCGGCGAGGACAACGACTGGGCGCATTTTGGCTCCGGGCGACAGATCACCGTAATCTGCACACCGGGCACGATCGAGCGTAGCACTCGGAGCGAAACGTAGCTGGAGTCCGCCAGACGAGCGCCAGGCGAGCGCTAACGGCCGCGCCCTGCGCTCCCCGCGTTCCCTGAGTCTGCCTTTGGCGTGACCACCGGACGTCGGGCAGCGACGACTCCGGTAACGGGGGTGGGGGTTTGCCAGCTTGCGGCATCCATCGCGGGAGCCGGGGCCTGCAGCACGGCGCCGTCGCGGCGAGTTCCGCCACGCGAGAGCAGGGCGGCGCCGAATCCCGCCGTGACCGCCACGTAGGTCACCAGCATCGCAATGACTCGCAAGATCGTGCCGGCTGCCGGGATGAATCCCAGCGCGCTGGCCACGATCCACAGCCCCATGTACAGCGTCACGCCCACCAGGACGGCGCGCAGCGCGCCTCCCCTCGGCGTGAGACGGGCGGCAGCGCGGGCTCCGATGCTACCCCCGGTGAGTTGCGCCACGGCGATGAATCCCAAGGTCGCCAGCCCCGCCACCGCCAGCACGAACGCGACGACGGCGAACGGGATAAGCAGCGCCCCGATGATCGTAATGGCGAGCCCGACGACAAGGAGAAGCACGGCGGGAAGAATCCCGATCTCTCCGGCGATGCCCACGAAGAAAGAGCGCCAGAACGACTCCTGCAGCACGTCCACGACTCCGTCCAGGTAGCTGCTGGCGAAGACAAGGACCCCGAGTCCGATCAGCAGCATGACGCCGAACCAGCCGAGAGCGAACTGCAGCGGAGAGCGCTCGGACGGTGCGATGCCATCCCCTCGAAGGGTGCTTCGCAGGCTCTGTCCCCACATGCCGGTCATGGACCGCATGGCACCGGAAATCGTCCCTCCGTCGAGCGACACCTCGCCAAATGCCGCAATGGCATCACCGGTAATCTTGCCACCCTCGTGAACCACCACGTTACCCGCGATTGCGACCGCAGACCCATTGATCGTTCCGCGCACATCGAGGTCGCCCCCTGCGACCACGACCGGTCCTGTGACCGTTGTCCCCGCCTGAATGACGCGTCCACCAAGGGTGAGGCTGTCGGATCGCGGACGCGCATTCTGGCTCGCGGAATCACTCACCTGTGTCACCGAAGAGCTCGCGCTGCTGGACGCGCTGGACAGCGCTCCGCCGCTATCGGTGACGACAGTGACCGACGCGGATCCGATGCGGACGCGGGTGGTGTCCTCTCCCTTTTGCGCGACGAGGATCACGGGCGATAGCGCCGCCAGCGCGAACTGCAGGAGCGCGGAACGACGCAGTGCTAACACGCGCACGTTACCCTCTCCGGCTGCGCGCGGCGGTCGCCAGCGAGTTGAGACCGAACGCGGTGCCGAGCACCGCGAGCGCGAGCGCACTCAGCGCCATGCCGACGCCGAGCAGACCGTTCGACGCGACTGTCGCCGCAGCGCCCTGGCCGACCGTAGACACCACGACGTCATGGACGCCGCCCGTCACGAGGTCGCGCATGCGCTGGCCGAGCAGCGAAGCAAGGAAAAGGACCGCGTCCGCGCGATGCGCGAGCCAGACGGTGAGGACCGACATCGTGACCGCCATCACACCGCCGGTCCCGAAGACGAGCGTACGACCCGCGCGTGTGCGCGGGAGGGCGCTCACGATCCGGTCACGCAGCGCGACGTGCCACGGCTCAAAGATCTGCACCTGTGACATCACCCGCTCCGCCAGCCAAGGCGAAGGGACGAAGTGCGGGAGCGACTCGAGCGCGGTGGTCACCTCTCGCTGGGTCTCATACTCGGCACGACACCCCGCACACTGCGCCAGGTGCGCCTTGAGCGGGTTCACGCCGAACCCCTCCTCGCCGTCGAGGAGAAGATCGATTTCTTCCGAAAGTAGGTGTCGATGATCCACGTGAGTGCCTCCGATGGAGCTTACGCCGGGAAGAAAGCGGTGGTTTCAGTCATCCCGTAATCCTTCCAGCGCATCCCGCAGCTGGTGGCGGGCGCGATGGATGTATGTCTTGACGGTGCCGAGGGGGAGGTCGAGCGTTGCGGCGATTTCCTCGTACGAACGCCCTTCGACATGACGAAGCATGATGCAGGCACGGTACTCCGGACGCAGCTGCTGGATCGCCCGTTCAATCGCTGTGCCAAGCTCCTTCGCTTCCATCTCGTCGAGCGCCGACTCCTGCCGAGCCACGACGTCGAACGACGTTGCGTCGACCTCGGCCGCGCTGCGCGCGTGAGGCGAGCCGTCAATGGAGATGGTGTCGAGCTGACGCTTCCGGAGGAAATCGATCGCCACATTGTTGGCGATCTTGAACAGCCAGCTCGAAAGCTTGAACTCGGGGCGGTACTTGTCGATGTGATTCAGGACCTTGATGAAGGTCTCCTGGGCGAGATCTTCGGCGACCTCACGATCGCGCACCATGCGGAAGATGAGCGAAAAGACCGGACGCTCATATCGCTGGACCAGCTCCCTGTACGCTGTTTCCCGCCCCTCCTGGGCAAGCGAGACGAGATCCGCGTCGGGAAGGTTGCGTAGATCGAGGAGAGGGGCCATCTGCAGGGTGCGGCGAGCCTGTGGGAACGGCCCCTCGGCTCGCGAAGTGGTGAAGCTATCGAGTGCCGCCAACCCGGTCTAGGACATGCGCTTGCCCGAGGTGTGTCTGGCGCTCAACTTTCGCACCTTATGACCTCGACCGACCTCGATGCGGCAGAGGCGAGTGCTGCTGCCGAAGGCGGCGCCGTCAAGCGGGCATATGTCCGCCGCATCTTCTCTGAGATCGCACCGCGATACGATCTCCTGAACCACCTCCTGAGCTTCAACATCGACAAGCGATGGCGCGCCAAGGCCATTCGCGAGTTGGCGTGGGCGCGCGTACCCGACGGGATCTATCTCGACCTGTGCGCGGGAACGCTCGATGTGGGAGCGCAACTGCTCCGCGAAACGGAGTTCCGGGGTTTCGTGGTCGGAACGGACTTCGCGCTCCCGATGCTGCAGGCGGGCGCGGGGAAGGCGACCCGCGATCGACTCGCTCCGGTCAACGGCGACGCGCTCGATCTTCCCTATCGCGACGAAGCCATCGATGGCGCCATCGTGGCCTTCGGCATCCGCAACCTCGCTGACCTGTCGGCGGGATTGCGCGAGGTGCGTCGGGTGCTGAAGCCGGGCGGACGCTTTGTGATCCTGGAGTTCTCGACGCCGAAGCACGCCGTCGTCCGCACCGGATATCACGCTTACTTCCACAACATCCTGCCGTGGATCGGTGGCATCGTGAGCGGGCACAAGAGTGCGTACAAGTACCTCCCGCAGTCCGTGGCCAACTTTCCGGTGCAGGACGAGCTGGCGCGCCGCATGCGCGAGGCCGGATACAAGGACGTCTCGTATC
>JBDTUA010000185.1:0-10153 GCA_040007995.1 Gemmatimonadota bacterium | reverse complement strand
CGCAATGGGCCGCTGCGCAATGGGCCGCTGCGCAATGGGCCGCTGCGCAATGGGCGTCGCGTCCGCGCGCCGCTTGCTGCACTTCCCCACGCCTGCCGATATTCGCCCATCATGTCCTGCGTCGCCCCGAAATCCGTGTCATGCGACTGGCGCTGACCACCGTTCTGGTATTCGCGCTCGCCACCCAGCCGAGGGTTGGCAGCGCCCAGCGCGCGTGGAACGACTCCACGACGCGGCAACTCGTGCAGCGCGCGACCGAACGTCGCACGCGCCAGTTGGCCGACTCGGGGCTCGCGGACTACACGGCGCAGGCGCACGGCTACGTCACCTTCCTCGGGCAGATCGGGGACGGCTACATCCTCCCGCCAAAGGTCATCAAGGCGGACGAGTTGATGCTCGAGCTGTACTGGCGCGCCCCCAACTTCAGCAAGCAGTGGATCGTCGGCCGGCGCGACACGCTCCTTCTGCCGACCGACATCAACTACCATCGCGATCACCTCGGGATCGTCCAGAACAACTTTCCCGACATCATCCGGCTCGGCGACGGTGACGAGGTGCAGGATGTCGCGCACCCGTTGTCGCCGCGCGGACTTGCGACGTACGACTATCAGCTGTCGGACTCGCTCCGCCTCGAGATTCCCGGGCGCACGATCGACGTCTACGAGGTGAAGGTGCGGCCGACGGATGATCGCGCGGCGGCGGCGGTGGGAGCGATCTACATCGCGAAAGATGACGGGCAGGTCGTGCGCATGGCGTTCTCCTTCACGCGGAGCGCGCTCAAGGACAAGCTGCTCGAGGACGTCTCCATCGTCATCGAAAACTCGCTGATCGAGGGGCGCTTCTGGCTGCCGCGTCGCCAGGAGATCGAGATTCGCCGGACCGGGAGCTGGATGGATTTTCCGGCGAGGGGAATCATTCGGGGGCGCTGGGAGATCCGCGACTACCGGGTGAACCAGGGGTCGACCGTGGCGCTCTCACCAGGCCCCGAAATCGTGTACGCGCCGGCGTCGCGCCGCGCCGCGTTCCGCTGGGCCGATACGTCGATCATGGCCGGTATCCCCGATGACTTCGACGTCGCGACCGACGACGATGTCCGGCAGGTGCAAGAGGAGGCCCGTCGCCTCGTGCGCGCGCAGGCGTTGCAGCGCGTGCAGTCGACGCGCCCGTCGGCACGGTCCCTGTCCGACCTGTTGCAGGTGAACCGGGCCGAGGGGCTCGCAGTCGGGGCAGGGGTACGGCGACGCATCGGCGCCGGCTTCGATGCCGACCTCAGGGCCCACTATGGAATCGCCGATCACGAACCGAAGGGGAGCGTCTCGCTCGGATGGGAGCGCGCCGATGGCGTGGCGTTGCGACTGCGCGCGTTCCGCGAGTACCGCGACGCGGGCGACGTGCGTGAGACCTCGCGCCTCCGCAACAGCATCGCCGCCCAGGAGTTCGGAAGCGACTACACGCAACCGTTCGATACGCGCGGGGCGGCCGCCACCCTGCAGCTTGCGGCGCATGGAGGACTGCGATGGCGCCTCGACGGGGCGTATGAGTGGCAGGACGGGGTCGCGGTGCGCGCGACGCCATCGAACGGTATCTTTGCCCCGACCCTCGCCGCCTTTCGGGGAAAAGGTCCAAGCCTCTCCCTCGGCGTGGAACGTCCGCTTGGCGCTACTTGGTGGGGAAGTGCGCTACGAGCACGCGGCGAACTTCGCGTCGGGCGCATGGGGACGTGGGGAGGCGCCGTCGCCGACGACGGCGGGGCATCACCCGAACGCTCGCCGACGGGCGCGTACGCGCGAGCCTTCGCCTCGGCGGAGCTGGTGCGCGACGTGGGGCGGGCGCAGTTGCACGTGCGGGTGGATGGGGGGGCGGTCGACGCCCACGGGAGTATTGCTCCGCAGCTTCTGCTGTTCGCCGGCGGGCCGCTCAGTGCACCCGGATACGACTTCCACGCCTTCCGGAGTCGTGCACTTCTCGCACCGCACGTCGAGTGGCGCTTTCCGGTCCCGTTCGTCGGCATTCCCCTCGGGCGGTGGGGGCGCATTCCAGGGGAGGCGCGCCTTGCCCCGTACCTGCATGCGGTCTACTCGGCGCGCGGCGTCAGCGGAACGCTGCGGGGCGCGGGGAACGCTGCCCCGTCGGGGGAGGCCTATGCTCCGGGGTGGTATCCCTCCATCGGCCTCGGCGCACTTTCGTTCTTCGACCTGCTGCGCGTGGATGTCGCCCGGGGACTTCGCAACGGACGCTGGACTTTCGGGCTCGATGTCAGCCGCGACTTCTGGTCAATCCTCTAACCAGTCCCGGTTACCGACGGTGCGCGTTTCTGCCGATACTCTTTACGCGCCCGTCGCTCGTGAAGTACGCACGCGTGGTGAGGCCTCTCCTCTTGCACTAGTTTCTCACAAAGCACTCTCCATCTCGTGACCTCAGTCGGAGTCCCAAACCCGATGACGATGCGCTACACCCGGGACGACTGGCTTCTTCCGACGCTGGAAGGACTCGTCGACGCGGGTGCGTTAGCCGAGCTCCGCAAGCTCAGCGGCGAGAGCCTCTGGGATACCGCGATCAAGCGGAAGTTCGTGACCGACGACCAGATCCTCGCGGCGCTGTCGGCGCGATTCCGCATGAAGCTCGCCGACCTTTCCCTGGCCACCGAGAAGGCGTGCGAGGCGGTCCCCGAGTCGCTGGCGCGGAAGTACCGCATCGTGCCGTTGCAGGTGACGGATTCGGCGCTCGACATCGCGACCGCCGATCCCCACGACCTCGATTGCGAGCGCACACTCGGCTTCGCCACCGGGCGCACGATCCGCATGCACCTGGCGGCGCCGTCGCGCCTGCTCGAGCGCATCGATGAACTGTATCGCCCCGAGAGCGCGGTCGAGAAGTTCCTCGACGGGATGACGCAACACGACGTCGAGTCGATCGCCGACCAGCCGGACCTCGGCGATCTTGACCTCTCGGCCGACAAGGCGCACGAGCGCCCGATCATCAAGCTCGTCGATCACATCATCGCCGAGGGGATCCAGCAGCGCGCCAGCGACATCCACATGGAGGCGCAGGAGAAGGGCGTGCAGGTGCACTACCGGATCGATGGCGTATTGCGGCATGCCATGACGCTCCCGCGAGTGGTCGGCATTCCGCTCGTGTCGCGCATCAAGATCATCTCGGGACTCGACATCGCCGACCGCCTGCGCCCGCAGGACGGTCGTGCGCGCGTCGCCGTCGATGGCAAGCGCGTCGACCTGCGCGTCTCGACCCTCCCCGCCTCGGCCGGCGAGAAGGTCGTCATCCGCATCCTCGATTCGAGCAACAACATTCTCGCCCTCGACAACCTCGGGCTGAGCGAGGGGGACTTCGAGCGCATTCAGCACCTGGTCAACCTGCGCGAGGGGATCGTCCTCGTGACGGGACCCACGGGCTCGGGGAAGACGACGACGTTGTACGCTGCCCTGCGCACCATCCTCACGCGCGGCGTCAACATCGTGACCGTCGAGGATCCGGTCGAGTACAAGATCCCTGGGATTGTGCAGGTGCAGGTGAACGAGAAGGCCGGGCTGACCTTTCCCGGCGCCCTGCGCTCGATTCTGCGACAGGACCCCGATGTCGTCCTCATCGGTGAGATCCGCGACAAGGAGACCGCCGCTGTCGCGATTCAGGCATCGCTCACGGGGCACTTGGTGCTCTCGACGCTGCATACGATCGACGCGGCGAGCTCGATCGCACGACTGCTCGACATCGGCGTCGAGAGCTACAAGATCGCCGCGGCGCTCAAGGGGGTCATCGCCCAGCGCCTCGTGCGGCGACTCTGCCCCCACTGCTGCAAGACCGCGACCGACCCGATCGCCGAGCGGCTTCGTCGCTGGATCCCCGAGGGGACGACGCTCAATCAAGCCGTCGGCTGCAATGAGTGCGGGAATACCGGATACCGCGGGCGACTGGCGCTCATGGAGGTCCTGCTCGCCGACGCCGACGTCGAGCGTCGCATCGCCGCCGGCGACTCGACCGACAAGATCGTCGACGCCGCCAAGCTCGCGGGGCTTCGCTCGCTGTGGGAATCGGGGATCGACCATGTCATCGCAGGTAGCATCGACCTCGAGGAATTGCTACGCGTCGTCGAGGCGCCGATGGAGCAACCGGCGCCCCGCCGCGATCCTCGCACCGAGCCACGGCACCTGTCGAACGAGATGGCGCCGGCGCCGCAGGCGAAGCCCATCGCTGGCGCTGCAGCGCCCCCCGCCGAAGCTCCGCCGGAGCCCACGCCGACGCTGGCCGGGTCGAGCCGCGCTCCGGTGATGGCTGGCAATGCCTTTGAGCTGATCGACGACCTGATCCCCGACGTCCAGCGCCGAGGGCGGCATACGATCCTCCTGGTAGAGGACGAGGCTCCGCTCCGGCTCGTCTTGCGCGACCTTCTGGAACGTGACGGCTTCACCGTCATCGAGGCGGCGGACGGCATCATCGCACTCGACGAGATCGACCGCGAGGCCCCCGATGCGATCGTCTTGGACCTCAACCTCCCGCGGCTCGACGGCTACGCGGTGCTGGCCAGGCTCCGGGCGCGACCCGCGACGGCGACCGTCCCCGTGATCGTGCTGACCGCCAAGTCCGACGAGGACAACGAGGTGCGCGTCTTTGATCTCGGCGCGAACGATTTCCTCACCAAGCCGTTCAGACCCAGGGCACTGACCGCGCGCCTTCGCGCGCTTCTCCGCACCGTCTGAGTTCTACCGGCTGAAATCGCCGGGAGCACGGCGCGTGCTCCCGCTGGCGTTCAGGAGCATCGCATGGTTGATCTGAAGGTTGGAGTGGTCGACGTCTTTCTGATCGATCCACTCCCTGGCGGGTGGAGGATCCTGATTCTGCGTCGCGCTGAGGGCACGCGATGTACCGGCGCGTGGGAGGTCGTCCACGGGCGCATCGAGGAGCCAGAACGCCCCGAGGAGGCGGCGGAGCGGGAGATTCGTGAGGAGACCTCGCTCGAGATTTCTCGACTCTACAACGTCACCTGCCACCCGTTCTACCTGCATCGATTCGGCGTCGTACAGGTTGCCGTCGTTTTCGCGGCGTTCGCTGACAGCCGCGTCGTTCCGACGCTGGGTCCGGAGCACGACTGCGCCGAATGGGTCGACGTGGACGAAGCGTTTCGCCGACTCGTCTGGCCGCGCTCGCGCGCGGCGCTGCGCGACATCCAGGCGCTGCTGGCAACCGGAGACGCCGGACCGGTCGAGGACGTCCTGCGGGTGCGCTAGCGTCGCTCGAGGCTATCCCTCGGCGCCGCTTCGCGCGTCGCCGGCCGACGTATGGACGTCGGAGGTGCGCGGTGCGTTCGGCTTGACGCGCACGCTCTTCGCCGGAATGCCGACGTTGACGTGATACGGCCGCACGTCCTTCGTGGCGACCGCCACCGCCCCCACCATTCCCTGCTCGCGCACCCGGACCCCAGCCAGCACGGTCGCGTGGTAGGTCACGCGCACATCCTGCTCCAGCGTCGTCAGCACATTGGTGACGTCGGACTGTTCCACGATGCTGTGCGTGTGCGAGTAGATGTTCGCGTAGTCGCTGATCGAGACACGATCTCCGAGCACGATCCCGCCGCGGTCGTCGAGCAGGACGTTGCGATGCACGATCACGTCGTCGCCGACCTCCATGCGGTATCCGAAGGAGAACTCGACCCCGTGAAAGCACTTGAAGTTGCGTCCGCAGCGCTTGAAGATCCGCGGCGCCAGCAGACGCCGGAGACTCACGCCGAGTTCGACATTCTGCCCGGCAAGCGGAAGCCGGTCGAACGAGTACCAGAGCCAGAGCAGCGGCTTGATCGGCTGGAATCGCGCATCATCACAGTCGGCATAGAACTCGGGCTCGAGCGTGATGTTTCGCGGATCGAGCTGCGAGAGCGCGAGTCGTGTTCCAAGCGGGATGGACGCGTCAGCGATCGCCTCATCCAGATGTGCCGCGTACTGCGGCCAGGCCAGCTCGGCGAGCGTGTCGCGGCAGACGAGCGCGCGGTCGCAGGCCGGATCCGCGAGTGCGGCATCGAGGCGGGCGAGCCAGGCGTCGGCGAGCGGCGCGCTCGGACGTGGCGGAAGCTGTCGAAGGGGAAGCCAGGGCATGGCGCGGGCGGTCGAAGGTGGTGACGAACCGACCCAAAGGGAGAGAGGGATCCGTCAGGGGCGGGCGGCGGCGCGGGAGCGGGCGAGTGCCCGTTCCCGCTCGATCCGATGCAGCAGGATCGACCACTCGTCGTTTCGGGCTGTCTCGTATACAATGGCCAGCGGCTGGTTCACGTCAACCTGTCCGTCGAAGACGTACAGGCCGGACTGAACCTCCCGCTGCCGCAAGCGCTGCGATCCGAAGCCCGGCGAAAGGGGAATCACGTCGATCGGCTGGAAGTCGCGGCCCACGTTGGAGATGTTGAACTCCATCGGACTGAAGCGCGTCTCCCCCTGCTCGATGGCGAAGAAGGAGACATACCAGAGGCTTAGGCGCGGCAGCGCGGTGCGCCGCTGCAGGGCGGTGAGCCGCTCCAGTTGGCTGGCCACGATCTCGTGCATGGCGCGGTACGAGTCGGGCGAGAGGACGCGTATCACCGTTTCGTCGAGCGGGATCGCCCGCACCTGGAGGCCGAACTGCGACACACGCAGCGCGATGTCGTCCTGACGCAGCGAGCCGTAGCCCGCTGGTACGAGGAGCGCTGCGCTGTCCTGACCTGTGGATCCCGGTGCGATCGGCGTGTCGTTCCGGGGGACGCCGACCGGGGTCACCTGCGAGTCGGGCGAGGGCGCCGGGGCAGGCGTTGCGGCAGGTTTGCAGCCGACGGAGAGGAGCGCGCAGGCCACGGCACCGCCGCGCGCGAATGCGCGACGCGCGACCGCCGCCCCCCTCACGCGTCCTCCGCCTTGCGCCAGGCAGGCTGCGTCACGAGGTCCATCATCGCGGCCGCCAGTTCGTCACGTCCGTCGCCGGTATGCGCGCTTGAGGCGATGACCTGTCCTTCGTCCACCTCGATGCTCGCGACGACCGCCGCCAGACGGCGCGCCCGTTCTGCCGTACCGAGTTTGTCCACCTTCGTGATCACGACGAGCGTCGGGATCTCGAGCTCGGCGAGATAGTCGAGCATCGCGAGGTCCTCGCCGTTCGGGTCGCGCCGGATGTCGAGGAGGAGGACGATCCCGCGCAGCTGGCTCGTCATGCGCAGGTAGGCCTCGATCAGCGGCTGCCACGAGTGGCGCTTGGTCTTCGACACCTTCGCGTAGCCGTAGCCCGGGAGGTCGACGAGCACGAAGTCGTTGTTGACCTGGAAGAAGTTCACTTCCTGCGTGCGCCCGGGGGTGCGACTCACTCGCGCGAATGCCTTGCGCCTGACGAGCAGGTTCAACAGGGACGACTTGCCGACATTGGAGCGCCCGATGAATGCGACCTCGGGGAGCACCGCGTCGGGTCGCCATCCTCCCTTGACCGCCATTCCTCCGAGGAAGGCCAGGTCGCGAATCACGAGCTTTTCGCGCGCCGGTGCGGCGCCGTCCTCGACGCCGGGCGTGCCGTCGCGAGGTGACGCCTCGGACGCGGGCGCCTCAGGCGAGTCGGTCTCAGGCGAGACTGTCTCCGGTGAGACCGCCTCAGGCGAGGCCGTCGTCTGCGGCACGACGCTGGTGTCGTCGTTGTCGCCAATCACTGCGTCACCTCGGCGACACTCGCCGGTTTGTCATCGACGCCGCGTTCGGCGCTCGCGCCCCGCGGGACTCGCACGAGCGCGACGGCCAGGACCTCGTCCATCGTTTCCACCGGATGAAAGGTCAGCCCCGCGCGCACGTCGTCCGGCAGCTCCTCGAGTTCCCGGGCATTCAGGTGCGGGATGACGACATCCGTGCGTTGCGCCCGCAGTGCCGCCACCGACTTTTCCTTGAGGCCGCCGATCGGGAGGACGCGTCCGCGCAGCGTGATCTCGCCGGTCATCGCCACCGTGCCGCGGATGGGGATGCCGCTCAGCGCGCTGACCAGGGCCGTGGCAATGGCGATGCCTGCCGAGGGGCCGTCCTTGGGTGTCGCGCCGGCGGGGATGTGCACGTGGATGTCGCGCGTCTTGTGGAAGTCACGATCGATCCCGAGCGTGCCCGCGCGGGCACGGGCGTAGCTGATCGCCGCGCCCGCCGACTCCTTCATGACATCGCCCAGCGCACCCGTCAGCTGCACGCGCCCTCGTCCCGGGAGGATCGAGACCTCGATCTCCAGCACCTCGCCTCCTACGCTCGTGTAGGCCAGGCCGGTCGCCACCCCCACCTTGTCCTCGCGCGAGAGATCCTCGGGGTCGTAGGGCGCGACGCCGAGGAATTCGCGCACGTCCGCCTCGGTCAGCGTGAGGACCGGCGTCGAGCTGGCCGTCGCCTCCACCGCGTCGGCGGTCGCCGGGATCGCCGCTCTGCTTTCCGCCTCGACGCGCCGGCGCGCGAGCTTGCGCGCCACGCGTCCGATCCGCCGCTCCAGCTCGCGCACGCCGGCTTCGCGCGTGTAGGAGCGGACGATCCCGGCGGTGACCTCTGGAGGGATCAGGATGCCCGCCGGGTCCACCCCGTTGCGTTGCAACTGGCGAGGGAAGAGGAACTGCCGGGCAATCGCATGCTTCTCGTGGTCGAGGTAGCCAGGGAGACGGAGGATTTCCATCCGGTCGCGCAGCGGTTCCGGGATAGTGGCCAGCGAGTTGGCAGTGGTGATGAAGAGAACCTGTGACAGGTCGTAGTCGACCTCGAGGTAGTGGTCGTTGAAGGCCCGGTTCTGCTCCGGGTCGAGGACCTCGAGCAGCGCGGCCGACGGGTCGCCACGGTAGTCCTGTCCGAGCTTGTCGATTTCGTCGAGCAGGAGAACCGGGTTGATCGTCTCGGCACGCCGCATGGCCTGCAGGATCCGCCCGGGCTGCGACCCGATGTAGGTGCGCCGGTGACCGCGGATCTCCGCCTCGTCGCGCACCCCGCCTAACGACATGCGCACGAAGCGCCTCCCCATCGCCCGCGCGATGGAGCGCCCCATCGACGTCTTTCCCACCCCCGGCGGTCCGACCAGGCAGAGGATCGGCCCCTCCAGCTTTCCGACCAGGCCGAGCACGGCGAGATAGTCGAGCACCCGATCCTTCACGTCAGCCAGTCCGAAGTGGTCCTCGTCGAGCACCTGGCGGGCGTGCCGCACGTCGAGCAGGTCGTCGCTCCGCTCGGTCCACGGGAGCGCCAGCAGCCAGTCGAGGTAGTTGCGGCCGACAGTTGCCTCGGGCGAGATCGCCGCCATGCGCTTGAGCTTTCGCACTTCGCGCAGCGCCCGCGTCTTCACGTCCTCGGGGAGTCCCTTCGCCTCGATCTGCGCCTCGAGCTCCTCCACGTCGTCGGCGTCGTCCTCGCCGAGCTCGCGGTGGATCGCCCGCAGCTGCTCCTGCAGGTAGAACTCGCGTTGGTTGCGGAAGATCGATCCGCGCACCTCGTCGTCGATCTTTCGTTCGAGGCGCAGGATCTCGAGCTCGCTGGAGATGACCTCGAGCAACGCGTCGTACAGCTCCTCGAGCGACGCCGACTCGAGCAGGCGCTGGCGGATCTCATGCCGGACCGAGAGGTGCGCCGCCAGGACGCAGGCCGAGCGCTCATCGTCGCCGGGGGCGCTCGCCAGCTGCAATACCTCCTGCGGGATCCGCCGCTGCAGCGCCACGTACTCCTCGAAGCGCTCCATGACCTGCCGCGCGTGCATCCGCGCGTCGGGGGCGAGGGGGAGGTTGCCCCACGGCGTCGCCGAGAGCGAGGCGCGCAGGACCCCCTGGTGCGTGGTGATCCGCGTCAGGCGCACCCGCGCCAGCCCCTCCACCACCACCTTGACCGTCCCGTTAGGCAGCCGCGACGCCTGCACCAGCCGCGCCACCACCCCGGTGCGGAACAGGTCGACCGCGGCCGGGTCGCTCACGTCGGCCGACTTCTGCGCAACCACGACCAGGTACCGGTCCCCCCGCCACGCCTGCTCCACCGCCCCCAGCGATCCCGCCCGTCCCACGAGGAAGGGCATCACGACGTACGGAAAGACCACCACGTCCTTGAGGGGGAGGATGGGGAGGCGGTCGGGGACGTCGTAGGTGTCGGCGGCGCGGGAGAGAAGCAAAGGGGGACGGGGGACGGGGGACGGGGGACGGGAGTGC
>JBDTUA010000184.1:0-10170 GCA_040007995.1 Gemmatimonadota bacterium | reverse complement strand
GTCCCCCCCCCCGCCCCCGCGCCCCCCCCCTCCGGTTGCGCGAAACAGCTCACCGCCCCCGTATGACATGCGGGCCCCGCGGGCGCGACGAGCGCAAGTACGGCGTCCCCATCGCAGTCGGCGTGCAACGACACGACGCGCTGCACGTTGCCGCTGGTCGCCCCCTTGTGCCACAGCCCGCGCGAGCGCGAGTGGTAGTGCATCTCACCCGTGACCAGCGTTAGGCGGAGCGCCTCACGGTCGGCGCGCGCCACCATCAGCACGGCATGCGTTGCGGCATCCTGGCAGACGACGGTCACGAAGCCGTCGCCCTTGGAAAAATCGAGCCTGTCGATATCGAGCATCGGCTTAACGCTCCGGGACGCCTAACGCGTCGCGCAGTGGCTTGGAGAGGAGCGCGTTGCTGGCCACGCCGTCGCCGCCGTCCACGTCGCCCCCGCCGCGCCAGTCCGTGTACACCCCGCCCGCCTCACGAATGATCGGGATCAGCGCCGCCGCATCCCAGGGGCTGAGGCGGTCGTCCACCATCAGCTCGGCGCGCCCGGTCGCCACCTGCACGTAGCCGTAGCAGTCGCCCCAGGTGCGCGACACCGCCACCTGCCGACCTAACAACTGCCAGCGATCCGCACGCGCCGGGTTGTACGGGAAGTGTGCGTCGGTGGTGAGGATCGTCGCGTCGGCCAGCGAGGTGACCGCCGAGACCTGGCAGCGCGAACCGTTCCACCAGCTCCCGCACCCGAGCGCAGCCGACACGAGATCGCCCACCGCGGGACAGTAGATCGCCCCCGCTATCACGAGGTCGTCCTGCGCCACGGCGATCATCGAGCCCCACAGCGGGACCCCACGCACGAAGGTCTTGGTTCCGTCAATCGGATCGATCAACCATCTTCGCTGCCGCGCATCGCCCGAGAAGCCGTATTCCTCGCCGAGCACCGCGTCACCAGGAAAGCGCGCGGCAATCCACGCGCGCGCCTCGTGTTCGGCCATCTGGTCGGCGACGGTTACCGGACTTCCGTCGCCCTTGGTCTCGACGTCCACGCCCGTCCTGAAGTACCGCATGGCGACGTCACCGGCCACACGCGCTGCCGCGGTGACCGCCTCGAGCAGCAACGCGGGCGTCGTCATGCCGCCGTCTCCCCCGAGGCACCGGCCGCGTCCACCGTCCATTCGCCATTGCGAACCGGAATGCCGGCCGCCGCCATCGCCGCCTTGAGCATTGCCACGGTCGTGACCCGGTCGTGCACGATGCCCGCCACCAACGCCGCAGCGGCGCCGCCGTCGCGGAAGGCTTCGACCACATGCGCCGCGCTCCCCGCCCCGCCAGATGCAATCACTGGCACCCGCACCGCCTCGCTGATCGCCCGCGTCAATCGTAGGTCGTATCCGCCGCGCACACCATCGCGATCGATGCTCGTGAGCAGGATCTCTCCCGCGCCCTGTCGCTCGCACTCCCGCGCCCACGCCACGGCCTCGAGGTCGGTCGGTACCTTCCCTCCCTTCACGAAGACGCGATACGTCCCGTCGACCTGCGCCGCATCGATGCTCGCCACGACGCATTGCGCGCCGAAGCGATGCGACGCCTCGGCGAGGACCTCGGGTCGCTCGACGGCCGAGGTGTTCAGGCTCACCTTGTCCGCCCCCGCGCGCAGCGCGCGCGCCACGTCATCAGCCGAACGGATCCCCCCGCCAATTGTCAGCGGAATAAACAGGCGCTCGGCGGTGCGCCGGGCGAGGTCGAGCAGCGTCGCACGCTCCTCGGCACTCGCGGAGATGTCGAGATACACGATCTCGTCCGCCCCCTCCTGTTCGTAGCGTTCGGCGAGCGCCACCGGATCGCCGATGTCGCGCAGCGACTCGAAGTTCACGCCTTTCACCACGCGCCCCGCCTTCACGTCGAGGCAGACGATCAATCGTCGCGTGAGCATGTCAGCGCGTCCCTTCCGGCGGCACGCTGCGTCCGGGTGCTTCCGGTGCTGCAGCGCCGTCGGTCGCGAGTGCCTCATCGGCGCGTTCGGTCGCCTCGTCGCGGCGGACCGACACGCTCCCCTTGGTCGAGAAGACCGCCCCGCTGTCGACCATCGCGTCGCGGATCGCCAGCCCCATCGCCTTGAACGCCGCCTCGACGATGTGATGACGGTCGGTGCCGCGCAGTACCATCAGGTGCAACGTGCTCCCCGAATGCTCGGCGAACGAGCGCATGAAGTGATCATACAGCGTGCTGGGGATCGGCCCTTCGTAGTAGTAGCGTCCGCCGACGTCGATCGCGCATTCCACCAGCGCCTCATCCATCGGAATCATCCGGTGCCCGTATCGCGCTGCGGTCGCGGGGATCGCGCCCTTGAGCGCCGCGCCGAGGGCGATGCCGACATCCTCGATGAGGTGATGACGGAGGTCACCACGGGCGTGCAGCGTGAGTCCCACCCCGGCGTAGCGCGCCCAGGTGAGCAGCATGTGGTCGAGGAAGGGGACGCTCGTGTCGACCGTGACGTCGCCGCCATCGCGCAATACTGTCACGCGGATCGTCGTTTCGCGCGTCTCGCGCTCGATCGTGCTCATGCGGACCTCATGCGGTGCCGTGGGTTCGATGCGTCGAAGGTGACGCGGTGACGGGCGAGCGAGGGGGGGCGCCGCGCGCGATCGATCGCCGCGCGCGACTCATGCGGCGAACTCGTCGACGATCGCGCGCGGATCGATCGCACCGGTGTAGAGCGCCATGCCGATCACCACGCCAGCGACCCCGCGGTCCTGCAGGGCGTGCAGGTCCCCCACGCTGCCCACCCCGCCAGCAGCAAACACCGGAAAGTCAGCGGCGTCGACCACGTCCTCCATCAGGGGAAGGTCGGTGCCTTGCAGCTGACCCTCACGGTGCACCGCGGTGACCAGGAGTGCCGCCAGCGGGAGCGCGTTGAGGTCGTCGACCACGTCGAGAATGTTGCGCGGCAGCGTGTGCTGCCACCCCTGCGTGGTGATGCGACGCTCACGCACGTCGGCCGCAACGATGATCTCCCCTGGGTTGTCGTGCGCCAGTTCGGCCAGCCAATCCATGTCCTCGAGCGCGCGTGTCCCTACGATCGCGTAGCGCGCCCCGTCGTCCAGCATGTCGCGCACGGCATCCTCGGTGCGCAGTCCACCACCGACCTGCACCTCAGCCAACTGCTCGCGCAGCAGGTCGCGCACGACCTCGCGGTTGCTCCCTCGGGACAGCGCCGCGTCGAGGTCGACGACGTGCAGCCGCCTGAAGCCGTGCCGCGCCCACTCGCGCGCCACGGCTAGCGGGTCGTCGAGGCGCACACGTTCCTGCGCGTACTCTCCGCCAACCAACTGCACGCACGCCCCCTCGCGCAGGTCGAGTGCGGGGATCGCGATCATGAGAGCATCTCGCGGAGGAAGGCGTGTACGAAGGCCACCCCGGCACTCGACGACTTCTCCGGATGGAACTGCGTCCCCACCGTGCGTCCCCGGCGCACCGTGGCCGCGAAGCGGTCACCTTCGTGTGTGGTCCACGACGTCACGTGCGAGAGCTTGTCGGGACGACAGATGTACGAGTTGGCGTAGTACGCTGTCTCGAGCCTCGACTCGGCGAGCAGCGGATCGTTGGCTCGCTCCACCGCGTTCCACCCGATCTGGGGAAGTCGCTCGGCGTCAATCCGGTGCACCCAGCCCGGAATGACCCCCAGCCCTTCCCCCGGCCCCTCGTCGCTCCCGTCGAGCAGCAGCTGCATGCCGAGGCAGATCCCGAGACAGGGCAACCCGCCGGCGAGCGCCTCCCGCATCGCCGCCCGCCCGGGCGCCAAACGTTCTGCAGCCGGCGAGAAGGCGCCCACGCCGGGGAGGAGAAGCACGTCGGTCTCCACCGCACGGATCGGGTCGGTCTCGATCACCGGCGTGGTGCCGTACAACGCGACGGCCTTGGCCAGCGAATGCAGGTTGCCGGCACCGTAGTCGAAGATCGTGATCCGGGGTTCAGGCATCGACGCGCTCTCCCGCGCGCAGGGGGCGCGCATCATGGGGCACCACGGCAACCAGCGCTTCGAGGACACGCGCCATCACCGGCCAGTCGGCAAGGCTGATCCGCAGTGCATCCCCGATCCCGGGAAGGGCGGAGAAGTGACGGACGAGGATCCCCCGGTCGCGCATCGCGCGCATCGCTCCACGCGCGTCGCGGACCGGGATGAGGACGAAGTTGGCGGCGCTGTCGAGCGGCGCCAAGCCCGCGGCGCGTAACGCTCCGATGAAGCGTTCACGCGACGCGATGATGCGCGCCACGCCGTCTCGCACCCATCTGAGGTCGTCGGTCAGCGCTACCAGCGCGGCCTGTTCGCTCAACGCGGTAACCCCGAACGGGCCGCGTGCTTTCTCGAGCTCGGCGATCAGCGGGCGGGCGCCGACCGCGAATCCCACGCGCAAGCCGGCCAGCCCGAACGCCTTGGAGAAGGTGCGAAACACCAGCGAGCGGCCATGCGCCGGCGCCGCGCCGGCGAGGTTCGTCCCGGCAAACTCCGCGTACGCCTCGTCGATGAAGACCAGTCCCGCCGCGCCGCGCAGCACCTGCGCCAGCACCGCGGGAGCCACGGGGAGGCCCGTGGGATTGTTCGGTGAGCAGACGTACGTGATCGGCGCGCGCGCGTCGACGAGGGCCTCGGCGTCGGCATCGAAGGCCGGCGTGAGCGGGACCGGGACGGGCGTAAGTGAGTTCACCGCCGCGAAGACGCGGGCCATCACGAACGTCGGGTCCATGTATGCCACCCGGTCTCCCGGATTGCCTAACGCGCGGAAAGCACAGCTCATGACATCGTCGGAGCCGCACCCGACCATGACCTCCTCGGGGGCGACGCCGACGTAGGCGGCGATCGCCGAGCGCAGGTCGCGCGAGTAGGTGCTCGGGTAGCGGGCAAGCCGGTCACCGACCGCCGCCGACAGGACCCGCAGCGCGGCCGGCGGGGCACCGAACGGCGACGTGTTGTCGGCGAGCTCAATCTCGCACGACGACGGTTCGACGTCGTATGCGCGGATCTCGCGATAAGCCGCACGGGGGGTCCAGCCCGTCGCCCCTGCAATCCGCTGCGTGTCGTTTAGACCGGCGTCTTGCAACTCCGGGACGCCGGGTTCGGCGCCGTCGGCCTGGCTGGTCGTCTCACTCACGCGGCACCTCCCCGCCCACCCCAGGCGCGTGCGGCGCGCGCGTGTCCGTCCAGTCCCTCCGCCTCCGCAAAAGTTCCCACGTCCGCCGCCAGCCGCGCCGCCGCCTCCGGCGTCACGCGCTGGTACGTCGTCCACCGGATGAAGTCGAGCGTCGACAACCCCGAATACGAGCGCGCCAACCCGTTGGTCGGGAGGGTGTGGTTTGCACCGGTCATGTAGTCACCGAATGAGACGGACGCCGTTGTCCCCACGAAGATGGTGCCAGCATTGCGAATTTGTGGCAGGACGCGCTCGGCATCGGCGACGGCGAGCAGGAGATGCTCCGGCGCGTAGAAGTTGGAGAGCGTCACGGCATCGTCGAGCGAATCAACCGAGATCACCCCGCCGTTGGCCTCCAGCGCCTGGCGGATGATCGCGTGGCGTGCATAGCCGCCGACCATCGTCTCGAGCGCCAGCTCAACCTGCCGTGCCACCTCGTCACCGATCGTGACCGCCACGACGCAAGCCATCGGGTCGTGTTCGGCCTGCGCCAGCAGCTCGCGCGCCACCTGCGCCACGTCGGCGCTGTCGTCGGCGATCAGGAGCAGCTCGCTCGGTCCCGCCGGAGAATCGATAGCACACGCCTTCGCGACCTGTACCTTCGCTTCCGTCACCCAGGCATTGCCAGGCCCCACGATGCGATCGACGCGCGGGACACTTTCCGTTCCGTACGCCATCGCGGCGATCGCCCCCGCCCCGCCGATCGAGAAGACCTTGTCGACCCCGGCGATGGCGCAGGCGGCCAGCACTTCGCGTGAGGGAAGACCGTTCGGCGACGGAGGCGAGCAGAGGATCACTTCACCGACGCCGGCCACGCGCGCCGGAATCACCCCCATCAGCACCGAACTCGGATACGCGGCCCGTCCGCCGGGTGCATACACCCCCACCCTGCCTAACGGGTCGGGGCGACGGCCGATCGTGATCCCCGGCTCGGTCTCGACCTCGCTCGCCTCCGGGAGGAAGGCGCGGTGCGCCGTCTCGATGTTGCGCGCCGACCGCTCCATCGCCGCGCGCACCGCTGGATCGATCGCCTCGAGCGCCTCATTCCATTTGGGCCTGGGGACATCGAGGCGCTTCAGCGTCGCCTTGTCGTACTCGCGCGCCAGCGACTTGAGGACGATGTCGCCCTGCGTGCGCACGGCGTCGATCGTCGCAGAGACGGTATCGCGCAGCACGTCGTTGTCGGCGGTGGAACGGTCGAGCAGGGCGATGCGCCCCTCGGTTCCCAGCGATGCCACGGCGCCGTGAAAGCGCAGCTTGAGCGTGCTCACGGCATCAACCTCTCGATTCGTGTCACAAGGATCCCTTCGGCGCCAAGCGTCTTGAGTGACGCCACGGTGCGATAGATGGTGGCGGCGGGGACGACCGCATGCACCGCGACGTACGTCCCGCCATTCATGATGTCGATCACCGTCGGTCCGTTCAGCCCCGGAATGACCCCCTTCACCTGCTCCAGCGCCGCGCGCGGGACGTTGGCCATCACGTACCGCTGTCCGCGCGCGCGCAGCACCGACTCCAGCGCCGAGCTGAGTTCGGACAGCGCCTGTCCCTTTCCCGCATGACGTTCTGCGGCGCCGGGCGAGGCAATCAGTCGGGCCGTCGAGATCATGACCGTATGAATCTCGCGCAATCCGTTGACCTTGAGCGTCGAGCCGGTCGAGGTCAGGTCGACGACGACATCGGCGATCCCCAGGTGCGGCGCGATCTCTGCGGCGCCGCTCATCGGGACGACCTCGATCCCGACCTGGTGCGACGCGAAGAACGCGCGCGTGATCCGGGGAAAGACGGTCGCCACCCTTGAGCCGGCCACGAGTTCGCCCACCTGCTGTACCGGCGACTCGTCGCGCACCGCCACGACGAGGCGGCACTTGCCGAAGCCGAGGTCGACACGCGAGTCGAGCGGTCGCTCGGACTCACAGACCAGGTCCCACCCCGTAACCCCCGCGTCAGCCGCGCCATCGGCAACGAACTCCGGAATGTCCTGCGCCCGGACGAAGAGCGCTTCGAACTCCCCGCCCAGCGAGGCGGTCAGCGAGCGCTCTCCCTGCGCGCGCACCTCGAGGCCGGCGTCGTTGAAGAGTTCGCGAGCCTCCTCGGCGAGCCGTCCTTTGTTTGGCAACGCTATCCTGAGCATCGTTCCGGGTTCGAGTGGGACCAGACATGGGACAAACAAAGAGGCCCGTCCATTCGGGACGGGCCTTGGCGCTTGGCGCGAATGCAGGCTATGGGACCGCCAGCTACCTCACGCGAACGACGCCCAGGCCCGTGGGGGCATGACCGTGATGGGCATGATGGTGATGGCGGCGCGCAGCGTCGAACATGGCGCAGAAACTAGCCGGAGTTGAAACGGGCGTCAACGTGGACGGATCACTCCCACGCTCGCCCCCCACCCCCGCGTCCCACCTGGCTGGTCGACTGACATTAGGTTTGGAAGGTGCCCCGTTCAGCCGTGCCTCGCGCCTTCGTCGCCCTCTGGGCGTTCTGGCTGACCGCCGTCCTCTCCAACCCGGCGGCGCTGCACACGTGCCCGACCCACCGTGCCGCTCCCTCGCATCAGGCGGGCTCGGCGAAGGTCGCTGACGCATCCCACGCCGAGCACGCGGCCCGCGCCGATACAGGCGGCGGTCACGACCACGGAAGGTCCCACGACTGCACGTGCCTCGGCCTCTGCTGCTGCGTTGCACCGGCCGCCGCGCTGGTCCGCACGCCGCAGCTCCCGACCCCGTCGTTGCATACGGTCCGCGTGGCGTCGTTCACCGTCTCGTCCTTCGCCGACGTTCGCCGGACGCACGTGCAACCGTTCGCCAACGGTCCTCCCCTGACCGGAGCGTCGCTCTAACGAGCGACCCGCGCCCATCCGGCGCGAATCGACCGAGTGGACGCGCCGCCGAAAGCCGCGCGCCGCCCCTGATCACACAAAATCGATTCACCCTCATGCGAGGCACCCATGCACATAGCATTCCGGGTGTTGCTACGCGTCACGTTGCTGCACGCGGCTGTTGTCGGCCGCGCCCTGGACGTGCAGGCGCAGGACACCACTCGTACCCGATCCACCGATTCCACCCGCACCGATTCCGCCGCTCGGCTCCAACCGGTGACGGTGGTTGCGACGCGGGCGCAGCGGAGCGAAGCCTCGAGCGCGACGCACATCGACGCGGCGGCCCTGCGACTCACACCGGCCAACAGCTCCTACGATCTCCTGAGGCAGACCGCCGGGCTCGAGGTGCACCAGCAGGGGCAGGGCCCTGGCTTCGCCTCCAACGCGTCGATGCGCGGCTTTAGCTCCGATCATTCCACCGACCTTGCGGTCTGGGTGGATGGCGTCCCACTCAACGAGCCGGTGAATGGGCACGCGGAAGGCTACAACGATCTTGCTGTTCTCTTTCCGGCAGCGACTCAGGACGTCGACGTGATTCACGGCCCAACCAGTGCGCTGTTCGGCAACTTCGCTCTCGCGGGAATCGTGAATGTCCGGACACTCGAGCGCCTGCGCGGTACGCAGGTGACCGCCACCGGTGGTTCGTATGGCCGCGCCGACGCGACCATCCTCTCGGGCTTCGATCACGGCGCGTCCGGAGGGGGCGTCGTCGGGGCGCGGTACGCGCGGGAGGATGGCTTCCGCCCGAACGCGGGCTACGACATCGAGCAGGGACACGCCCGCATTGTGCATGACGTGAGCCCGGGAGTGCGCATCGACGCCGGTGTGCAGCTGTATGGCGGGAACTGGAAGTCGGCAGGCTTTCTTGGTGCCGACGAGTTTGCGGCGCATCAGTACGACATCGTCTCCAATCCTTCCGATGGAGGATACAAGCGGCGAGCGCAGGAACGCGTGAGCCTGCGAGTGCTCACCGGCAACCTGCTCTGGCGCACAACCGCGTATGCAACGCAGGGGCGCTGGCAGCTCTTCCTCACGATCCCGCCCGCCGGCGGGCGATTCGAGGGATCGGGAAGCCAGAGCGAGGAGGAAGACTCGCGCGCTGGAGTGGGGGCGACGACGGCGCTGAGCTGGGCGCTGCCCAAGGGTGAAGTCACCCTCGGCGCGGAGACGCGCTGGGACCGATCGCACTATCAGAACTTCTTCACCACGGCGCGCACGCGCGATTCCGTCGCCGAGCAGGTGACCGGGCGCCAGCTCTCCGGCGCGCCATTCGTGCAGTCGCACATCGACGTCAACGACCGACTGCGGCTCGACCTCGGGCTGCGCTACGATGTGCTGGCGACGCGCTCGTCGCCGGTGGACGAGGAAACAGCGACTGCGGCGCACGGCGTGCTCTCCCCCAAGGTCGGCGCGCTGGTCCATCTCACGCCGGTGCTTGCTACGTATGGCAATGTCTCGCGCGGTTTCCGCTCATCGGATGGCGTGATCGGCGACCCGTCGCTCGCCCCGATCACCGCCACCGCCTACGAGGTTGGACTAAAGGCGGACAGGGGAGCGTTCCACGCGTCGGCGGCGCTCTTTCGCATGGACGTGAGCAACGAGCAGACATTCAACCCGGTCACGCTGGAGTCGTCGAACGGCGGTTCGAGCCGGCGCCAAGGGGTCGAACTGGACTGGCGCGCGCCAGCGCTGGTCGACCTCGCCGTGCTCTCGGGGCAGTGGACGTTCAACGATGCGCGCTACACGAGCCTGACTGCCGTACCCGAAGATGGGGACGGTCCGCCGGAAACGCTGAACGGGCTGCGGGTCTACAACACCTCGAAGTTTGTCGGCACCGTGGCGTTGGATCTGGCGCGCCGCTCCACCCCGTGGCGCGTGCGATTCAGCACGAATCTCATGGGTCCGTATTCACCCTTCGACCAACCCGGCGTGGTGACCGGCGGCTACGGACTGGCGAACACGATGGTGGGCTGGACGCGGCACGCCCTGGAGGTCGACGTTGGAGTGCGCAACGTTTTCAACCGGGCGTATCCGGAACTGATCGCGGGAGAAGTGGTGGCACCTGGAGAGCCACGGAGCCTCGTCGTCACGGTGCGGACGGGAGGTTGAGG
>JBDTUA010000183.1:0-10194 GCA_040007995.1 Gemmatimonadota bacterium | reverse complement strand
CGACTTTCAGCGCCGTCGGCACTCCCGTCTCCCGTCCCCCGTCCCCCGTCCCCTTCCCCTACTCCCATCCGTGCGGACGCCGCCAGATCCGCCGCCCCACCCGCCAAGGGCGCCGGTCACTCACCTCGCCCGCGTTGAAATGCTCGTCCTCGGCGATCACCTCGGACATGTCGTTGCCTTTGGCCGAGGTTTCGTCGGCCCAATGCAGCAGCTCCGCCTCGACAGTCATCGGCTGAACGGGGCTGCCAAACTCGAGCGATCCGTGATGCGAGAGGATCAGGTGCAGGAGCTCGATCCGCTGTGAGCTCCCGATCTCGGACGAAGGGACTCCCTGCAGCCGTTCCTGCAGCATAAGCGCGCCGAGGACGACGTGGCCGAGCAGCGATCCGGCCGGCGTGTGCGTGAATCCCGCTGCCCCGACGTCATAGGCCCGCACCTTCCCGATGTCGTGCAGCAGGGCCCCCGCGACCACCACGTCGGCGTTCGCCTTCATCACCCTGGCGGCGTTGCGTCCGATGGTCGCCACTTCGGTGACGTGCAACAGCAGGCCGCCGACCGCCGCATGATGTCCGGCGACGGAGGCCGGCGTGCGCTCGAAGTCGACACGAAAAGTGTCGTCGCCGAAGAAGAGGTCGACCGCACGGCGCAGCGCCACCGACTTGAGGTCGCTGCGGGCGCGGTCGACCCAGTCCCACAGCGACTCCGGGGCGACGCTGATGCGAGGGAGGAAGAGCTCGGGACGGACTGAGGCATCAGGGAGCACGCGCAGCGGTGCCGTGAGCCGCAACTGGCGCTTGCCATGAAAGGCGGCAATCTCGCCGATGACCTGCACGACCTTCCCGCGCTCGGCGCCAGTGGCCCACTCGAGCTGGTTGGACCAGAGCGGTGCGGTGCCGAGGCGCCCGCTCGGGTTGCCTAGCGTGAGCAGGACGAACGGATCGCCGTTCGCCTGCTTCTTCTCCTCGCGGTCGACGACGAGGAATTCGTGCTGTACCCGGTCGCCCACAGCGGCCGCGGCGATGTCGAAGGTGCCAGAAGCCATGTCAGGTGTCGATCGGTGACGTCAGCCGAGAAAGACGATGTCGCCCTCGGCATCCAGCCCCATATCCGTCTCCAGTTCACAGACGCCGCAGATACGTCGCACGATCCAGGCAGCCTGCAGTTCCTTCACCTGCGACTCCGTCGCCGGCTTCACCCAGATCTTCTTGAAATTGTACTCACGGCAGTGACTGCATGCTTGCGCACGGGCGATAAACTCGGCGCGGGCACGAGAGATGGGCTGGTCCAAGGAACTCCTACGACTTGTCTGGATCGATCGGGCCGCTGCCCAACGTACGCGCGCTGCCTCCCGGGAGCGCATTCGTCGACTTCCGGCCCTCGCCGGAGTCGCCGCCCTGCGCGCGCAGCATCTCGCGCAGCCCGCCCAGGGCGCCGAGCATGCCAGTCGCTTCCGCGGGGAGGAAGATAGTCGTCCCCTTGCCCTGAGAGATCGCCGGGAGCGCGTCGAGATACTTCTGTCCCAGCAAGTAGGTGGACGCCTGACCGTCGGGGAGCGAGGCCGCGATGAGGCGGATCGCTTCAGCCTCGGCGTGAGCCATTGCCAGGCGTGCGTCTGCGAGGCCGGTGGCACGCAGTACGGAAGCGTCGCGCTCACCTTCAGCACGCAGCACCTGCGACTCGCGGACCCCCTCGGCCTCGAGAATCGCCGCCCGCTTCGTCGCTTCGGCGTTGGTGACGGCGGCACGCCGCTCGCGCTCGGCGCGCATCTGCAGCTCCATCGACTGCTGGATGTCGCGCGGTGGCTCGATGGATTGCAATTCCACGCGCGTCACGTCCACGCCCCACCCGATCGACGCGTCCTCGATGACCTCACGCATGCGGCGGTTGATCACGTCGCGCGAGGTGAGGGTGGCGTCGAGCTCCATCTCGCCGACGATGTTGCGCAGCGTGGTGCGGGTCAGCGTCTCTAAGGCGTAGGGCAGGTTCTGCACGGAGTACGTCGCCTTCTCCGGATCGGCGACGCGATAGTAGAGCACGGCGTCGATATCGATCGTGACGTTGTCCTTCGTGATCACCGGCTGGCTGGGGAAGTTGAGCACTTGTTCCCGCAGGTCGATGCGCGTGGTGGTGCGCGAGGAGATTTTCCGGATCCCGCCGACGTCGCTCTCGAGATAGCGCACGTCGAGCGCCTTGGGGCGTTCGATGATCGGAATGAGGATGTTCAGTCCGGACCGTCCCACGCGATGGAAGCGACCGAGCCGCTCGATGACCATCACCTCGGCCTGGCCGATGATCTTGATCGACTTGAACAGGAGAAACGCAGCAGCCGCCGCGATCACCAGGGGGATGATTTCCATTGCGTACTCCACGGGGAATTAGGGCTTGGGTGGATTGTATGGATCGGAGTACGGTGAGTCGAGGGGTGCATTCCCCCGACGGAGACGGGGGGGGCGCCGCCGGCGCCCCCCCCGCTCCCCAAAAGCGTCGATCACGTCGCGACCGGACTCGCGTTCGATCAGGATGTTGTCGGCTTTGATGTCGCGGTGCAGGATGCCGAGTATGTGCGCGTGCCCCACGGCTCAGGCGGCCTGCTGGACGATGAGGATCTCTGATGGCCGTACGGTTACGCGCGGGTTACCACTTCCAGTCCGCGATATAGAGGTTCGTGTCGGTGGATTTGACCGACGTGCGGTTCGACGCCCAGACGAGCTTCTTGCCGTCGGGGGAGAACATCGGGAAGCCGTCGAAGACGGGGGAAAAGGTGAGCTGCTCGACCTGGTCGTGCCCGGCCATCCGGGCATCGGCATCCACGAGGTAGAGGTCGAAGTTGCCGCTGCGGGGGGCTGGGTGGTTGGAGGAGAAGATGATTTTCTTGCCGTCCGGGGTCCACGACGGGCCGAAGTTCGCCCCGCCTAACGCGGTGACCTGGTGCTGGTCGCTGCCGTCGGCGTTCATGACGAACAGCTCGACGCGGCTCGGACGGATCATGTGCCGCGCGAGCAGCGCGCGATACTCGGCGAGCTGCGCGGAATCGGCGGGGTGGTGGGCGCGGTACACGATTCGCCGACCGTCGGGCGACCACCACGCGCCACCGTCGTAGCCGGGGGTGGTCGTGAGGCGCTTCACGTTCGTGCCGTCGACGTTCATCGTGTAGATCTCCAGGTCGCCGTCCTTGAGCGACGTGAAGACGATCTGGCGCCCGTCGGGCGAGAGCACGCCCTCGGCGGTATACACGTCGTAGTTGGTCAACCGCTTGAGGTCCGTGCCGTCGCGGTTGACAGTGTAGATGTCGAACTGGTCGAGTCCCCAGACGTAGCCGGCCGACGGGTCGGGACGGGGCGGGCAGAGCGAGTCGTGCGCCTGCGACGACCCGAAGAACAGGCGCTTGCCGTCGGGAAGGAACCAGCCGCAGGTGGTCTTCCCCTGACCATTCGACACGCGGTGGACACCGGAGCCGTCCACGCGCATCACGTATTGCTGGTCACACGTCCGCCCGTCGCGGGTGGACTGGAACGTGAGCCACTGGCCGTCCTTCGAAAAATATGCTTCGGCATTCTCGCCGCCGAAGGTGATCTGCTGGACGTTCGTGAGGTGGCGTTCGTTCGGCGTGTCGGGGATCGTCACGGCACGCGGCGGATCGGCGCCCGCGCCGGCTGCGGGGGTGCTGCCCGACGAGCCGCCGGTGGCGCAAGCAATCGCCGCCACGAGGAGCGTGGCGGCGAGGGCGTTCTGGAAGGTTCTCATACCTGCGAAACTTACTGCTTTGAGAATTGCGGGGCGAGGGCGAAGAGGTCTTTCTGGTTCTGCCCCTTCTTCAGGATCTCGATCGCCTTCTGGAGCTGCGAGTCGTCATCGAGGGCGCGACGGCGCGCCGTGGAATCGCCGAAGGCGAGGCGGGCGACACGCTGCTCGAGCATGCGATCGATCTGCGTGGAGGCGCCTTCGTACAGTTTGTGATCGACGATCACGCCCTTCTTGGCCAGCCGGTTGTAGAGTTCCTCGCGCCAGGCCGGCGAGACGACGAAGTTCGGGTTCCCGGCGACCTTCGGCTTAAGCTCCATCGCGTAGTCGTACGTCGTGACGTAGATGTCCTGCGACTTCGGCGCCGTGGCCTTGAGGAACGACTGCTCGGCCGTCGAGAAGGTGTCGGACCGGACGATGACGTCCGGGGTGATCGCCCCGCCACCGTAGACCACGCGGCCAGCGTCCGACTTGTAGATCGGACGCGCCTTGCGGGCGGAGTCGCTCTCGAGCGAGTCGGGATGCACCTCGACGAACTGGCCGTCGGGGAGGAGTTTACGCTCCTTCTGGATGGTCCGTCCGTTCGGGGTGAACCACTTGCCGGTCGTGATCTTCAGGGCGTAGCCACCGTCCAGGTTGAACAGCGTCTGCACCAGCCCCTTCCCGAACGACGTGGTGCCCAGGATCAGCGCCCGGTCGTGGTCCTGCAGCGCGCCGGCGACGATTTCCGAAGCGGAGGCGGTGTACTGGTCGGTGAGGATGACGAGCGGAATGTCCGCCGCGATCGGCTTCTCACGCGCGGTGTAGGTCTGGTTATCCTGGTTCCGGCCGCGCACCGATGCGAGCTCGGTGCCCTGCGGAAGGAAGAGGTTCGAAATGGCGAGCGATTGGTCGAGGAAGCCGCCGCCATTGCCGCGCAGGTCGAGAATGAGCGCCTTCGCCCCCTGCTGCGTCATGAGCTGCTTGACCGCGGCCGCGACTTCCTGCGTCGAGGTCTCGTTGAAGCCCTGCAGCGGGATGTAGCCGATCTTGTCGAAGGTGATGGCGTACGGTACCGCCGGCACCCGGATGATGGCGCGGGTGAACGTCGACTTGATCGGCTCGGGGACGCTCAGGCGGGCGAAGGAGACGCTGACCTTCGTCCCCGGCTCGCCGCGTAACGTCTCGGAGACCTTCGTGGACGACCAGCCGCGCGTCCCGACCGTGTCGATGGCGACGATCATGTCGCCCTCACGCACCCCCCCCGCTTCGGCTGGCGTGTGCGGAAAGACCTTCGAGATCACGACCCCCTTCCCGGGCTGTTCCTCGATCTGCATGCCGAGTCCGGCGTAGCGACCGGCGGTCGTCGTGTTGAACTGCGTGAGCTGCTTCGGCGAGAAGAGTTCGGAGTAGGGGTCCTGCAACTGGGTGACTAGTCCGCGGGCCGCCTTCTCATATAGCATGGCGGCGTCGACCGAGTCGACATAGCGACTTTCCACCAGATCGAGGACCTGGCCGAAGAGCCGTCCGCCGTCGAGCGCGGCGCGTTCCTGTACGACGAACGCTCCCGCCACGAGGGGGAGGAGCACGGCGCCGACCAGGGCAAGCTTTTTCATGGGAAGACCGGAGACGGGAGACGTGGGACGGGAGAGACGACCTCTCCGCTCTATCTACCAGCGAAGGACCCCGTTGGGTTCCTGTCGCTCTATACGATGGGACGGGTGCATCCTACTACGCGTCACCCCAACCAGACGCTCACGCGGGACGAACGGCGAGCACGTAATCGACGAACCACTGCTTTCGGATCTGGTGCACTTTGGCGTCCCGCACGATCCCGGCGGTCTGCAGCATCTCGTGGGCCGGCTGCAGGACGCGCTGCAGGTGGGAGGGATAACGTTGCACGAGCGGGACCTGTTCTGCCAGCGCCTCGAGTTCGATGCGCCAGGTGACGGTGTCGTCGGCCCTGGCGACCTCGAGCAACCGATACAAGCGGCGGGCGACCGGCGAAGAGAGCCCTTGATACAACGCGGGAGAAATGGTCGTGGTGTGTCCGTGCGCGATGTTCGCGCGGAGGAGCGGTGAGAGCACGACGCGCGCGTCGCCGGGTTCCGAGGCGGTGAAGGTGGGGAAGAGCGCGAGCTGCTCTCGATCCGCCGTGCGGCGCCGATCGATGGAAACCGCCGAGAGCACGGAGAAGCGTCCCTCGAGTGGCGCGTTGGTGGTGGATGACCAATAGGCCCCGTAGGACTCGAGCGAGGTGCGTTCGAGTCGGTTGAGCGCGGCACGGAGCTGCTCGTACGTGCGCCCGTCGGCGCGGCGACCAATCGAGCGGAGGAAGGCGTGCAGCGTGAACGTGACCGCGCCGTCGGACGGGGAACCGGCGTCGAGGTGCCGCCGGCAGATCTCGACGTACACGTCCTGGTCGAACGTTCCGGGAAGCCGATCGCCGGGACTCGGGAGCACGCGCCAGCGACCGCCAGCCGGGGGCGCATAGAGGATCGTGGTCTCCTCGGCCGAGTCGCTCAGGCGGAAGAGCGGCAGCGCCTCGAGCGACCGGTCGAGGAAGATGGCGCGGCCAGGGGGGCGTCGCGGGTGCGACGGGCGCGGGTTGTACGAAAAGGCGGGATCCCCTGGCACGGCAATCCTAGCGGAAGCAGGTGGTCATCCGAGCCCGATGATCTGTCCGGACACGGGGCCGCTGGACGGGTCGGAAAGGAAGGTGACCCACTCGGCGACGGTTTCGCGCTCGACGTAGGCCTGGTCGCCGCCCATGGCAGCGACATTGCTGTCGGTCCGGATGGAGTTGGGGGCCAAGGCGTTGGCGTACACGCCGGCGGCGCGCTCCTCGGCCGCGACGGCACGCATCAGGGTCACCACACCTGCCTTGGCTACGCCGTACCCCGCAATCCCCTTCAGGGCGCCACCGGGGAGGACAGCGGCCGATGCAAAGTACGTGATGCGCCCGCGCGCCACGCGCAGGGCGGGGAGGAACGCACGGGTGGTGGCGTACGCAGTGGTGAGGTTGATGGCCAGCGCCCGGTCCCACTGCGCGGGATCGCTCTCTCCCACGGGGCCCAACAATCCGAAGCCGCCCGCCAGGCAGACGAGCGCGGCCACACCGGCGGGGTACTGCGCCGCGAGTGCCGCGGCCACCGTGCCTAACGCTGCATGATCGGTGAGGTCGCACGGCCAGGCGGTGGCGGCCATGCCGGCCGCGCGCATCTCGCTCGCCCGCGCCTCCGCTTCCGCCCCGTTGCGGTCGAGCAGGGCCAGGATGGCGCCCCGGGCGCCGAAGGCGCGGGCCACGACCTCGCCGACCTGCCCGCGCCGCGCCACGCCCGTGAGGACGACAAGTCGACCGGCGAACGCGCCCGTTCCAGGGGGCGTCACCGGGCCTCCGCCCTGCCCAACGCCGTTCGCACCGCCTCGCGCAGTGCGACGATCGATTCCTCGCGCGTGAGCAGCGGATCGTCGCGCAGGTGCAACTCCACGCCGTCGGCGACCGGGATCCGCCGCCAGCTCATGATCGCGTCGGTGTCGTGCTGCGCGGCCTGCTGCACTCCCGCCGACAGGGCGGTGGCCATCGACAGCGCGAGACGCCGCTCGAGCGCGTCGCCCGTCACGTCGTGCATGTCCTTGCGGATCGTCTCCAGCGACATGCCCTCGCGCTGGCGCATCTTGATGGCCAGCAGCTGCAAGAAATGCCGGTAGTTGTACGTTGCCGACGTCCCCAGCCCCTCGGGCCGATCCATCAGCTTGTTGGCGACATAGAAACGCACGGCCCGCGCCGACGGCGCCGCGCGCGCCGAGGCGTTGGTGGGACGCACCCCCGCCGCATCGACCAGGGATGCCACATGCTTGGCAAGGCCCCGCGCATTCCACGGGGCATGACGCGCGTGAGCGCGCAGTAACGCGACAGGAGACTCCGCCATCCGCGAAGATTACCCCGAGCCGACGCGCCGGGCCAGCGCGGGGGCGGGAGTTGTGCGAACACGGCGCGCGTGACACGCCCGGCGGCGACGCCCTCAGCCGCCGGGCGACGTTCCTTCCGCCGCAGATGCGGCGTGCGGAAAGAGCGACGACGGGACGCTATGCTTCGCGGCGATCGAGGCGATTGTCTCAAGGTCGGCGGGCTTCTCGAGGAAATAGGTCGCGCCCAAGCGCTGCGAGGCGAGTCGATTGTCCTGATCAGGGAATGCGGTCAGGGCGATCACCACCGCCTCAGGGGAGAGCAGGCCGGCAGCGGCCATCACCTGCAATCCTCCATCGCGCTTTCCCCCAAGTCGAATGTCGCTCAGGATCAGCTGATACGGTTCGGCGGCGAGCGCCGCTTTCGCCTCATCAAGCGTCCCGACCTGGATGACGCGCGTTCCCTCGACCTCGAACAGCTCGGCGAGGGAATCGCGGATCGAGACCTCGTCTTCGACGATCAGGATGTTGCAGGACATAGAGCGGACGGGGGACGGGGGACGGGGCGAGGCATGCTTTCCTCTTCAACACCGGGGTGGGGGGGAGGGTTTCAAGCGTGGGCCTCGACCTCCGCCGGCGGAATCGTCACGGTGATGGTCGTCCCGTGCTGGGGCGACGAGTCGAGCGAGATCTCGCCGAGGTGCTCCTCGATGATGCGCTGGCAAAGCGCCAGGCCGATCCCGGTCCCCCCGGGCTTGTTGGAGTAGAAGATCTCGAAGACGCGGGCGAGCACGTCGGGTGGGATCGCAGAGCCTCCATTCGTGAGACGAAAACGCCACGCGCCGCTCGGCATCACGGACGACTGCATCGTCAGCACTGTCCCGGCCGGGGCGTGATCCGCGGCGTTGATCAGGACGTTGAGAAAGACCTGCGCCAACTGCTCCGCGTCGATTCGGCAGGAGACCACGCGGGGCGATCGCGTGCGCTCGAGCGAGAGAGAGCGCGACTCGAGCAGTCCAGTCTGCCCTTCGAGCACGTCGTCCCAGACGGCGTCGGGGTCGCCGGGGACGAGCATGGCGACCCGCGGCCGACCGAACTCCAGCAACGACGTCACCAGGCGATTGAGACGCGTCACCTCGCGCAGGATGCGACCGACGACCTTCTCGACGTCGGGATCGTCGCGGGAGCGATAGCGCAGCAGCTGGGCGGCGGCGGAGATCCCGAAGAGCGGGTTGCGCAGCTCGTGGGCGACGCCGGCGGCGACCTCCCCGATCGCCTCGAGGCGACTCTTGCGCCCGGCACGGCGCACGAGCCAGGCTCGTTCGATGGCAACGGCGGTCTGCGCGGCGAGGGTCGCGAGGACGCGCGTCGCGCCCTCGATCGTCTGCCGCGCGGGGCAGCCCTCGATGTACATCGTCATCGCCCCGATCGTGCCCTCGCCGCCTCGCATCGGCGCCGCGACCTCCACGCCGTGCGGGGTGACGTGGGAGACGACGTCGAGCTTCTCGATGGCGGCGTGGGCGAGCGGCGTGAGGCGCATCTCGAGTACGGGGGCGGGGTCGTCGTAGCCCATACTGTAGCTGCGCTCGAGCCCAGCATCGCTCTCGCCGACGAGCAAGACCGCGAATGCCTTGGCGCTGACCGCTCTTTGCAGCTGGTGGCCGACCTCGTAGAAGACGCGATCGAGGTCGATCGTCCGCGACAGCGCGAGCCCCGCGTCGATCAATGCCTCACGTGACCGATGACTTGGGGTGATGTCAACGGTGGAGAAGACGAAGCCGGTCACGCGCTGCGTGCCGTCGCGTAGCGGCGTGATCTGCATGAGGAAGACGCGTTCCTCGTCCGGAGAGCTGCAAGGAAATTCCCAGCTCACGCGAGGGGTCTTGCCGAGTCGCAGCAGTTCCATGGCCTCGCGGAGCTGCTCGCGATACGAAGGGTCGACGATCGCGGACCAGAGCGACTGCCCGCAGACCGATGTTTCGGGCGCGAGAGCGGGGGCGCCGTTCTCGCTGGCGAAGTGCGACCAGCTACGATTGGCGCTCGTGATCCGCCCGTCCAGGTCGACCGTGTAGACGGTCACCGGAAGGGCGTCGAGGACCTGTCGCGCGAAGTCCGTCATGCGAGCGGGTACCGGGTAACGGGGAGGGACGACGCGCGGGGTGCATCGGCGATCGACGCACCCCGCGAGTCGTTCGATCGGGCGACGTGTGAGACGTCGCCGCAAGGGTCAACGCTTCTTGATACCCGCGCCCTTCTTGACGCCCTTCTTCGCTGCGCTCTTTTTCGGTGCGACGTGCTTGGCCGCGGCCTTCTTCGGTGCCGCCTTGGTGGCGGCGGCCTTCTTGGGTGCCGCCTTCTTCGCCGCACCCTTCGGGACGACGGCCGGTTTCGCCGCGACTTTCTTCGCGCTCTTGGCCGGTGCGCTCTTCTTTGCCGGGGCAGACGCCTTCGCCGGCGAAGGCTTTACGGCCTTTGCAGGTGCCGGCTTTACGGCCTTCGCCGGTGCCGTTTTTGCCACAGGCTTTGCCACAGGCTTTGCCACAGGCTTTGCCACAGGCTTTGCCA
>JBDTUA010000182.1:0-10222 GCA_040007995.1 Gemmatimonadota bacterium | reverse complement strand
GGCCGATTCCGGCGGAGGCTCCGACTGCGGGAGGACGGAACGCAGGGGCGACCGGGGGCCCCCCCCAACAACAACATTTCCCCCTCCCCCACCCCCCGCCATCACCACTCCGTCTCCACCCCCATCATTCGCGCGCGCGCGCCACCGTCTCGCCCCCCATCCGGCGAGGATCACCAGGGCGATCAACCCCCCATATCCGATCGCCCACCGGCTGCTCTGCTCCCCGAGTCGCCACCGCGGCTCGATCAGCGTGGGATACGCCAGCAGCGCGGCAAAGCTTCCCAGGTTGCTCGCGACGTAGAGAAAGTACGGATTGCCGGCCCGCGGGTGCCGCGTCGCAGCAAACCATCGTTGGAACATCGGCGTCCCGGCGGCAAGCAGAACGAAGGGAGCGCCGAGTGAGGTGGTCAGCAGGGCGAGGAGCCACCCGATCGCGGCCCCCGTCCCCGTGGTGGGGACGACGAGATCATGGGCGAGCGCGATCGGGAGCGTGATGAGGGAGACGACGAGCAGCGTCAGGTGCAATACCGCCTGTCGCCCGGGCGACAGCCAGCGCGAGGTCAGGTGCGCATACAGGTAGCCGACCAGCAATGCGGCCTGAAAGAAGAGCAGGCACGTGTTCCAGACCGACGGCGTCCCGCCGAGCAGCGGGAGTACCATCTTCGTGAACAACGGCTCGACAGCGAAAAGCAGCGCCGCATTCAGGAACGTCGCGACCGCGAACAGCGGGACAAGCGGCATTCGATCCCGGATCGCGTCACCCTCCGGTATGCTCGTGCTCAGGAGTTCCTCGCCGTCGGCGCGACGAGCGCCCCGGAATCGCGGACGCGCGTGCCGCGGAGCGGAGTTGGAGCGGTCAAGCCCGGCGCGTCCTGGATGCGGCGTCCCGCGCGAAGTGCCATCGACGTCAGCGGCAAAGTGTCTGGATGCGTGGCGCCCTGATCGGCGGGCGCCGCCCGCGGAACCGCCTTTGACACTCGACGTCCCGCACTCCGCTCCATCCTAACCGATGACCGGGTGGCGGCCACCCCCCACTACGGCCGCCGCTCCGCCGACGCTCCGTCGTCGCCACTGGTCGACGGGGCTACCACCGACTCACTTTCCGACGCAACCTCCGACCCGTCGTCCGCACCAACCTTCAACGCGACCTTGGTGAGCTCCCCCAAGAACCAGCGCCAGCCGAACGGATAGTCGGACATGTCCGCCGCACGGTCGAAACCAGCATGCACGAAGGTCAGTCGCGTCGCAGCGCCGACCGACTCCAGTTCGAACGAGATCGTCTGCCCGGCGACACTCGCGTCCCCCCGCCAGTCCGGCCAGTCCAGCACCAGTCGGCGATCAGGGACCAGCTCGAGAATGCGCGTTGGCCCACCCTGCACCTGACGTCCCTCGATCTCGTATTGCCAGTTCACCGAATAACGCCCTCCCACGCGAGGCTCCACGCTCGATGTCGAGGTGCCAAACCACTGGTTGATCAACGCCGGCTCGATGAGGCATCGAACAACGACCTCGCGCGGCGCATCGATCAGCACGACTTGGCGGATGCGGGGCGCCGGGTCGGCGTAATCCGGGAGCGCCACACCCCCATCCCCCGCGAGATGGGCAGCAAGATTGCCGAAGGCGAGGCGCCAGTGGTCGTCGATGAGCGCCTTCGCACGGGGCCGATCCAACTCCCCGTTCACCGCGTGATGCAGCACGACGCGCGTGGACTCCGCGTCCGCGTTCAGGGTGATCGTCACCTCGGTCGGCACCCGTCCCAGCGTCCAGGCAAAGGACAGGGCACGATCACGCTCGTAGCGCAGGAGCCGTTGTGACGCGTCGGCCACGGTCGGTGTGTCGAGCGAATGTCGCCCCCAGAAGCGATAGGGCTCGCCGACTCCCTGACCCACCTCCACATGCTCGGCAAACCACTGCGTCATTTCGTCGGGGGCTGTAAGGGCGACAAAGACGCGCCGCGGTGCCGCCGCGAGCTTGCACGAGTGCTCATGAGTGAATGACATGTCGGTCAATCCGAGGAAGAAGGGCGTGTTTGCGATTCAGCCACGCGCGTGAGCGCACCGACCGGCGCTCGCGTACGAGCCCCGAGGTGCCGAGGACGCGGAGGCGCTTCGAGATCGCCGGTCGTCTAAGCGTGAAGAGCGACGCGCTGTCGCGCACGAGTGGCCCCACCGCTACCCGATCATCGGTCTGGTCGGCACTCTCAGCGCGCGACCCGATTCCCGGCGATCCAGACGGAGTGGATGCGGCGCACGTTGGCGATGTCGGACAGCGGATCGGCGTCGAGTACGACAAAGTCTCCCCACTTTCCCGCTTCCAAAGTGCCGAGATCGGCGTCGAGCTTCATGCACTGCGCCGCCACGCGCGTGGCGCTGGCCAGCGCCTGGCGGGGTGTCAGTCCCGCCTTGACCATCAACTCCAACTCCATCAGCTCGAAGTAGCCCTGGAAGCGTCCCGTGGGTCCGGTATCCGTTCCCATCGCCAGCGGGACGCCGGCCTCGGCGAGGCGCTTCACGTTGCGGCTGGCGACCTGCAGTGCGGCTTTGTATCGCTGTGCGCTCACGCTCCGTCGCACCGCATCCTGGCGCGCCGGGTCGCGCCCCGCCGCGACCCACTCCGGGTTGGCGTGCGCCAGGAAGAAGGGATCGCTGAAGAAGTCCGGGGTCGACTCGTAGACGAATGCCGACACCTCGCGCATCAGCGTCGGACTCACGCAGACACCCGATGCCCTGAGACGGGCGAGTAGCGGCGGGTCGATCTCGACGTCGCGTACACTATGGGCGATGAAGTCGGCGCCAGCGGCCAGCAGCGAGGCGGCGTCGTCGCGGTAGAACAGGTGCACCGCCACCCGCATCCCCCGCCGGTGTGCCTCGTCGAACACCGCCGACGAGACGTCGCTCGGCATCTTCGGCGTCGTCCCGAGGTTGTCGTCGACGCGGATCTTCACGATGTCGACGTGCTGCGCCGCAACCGCCGCGACCTGCGCCCGCGCCTCGTCTGGCGTCGTCGGCGTCAGCACCGGGCCGGCGACGAAGACCCGGGCGCGCTGCAGCGTCGGCGTCTCCTGCGAGGCACGCGCCGCGAAAATCTCCGGCGGTTCGCCGCCGAGGGAGAAGACGGTGGTGACGCCATACGCCGCGTACGTCGAGAGGTCCGGCACGCCGTTGACGTGCCCGTGCGCGTTGATGAGTCCCGGGATCACGACCTTGCCGTCGAGCGCGATGCGTTCCGCCCCTTCGGGGATGCGCACCGCCCGCGCGGCCCCTGCCGCGACTACGCGTCCGTCCTTCACTACCAGCGTGGCGTTATGCACCGGAGCTCTTTCGGTTCCGTCGATCAGCGTGACGCCAGTGAAGGCACGCAGCTGCGCCTCGACCGGCAGCGCGGCGAAACTCGTGAGGCAGAGCAGGGCACAGGCAGCAACGCGCGTCATGGGCATTCCGGTCGGTCCGTCGGTGGAGGTGACTAGCGGTGGAACGTCGGGGGGACGGTGCGCAGAGTTGAGGAGCGCGAGCCGTCGTCGACCGCGCGGCGTACGCCACTCAGGCGATGTCCAGAAACTGCTCCGAGACCCATCGCTCGTCGAGTCCGGTGCGGCACCAGCCGCTGCGATGATCGAACACGAAGACTTCCTCGCCCTTGGCAATTGCCGCCAGCTTATTGAAGGTGACGGCCGGGCCATTCCGCACGTTGAGGGTGCTGGCGTTCACCGTCGCACGCTCCACCAGCTGCGTCAGGCGGGCGGCGACCCATTCCTTCTTCGAGGCGGAGATGCGAAACCAGCCGCTCTTCTCGTCGTGCACGCGCAGCACGCTCCCGAGTCCGACGCTGTTCGACTTGGCGAAGCGCGTCCCGGGGCCGGTGCGCACGTTCAGCTGGTCCACCGTCACGGCGGCGTAGCGCATCCCCTCGGGTGCCGATGGCGCGATCGCGCTCCCTCCCATTGCCGAGCGCACGAGCGGGAGAAATGAGCCCTGCGCATTCGCCACGGTGTTGCCGCCGAAGAAGGCCGTCCCCGGGCACGACTTGGTCTGGCCGCTTCCGTCCGTGCGCGCCCCGGTGCTGAGGTTGAACCAGTGATGGTACACGACGCGATCTGTGTTGAGCGGAATTGCGAATCGTCGGCAGATCGCAGCGGTGAAGCGGAGGATTGTGGTCCGCTGCTGAGACGACATCTCGTCGCGTCCCGCATCGAAGTTGCCCACGTGCTCGACGCAGAGCGCGTTGGCGTTCTGCCCCAGGATGCACGCGGGCGACTGCTCCGGCGAGCGCCCAGTCATGATGCGTCCATCGGGAAAGCTGGTAAAATGCTGGCCGATGTCGGCCCAGCCGTTGTTCACCACGTGGTACCGCTTCATGCCCGCCTGCAAGGCGAAGTGATTCCCGCCGTCGAAGCTGCGATACGAAGGGGAGAGCGTGTGGTGCTGCTGCAGCGTCAGGATCGTGCGCGCGACCGGCTCCCGGGCAATCCATCGCTCGAATTCGTCGAGCGTCATCAGCGTGAAGCCCTGGCTCTTCTCCATGATTCGTGCTTCCTCCACGCCTGCCGTTCGGCGGGCATTCTCAGCGGTGAGCCGTGCCGACATCCACCTCGATCGAGCGCCACTTACCCTGCTTGAACCGCCAGACGGAAAGCGCGCACCGAGTGATGTGCCCCGCGAGGATCGCCCGCCAGATGTCCGACGGTTCTAGTGTCCAGTAGCGCTGCACGATCCAGCAGATGCTGAGCGGAATCGCCAGTTGCGAGACGAGGGAGATGTAAAGCGGGCTGCGCGTATCACCCGTCCCTTGCAGCCCGCCGGTATACGTGAGCCCGACCGCGATGAAGATGCCCGAGACGCTCAGGTAGCGGAGCAGCTGCGCGCCGAGGTCGATCACCACCGGATCGGTCATGCCGAAGATGCCGAGCAGCGCACGCGGGATGAGCAGGAAGAGCAGCCCGATTCCGGCCGCCCCGACGGCGGCAATGCGCGCAGCCTCAAACGCGGAGCGGGCGGCACGATCGGGCTTCCCCGAGCCCAGGCTCTGCCCGGCGACGGTGGCAACGGCTCCCGTCAGTCCGGCCGACGTCCAGGTGATGAACGAGAAGAGTTCGGTGTAGCCGATGGCGTACGCCGCTTGCGCCTGGCCGCTGAGCGCAAGCGAGCCGACGAAACCCAGCATCATCGCGCCGCCGAGGTTCATCGCGACCCCCTGCACACCGCTCGGGAGTCCAAAGCGAAACAGCGAGCGAATGATATCCCACTCGAGTCGCACGCCCGCGCCACGCGGGAAGCGCACCACCCAACCGCCGCGCCACAGCTTGATCCCGGCGTAGACGCCGACGCTGCCCGTGGCGATGGCCGTCCCTATCGCCGCGCCGGCCGTTCCGTAGGCCGGGATAGGACCGACCCCGCGAATCAGGATCACGTTCAGCACCACGTTGAGCAGCGTGACCGCGATGCCGAGTCGCAACGGCGTGCGCGCGTCGCCCGCCGATCGCAGTGCCCCGCCAACCATGTAGAAGAGCAGCATCCCCACGCCGAACAGGAACATGATGCGCAGGTATGGAAGCGCCTCGGCCTGCACCACCGGCGCCGCGTTCACCATCGTCAGCAGGCGCGGGGCGAGGAAGTAGCCGACCGGCGCCAGGACGCATAGCGACAGCGCCACGGCGACAATGAAGGCCTGCAGCACGGTGCGATTGACCCGATCGACATCACCTGCCCCGGCAAATCGGGCCACCAGCACGCTCATCCCGATGAAGAGCGAGGAAATGAACGCGATGACGACGAGGTAGATCTGCAGGCTGATGCCGATGGCGGCATTGCCGGCATAACCGACGTAGTGCCCCACCATGGCGTGATCGATGACCCCTTGCAGGCCGCCGACGAGGTTCTGCAGCATTGTCGGCCATGCGATACGCCAGACGGCCGGGAGGAGCGGGCCGTCGACTATCGCGCGATCGAAGGTCGCGGGTGCCGTCCGGCCGCCGACCCTCCCGCTCATGGCAGGCCTGTCACCGGCGTCACGTCACCGGACGCACACGCGGACACCCGTCCGCTCCAACTACGACGTGCGTTTTGCCGTGAATGTCGCGCTCCCCATGCCGCCCATGTCGAGCTCACCACGCATCTCATTCGTGCCGACGACGACGCCAAGGAAGGTCAGCGTCGGCGCGTCGCTGCTCCCCCCCTTGAGGACGAAGCGCACATCCCGCCCCTTGATCGTTCCCTCGATCTCGCGCACACCCATGCGCGATGACTCGTACGTCCCGCTGAGCTTTTCCCCCTCCTGCTTCAGGACGACCGTGGGCGTCCCGGTGCCGTTCTCGGTCACGACGGAAAACGACCACTTGCCGGTCACGTCAGGGGCCGGCTGGGCCGGCAGGGGCGAGAGGGCGGGGACGAGCACGACAAAGGCAACGACGATGGCGAGAAGAAAGCGCAGGCGGGTCATGGACGACGGACGAGGAGTGGGACGGCAGAAACAGCGATGGCGCGCCGGAGGGCGCGTGCGCGATGGCGCGTGCGCGATGGCGCGTGCGCGATGGCGCACCGGAAGGCGCGCGTGACAACGCCGTATCCTACGGCGCGGACGGGCCGCGCACTACGCCCGTGGGGCCAGTCCGTGGCTGCGACGGTGGTGCCGCGTCCGGGACCGCGCCGATCCGCCAGGATCACCGCGATCGGGCTCGGCCGCGATCGGGCTCGGCCGCGACAGCAGGTACGCTCCCAGCAGAAAGTAGGGACGAAATCCGCTCCACGGCCGCCGTTCGCCCCCTCAAGAGTGAGCGATGAGGTATCCTTCTCGTACCCCCAACCGAGGTCCGTTCGCATTCCATCGCACCCCTATCGAGGCTTTGCCATCACTTCTCGCACATACCAGGTGCGCGGCTCGGGGCGCTGGGCGATCGGGATTGTCATCGGGCGGTGGGGGGCGATGCGCGCCTTCGACACCTCCGACACCGCGGCGAGCGAAGAGGAGGCGAACGAGATGTGCTGGTCCCTCGGGCGCCGTATCATCGACCAGAGCCAGAACGTTACCTCGCTCGCCGATCTCGTCGGTGAGCTGAAGGACGCATGACCCGATCCTCACCCTTGCCCACGGCGGCCCAACCATGAAAAAACGCGTCAACTACGACTTCGAACGGCGCAAGAAGGAGCAGGACCGGCAGCGCAAGAAGGAAGCGAAGCTGCAACGCAAGCAGCAGGCGAACGCAGGACAGGACGACGTGCAGCCCCATACCGACGAGGCGATGCGCGACAACGACGCCTCGGGGCCTACGACCGGCTAGTCGTCGCCCGACGCCGCTGATCGCGGCGCAGGCCCCTGCGGGCCCCCGCGCACCGCGGCGACAACCGAGCGACGACGACCGCGCGCCTCCCTCCGAAGCGGTCCGCCCGCGCCTCGCACCACGCGCCGGCCAGACTTCCCGTCACCAGCGGCGCGAGCAAGGCGCCCGGCTCGGTCGGGGGATAGAGTTCGTGATAGCTGCGCACGTCGCCCGGTTGCACCCGTTTCATCACGTACCACGGCTCGAGCTCCCGGGGCTCCATCAGCCCGGCTGCGCCAAGGACCTCAAGGAACGACTTCACCGTCTCGCGATGGAAGCGCGCGACTCGCTGCGTCTTGTCGCCCACGTGGAGGCCACACACCAGTTCCGGGTCCTGCGTGGCGACGCTGGTCGGGCAGCGGTTGGTGTTGCAGCGCAGCGCCTGGATGCAGCCTAACGCGAACATCATGGCCCGCGCCGCGTTACACATGTCGGCGCCGAGCGCGAGCTTGGTGGCGAGTTGGAAGCCGGTGTTCACCTTGCCCGACGCGATGACGCGGATCTCGTTCCGCAGCCCGGCGCCCACGAGCGCATTGTGCACGAACGAGAGCCCCTCGTTGAGCGGTGTCCCCACCGAGTCGGAGAACTCGAGTGGCGCGGCACCGGTCCCCCCATCCTCCCCCGTCCACTGTGATCAAGTCGGGACGGATCCCCGACTCGAGCATCGCCTTCACGATGCCGAGGAACTCGTGCCGCTTCCCGACGCACAGCTTGAAGCCGACCGGCTTGCCCCCCGACGATTCACGGAGCCCTTGCGCGAAGTGCAGGAGCCCGAGTGGAGTTGAGAAGGCCGTGTGCGCCGGCGGTGAGATGACGTCCTGGCCGGGCACCACACCGCGAATGGCGATGATCTCGGGGGTAAGCTTGGCGGCCGGGAGGATGCCACCATGTCCGGGCTTGGCACCCTGTGACAGCTTGACCTCGATCATCTTGACGTTCGGCAGCGCTGCGCGCTCGGCGAACGCCCCCGGGTCGAAGTCACCGGCCGCGGTCCGGCCACTGAAGTAACCGGTGCCGATCTGCCAGATGTCACCGCCGGGCCCCAGGTGGTAGGGGCTCAATCCCCCTTCACCGGTGTTGTGCGCGAATCCTCCGATGCAGGCCCCGCCGTTGAGGGCGAGCACCGCATTCTTGCTGAGTGAGCCGTAGCGCATCGCCGAGACGTTGAAGATCGAGGCGGAGTACGGCTGCGTGCATGCCGAGTCGCAGATCATGACGCGACTGCCCCCCTGGTCGGGGTGCACGGGCGCGAGCGAGTGATTGATCCACTCGTATCACATGGCGTACACGTCGCGCTGCGTCCCGAACGGCAGGGTGTCGAGCTCCCCCTTCGCACGCTGGCAGACCACCGGGCGGTCGTTGCGGCTGAAAGGCTTTTCGTCGTTGTTGCTCTCGACGAAATACTGGTTGATCTCGGGGCGGACGATCTCCATCAGATACCGTCCGTGCCCGATCACCGGGAAATTGCGGCGCACCGCCTGCCGGGTCTGCAGCAGGTCGGCGACGCCGCCGATGATGAGCGGCACGATCAACAACAGCGACCAGAGGACCGGCGGCCAGAACCACGCGATCGCCGCCACGAGGGCAATGTGGCGGAGACGGCAAGGAACACGATACGCATCTTCCAGGTATCGGCAACGTTCGCGCGCGGGGCAACCCCGCGTCGCTCGCTCGCGGCGCGTGCCGTCCGGCTCCGCCTGGCGAGTTACTGGCGGCGCGCCCCCACTTTCTTCAGGAGGTCGGTCGCGGCGGGCTGTCCCGGTTTCAGTGCGAGTACCCGCTGGAGTGCGGCGATCGCCTGTGAGGTGTCAGCAGCGGTCAGCTGGGCCTTCGCCAGCGAACCCCACGCATTGGGGCTGGCGGGATACAGGTCGGTGTTGAGCGTGAACAGCGCAATCGCCTTGGTCGTGTCGCGCGCCATCTCGAGGTTGCCGAGCAGGTCGACCATCGACTCGGGGGGATCGAAGCGCACCCCGAGACTCTCGGAGATACGCGCGAAATGCTCCGTCAGGTAGGCCGGACGCTCGAGGCTCGCAAAGATGTTGCCGCGATACGCGGCGAAGATGAAGCGCAGCGCATCGTACTCGGCGATCATCGGCACCGAGCCATGGTCGTCGTGAGGGTAGTACTTGTAGGCGTAGCGCAGCCCGGACTGGTTGTGGGCCTCGAGGATGGCGTTGAACTGGATGATCGAGTCGAAGTGCTGGTTGCTCGTGGTGTCGTCGGCGTTGATGGTGTTCGCCTGTCCCACGAAGAGCGCTCGCCCGGCCAGCCCCGGCTTGTCGACATGGGCCTTGGCCTGCTTGAGCAGCGTCCGGTTGTCCCACCAGAGGCTCGGATCGATCGCCACGTACGCGTTGAAGAGTTGCGGGACGGTGTACAGCGCATTGATTGTCGTGATGCCACCTAACGAGTGCCCGATGAAGACCCGGTACGGCATGGTACGGTAGGTCGACTCGATGTGCGGGATCAGCTCGGTCTGGATGAACTGCAGGAAGTTCGGCATGCCTCCGCTGGTCTTGAAAGCGGGCGATGGCTTGCCTGCGAGGTCGGTCAACACGTGCGTCGGCGTCAGGTCGCGCGTGCGATCGGTGTTGGGGATCGCCACGACGATCATCTCCGGCAGCACGAAGGTGCCGTTGACTCCCGTCCCGAGGATCTGCAGCAAGCCGGTGACGGAGTGGAAGTGCGCGTCACCGTCGAGCAGGTACAGCACCGGGTAGCGCCGCGGCAGGTACGTGGTGTCGTTGTACGAGGGCGGGGTGTACACGAGGAGCTTGCGCGTCTCCTTGAGGATGCGCGAGGTGACCGAGTCGCGGCGACCGATCGTGACCGATCCCGTCGGTGGCGCCTGCCCCACGATCGACAACACCGGGACGACCATCGAAAGAGTCACGACAAGCAGCGGCC
>JBDTUA010000181.1:0-10242 GCA_040007995.1 Gemmatimonadota bacterium | reverse complement strand
CGGCTCGGATCGGGATGACCGGGTTGGGGCCGATGGTCATGCGACTCTCGGCGGTCGAGGCGGCGCTCCTCGGCAAGCCGGCGACTGCCGCCACCGCTGCGGCCGCTGCCGCACATGCGGCCGATGCCATCTCGTTTGACGACGATTCACGCATGAGTGCAGCCTACAAGGCCAATCTGGCGCGAGTGCACGCCGGTCGTGCCATCAGCCGTGCGCTAGCGGCTAGCGCGGCCTGACGAGATTTGCGCGTTGACGCAGCAACCCCGGACGGGCATCTGCCTCGTCCGGGGTTGCTGCGTTGTGGGAGAGTCACCTGCAACGGTTCATACCGGCACTCTTCGTATGTGCTTCCCGTCGGACGCGAGCCCGCGGCCTAACGATCTCCGCCGAAGAGGCCCTTGATCCACGAGACGAATACCTTCCACAGGAGTGGCAGGGCGCGAAGCTCCTTGCCCTGCGCGATCGGGGCACCGGGCGCTGGCGCGGTGACCGGGCTCGCGCTAGCCCGAGGTGGAGGGGAGCCGACGGACGGGAGCGGCGTGGCTGGCGTGGCGGGCCAGGCTGGCGCGGGCGACGACTCGAGCGCGGCGCGGGCCGCCGACGATCCAGTCGGCGCCGTCGTCCCGGAAGCGGTGGCGGCGCTCGAAGCTGCGGAGTCGGGGGATCGGGGCGACGCCGGCTCCCCCTGAGCCGTCGTGCTCGGCGCCGTCGCGACGTCGACCGATTGCGCCACTTCCAACTTTGTCTGCACGGATTCAGCAAACTGTCGAAAGAGCTGCTTGTTGACCGACTCGATGAGCCCACGACCGAATTGCATCACCCTGCCGGCGATATCGATCGCCGCGTCGACGCTCACCTCGCTCGTTCCATCCGGAAGTGGGGTGACGGAGCCGGTCATCGTCATGCGCGCCGAGCCGGGTCCCCCGCTCTCCTTCCCCTCCGCGACGATCTGCATCTGCCGCGCCTCGTCGTCGACCCGTGTGAGCGTCGCCTTGCCGGCGTACGCAGCAGTGATCGGACCAACCTTCACCTTGACGCGGCCGCCATAGGTCTGCGCGTCGATCGTCTCGGTCAGCTCGGCCCCCGGAAGGCACGTGACCACCTCGGCCGGGTTCTTCAGGAAGTCCCAGACGCGATCGGGAGGTGCGTTGATACGGAACGTCTCGTTCAGCGTGAGCGACATGCGAGGACGTAGGCGGGATGGGGGGCGACGTGACGCGCGCGCACGGGATCTCCCTGCAATCTCACGTTCGTCCGGGTGACGTCAAGCAACGCCGGTGCCAGTCAGCGCGCGTTGGAGGATCCATGAGGCGGCGACTTCGGCGCTGGCCGCGGAACTGCGAGCGGTTACCATTCGACGGTACGCGTGCCACGGGCAGCGCGTCGAGCGCCCAGGCGGTCACGGGACAGCAGGAGGAGCCAACGCGGTGAACGAGGAAATTCGCAGGATCCAGGAGGTGATGGAACGTGAGGCATACATCACCGACCGGCAGATCGCCACGTCCGTCTTCCTGGCCTCCGCCCTTGGCAAGCCGCTCCTGGTCGAGGGACATCCCGGCGTGGGCAAGACGGAGATCGCCAAGGTCCTCGCGAAGACGCTGGGGGCGGATCTGATCCGGCTGCAGTGTTACGAAGGGCTCGATGCGACGACCGCGCTGTACGAGTGGAACTATCCTCGCCAGCTCCTGCACATCAAGCTCGGGGAGTCGGTGCCAGGGACGATGGCGGAGAAGGAGGAATCGCTCTTCAGCGAGGCATTCCTGCTCAAGCGCCCCTTGCTCGCGGCCATCACGCACGTCGGGGCGCCCCCGGTGCTCTTGATCGACGAGGTCGATCGCAGCGATGAGGAGTTCGAGGCGTTCCTGCTCGAGATCCTGAGCGATTTTCAGGTGACGATTCCTGAGCTGGGGACCATACGTGCAGCTGCGAGGCCGATCGTCGTGCTGACGTCAAATCGGACGCGCGAGTTGTCCGAAGCGCTGCGTCGGCGCTGCCTCTACCTGTGGATCGACTATCCGTCGTTCGAGAAGGAGTTGCGCATCGTGCGCAACAAGGTGCCCGGCCTGAACGAACGGCTCGCGCGGGAGGTGACGGGGGTGCTGCAGTCGCTGCGCCACATGCGCCTGTCGAAGCACCCGGGCGTCGCCGAGTCGCTCGACTGGGCGGCGGCCCTCGTCGCGTTGCATGCCGATCACCTGGACGAGGCCACGGTGCGCGAGACCATGGGGTGCTTCCTCAAGGACGACGGCGACTTCAAGGTGCTTGACCGGGAACTCGAGGCGGGGCGGCTCACGGCGCTGGCTTCATTCGCCGGTTAGGGTTCACCAGTGCCGACTCAGGACACAGCTGCAACGCAGTTCCGTGCACCAGCCGAACTCGTCGCGACGGTCGTCACGATGTGCCGGTTGCTCAGGGAGCGCGGCGTCGCCGTCACGCCCTCCGAATCCATCGATGCGGCCCGGGCGCTCGGCTGCATCGACCTCGGGGATCGGGAGGAAGTGCGACTCGCGCTGCGTGCGGTGATGGTAAGCCGACGTGAGGATCACGCTGCCTTCGACGACGCATTCCGGGACGTGTGGGCGGCCAGCGAGGGACTGCCGCAACCGATCCCCCTCCCGGGCCCTCGACGCGACATGACACGCCCCCCAACGCCAGCTCCCCCCAAGCCGCCGTCTGTGTCGTTGCAGAACTGGATGAAGCCGGGGGAGACGGACGACGGTGATCCGGTTCGGGTCCGTGCGGCCAGCGATCGGGAGTCGTTAGGGTCGAAGGACTTCGCGATGTACGCGGCCGACGACGACGCGGCGTTCGACGTACTGGCGCGCCAGATCGCCCGACGGCTCGCGCTGCGGCGCAGCCGGCGGTGGAAGGTTGCACGTCGTGGCGAACGCATCGACCTGCGACGCACGGTGCGCGCCTCACTCCGCACGGGAGGTGATGCGATCCGGCTCGAGCGCCGTTCGCGGAAGCTGCGGCGCACCCGGCTCGTCGCCCTGTGCGACGTGTCGGGATCGATGGAGCTGTATGCCCGTTTTCTCCTGCAGTTCCTGCATGCGCTGCAGAACACCTTCGCGCGCGTCGAGACCTTCGCGTTCGCCACGCGACTGAGCCGCCTCACGCCGATGCTTCGCGGCGTGCGCTACCGCGAGTCGCTGCGGGAATTGGGGCGTGAAGTGCAGGATTTCTCGGGAGGCACGCGGATCGGCGCCTCCCTCAGCAGCTTTCTCGACCGATATCCCAAGCTCGTGGATCGACGGACCATCGTGGTGATCCTGAGCGACGGCTGGGACGTCGGGAGTCCGGACGTGCTGGCCGAGGCGATGCGCGGCATCCAGCGCCGCGCCGGGCGGGTGATCTGGCTCAATCCCCTGATGGGCGCGTCGGACTACACGCCGGATACGAGGGGGATGCAGGCGGCCCTGCCGTTCATTGACGTGCTGGCCCCGGGCCATAGTGTGGAGGCACTCCGACGGCTGGTGCGCCAGCTGTCGCTGTAGCTGCGATCGTGCACGGTGGCGTGCTCGGCCACGGTCCGGTTCGAGAGCGGCACTCCCCGCGCGTCCGTCCCACTCGCCATCTTCCAGCCATGTCAGACGCTTTCGAGTTTCCGCCGGGCCCGGCCGTCGTGGCGACACTGATCGCGACCGAGGGGACGTCGCCCAAGGAAGCGGGGGCGAAGATGTGGGTGGACGCCGAGGGCCGGATCGTGGGCGCCGTCACCATCGGCGGCTGTGTCGACGCCCGGGTGATCGAGGAATCGGTGCGCGTCCTCGCCGACGGGCGATCGACCGTGATGCAGATGTCGTTAGGCGACGAGGATGCCTGGGCGCTTGGCATGACGTGCGGTGGCTCGATCGAGGTGCTCATCGAACCGGTGAATGCCGCCGCGCAGGGCGACCCGATTGCACAGGCGATGCGAACCGCCCGGGCCGAGGTCGAAGGCGGGCGTAGTGTGGTGATCGTCGCGCCGCTCGACGGGCGCGCCGATCGTCTCGTCGTCTACGAGCGGGGACAGCGCGCTGGAACGCTCGGCGACCCGTCGCTCGATGCGCAGGCCATGGCGGCGAGCCGGGACTTCTTCGTGCACGGGCGATCGGGAACCGCGACGATCGATGGCTCGGCGGAGGGTGCGCGCCACTACTTCGAGTTGCACGCCCCGCCGCTCACCCTCGTCGTCTTCGGCGCGACGCACGTCGCGATGCCGCTGGTCGACATGGCGCGCGTCCTGGGGCTGCGCACGGTGGTGGTGGACGGGCGGGACCGGTTCGCGACGCGCGAGCGCTTTCCCTCGGTCGATGAGCTCGTGGTGGGGATGCCCTCGGAAATTGCCGAACGACTGGCGTTGGGAAAGCGCTCGCTCGTCGTCCTGCTCTCCCACGACTACAAGTACGACCTGCCGGTGCTTCGCGCCGTCCTCGCGTCGAACGCGGCATATGTCGGATGTCTTGGCAGCGCGCGTCGCGGCGCCGCGATGCTGGAATTCCTCGCAAGCGAGGGCATTGCCGCCGAGCAACTCGCGCGGGTCCGCATTCCGGTCGGTCTCGATATCGGCGCAAAGAGCGCTGCCGAGATCGCGTTGAGCGTGCTGGCGGAGGCGATGGCGGTTGAGCGGGGACGCAGCGGTGGCGCCTTGCGCGATCGCCGTCGCCGTGCAGCTGACGGCGACGGCGGCGGGACCGCGACGGTCGAATCGGGGGGCGTCGACGCGCCGTGAGGGCGGTCCGGCATGTCCGGGCGGTTGACGGCGACGCAGTTGCACCGGGGCAGCTGCTGACGCGCGACCTGCGCGACGCCGCCGGGCGCATCGTTCTGGCGAAGGGAATGCGACTGGACGCGGCGGGGGCCGAGCTGCTTGCGGCCGCCACGTGGGACGAGTTGCACCTGGTGGCCCTCGACCCCGACGACGTGCATGAACACGTCGCGGGCCAGCGGTTGGCCGCGGCCGCTGCCGGCGACGGGGTCAGCGTCGGCGCACTCTCCGCGGGCGCGTGGCCGTTGGACGCGACGCACCGCGGCATCCTGTCGGTACGACGCGACGCGCTGGAAGACGTGAACACGATCGATGGCCTCTGTGTCTACACGCTCTTCGACGCGCAGGTGGTGGACCGCAGCGAGACGGTGGCGCGCGCCAAGATCATCCCGTTCGCCATTGATGGCTCGACGCTCGCGCGCGGTGAGCGGGTGGCGCGTGCCGTGGGCGGCGTGGTCGCGGTGCGCCCGTTCATCCCGATGCGCATTGGCGCGCTCGTGCAGGAGTCTTTAGGCCCGCGGGCGATGGCGCGCTTCGAACAGGCGCTGGGGGAGAAGGTCGAGTGGTTCGGCTCCTCGCTGCTCGCCCCCGCCTTCGTTCCCGCCGAACCGGGGGCGGTGGCCGACGGATTGATGCGACTCGTGGCACAGGGCGCGCAGCTCATTGCGCTTGCCGGGTCGCGCGCCATGGATCCGATCGATCCCTCCTTCGAGGCGCTCGCACGCATCGGCGGGACGCTCGTCCGCCACGGCGTGCCGGCGCACCCTGGCTCCCTCGTCTGGTTGGCTCGTGTGGACTCCGTTCCCATCGTCGGCATGCCAGCGTGCGGACTCTTTTCGCAGGCGTCCGTCTTCGACCTCCTCCTGCCACGACTGCTCACGGGCGAGCCGGTTGAACGTCGCGATCTGGCGGCGCTGGGGCATGGTGGTTTTCTTACGCGGGACATGGCCTTTCGCTTTCCCCCGTATCGTCAGGCGCGCGAGCGTGGCGCCGTGGAGTGAACATGAGCACCCCGTACGGTCCGGTGCTCATCGAGCACTTTCGTCATCCCCGGAATCAAGGGGCGCTGCAACATCCGACGATCTCGCAGGAGGGGACCAACCCGCTCTGTGGTGACCGCGTGCGCATCGAGTTGCGGCTCGAGGGCGACGTGGTGAGCGAGGCACGGTTCACGGCCAATGCGTGTGCGATCTGCGTCGCATCGGCGTCGATGCTGACCGACCTGGTGCGCAACGCCCCGCTCGACGAAGTCGAAACGCTCATGGTCGACGACATCGTGCGCGCCCTGGACGCGCGCGTCCCCGCAGCGCGCATGAACTGCATCCGCCTACCGCTCACCGTGATGCACGGAGCGGTGAACCTCTATCGCCGCTCGGCGGGCGGCGGGACGGGCGCGTGATCGGTGCGGTCGTCCTCGCTGCGGGGCGCGCGGCGCGTTTCGGGGGTGACAAGGTGGTGGCGCCATGGCGGGGAACGGCCATCGTTAGGCACGTGGTCGACCGGCTCGTGCTGGCCGGGCTTTCGCCGATCGTGGTCGTCTGCGGCCCCGATACGGCGAGGCTTCAGACGCTGCTCGAAGGGACGGACGCGCGGGTCGTTGCCAACCCGCGCCGCGACGAGGGATTGAGCAGCTCGCTGCGCCTCGGCATCGAGACCCTCCCCACCCCGCTCGACGGCTTCGTCGTCGCCCTCGGCGATCAGCCGGGGATCGACCCGGCCCTCATCGGGCGGATGGCCGACGTCTGGCGGGATTCCAACGCGGCGGCCGTCGTCCCTCAGTATCGGGACGGCCGTGGCAATCCCGTCTTGTTCGACGACACGATGCGTCGGCGACTGGCGATGCTCACCGGCGATGCCGGCGCGCGCGAACTCCTCGCCGGGATGGGTGATCGGGTCGTCCCCGTGCCCGTGGATGCGGACGCGCCGCGCGACGTGGATACCCGCGAGGACCTGCGCGCGCTCGATGGGTGATCCGCGCGCAGGGAGCCAATCGCTCGCGTCGCCGATGGTGATCGCCGCCTCTCGACGTGTGCGGTGCCCTTACTGACAGTGGAACCCGTCGGTATGCTACCCCGCGCGCTGCTCCCTCTCGTCTTCCTCCCCGCCTCGCCCATGGCCGATTCGCTCAAACGCACGTTAGGCACGACTGACCTCACCCTGCTCGTCATCGGCAACGTCATCGGCAGCGGGATCTTCCTGGTGCCATCGGCCGTGCTACGGCAGAGTGGCGAGTCGGTCGCCATCGCCAGCGCCGTCTGGCTCGTCGGCGGACTTCTGTCGCTGCTCGGTGCGCTGTCGTACGCGGAACTCGGGGCGATGGATCGGGGATCGGGTGGGCTGTATGCGTACATCCGCGACGGATTCGGGGCGCTCCCGGCCTTTCTGTATGGGTGGACGCTCTTCTTCGTGATCGGCAGCGGCACGATTGCCACGCTTGCTGTCGCCGCCGCCAACTACATGGGCCAGTTCGCGGCCATCGATCCGATCGCCAAGAAGGTGATCGCGGCGGCGCTCATCGTCCTCATGATGGCCATCAATGTGCGCGGCACCCGCGGGAGCGCTTCGGTACAGAACGTGGCCACGGGCATCAAGGTCGTGGCGATCCTGGCGATGAGCGTGATCCTGATAGCGTTAGGCACGGGAGGCAATGCGGCGACGGCCGCCAGCGTCGCCCCGACGCCCAACCTGTCTGGCGTCGGGCTGTCGATTATCGCCGTGCTCTGGGCGTACGAGGGGTGGCAGTACGTCACCTTCGCCGCCGGTGAGGCCACGAACCCGCAGCGGTCGCTCCCGCGTGCGATCGTGACCGGCACTGTGATCCTGATCGCGATCTACCTGCTGGCGAACTTTGCGTACCTGGCCGCCCTCGGGCCGGCGCGCATGGCGCTGTCCGACCGGGTCGCGGGCGAGGCGGTCGCGCAGGTCCTCGGCCCCGCGGCCGGAAGCGTGATCGCACTTGCGATCATCATCTCGATGTACAGCGCAGCGCACGCGACCGTGATCACCGCGCCGCGCGTCTACTATTCCATGGCGAAGGACGGCCTCTTCTTCAAGCGACTGGCGGAGGTACATCCGCGTTTCGGCACCCCCGCCATCGCCATCGTGACGAGCTGTGTCTGGGCGATCGTGCTGGCGCTGAGCGGGACCTTCGAGCAACTCCTGACATACGTCGTCTTCGTCGGCTGGATCTTCTACGCGCTCGGTGCGGCAGCGGTGATCTCGCTGCGCATCAAGCGCCCGGACGTCGAACGTCCGTTCCGGGTCCCCCTCTATCCGCTGACGCCGATCGTTTTCGTGGTCGCCGCGGCGGCGATCGTCCTCAACACGATCTTCGAACAACCGAGACAATCGGCGATCGGCATCGGCGTCGTCCTGCTTGGAGTGCCCGCCTTCCTCGCCTGGCGCAGTCGACGCGGCGTGGTGTCGTCCGGTCCTACCTAACGACAGTGGCAGATCTCGTGCGGCTCGCACGAGTGCGGGAAGGAGCCGTCCGCCGGCAGAAGCGCCGCCGCACGGCTCGGTCCCGCTCGACCAACCGTCCGGCCGGCGCCGACCGCTGGCCTCCCCACTTGCGGGGCCTCCGAACCCTCCTGTCCTTCATGCGATGAGAACCTCCACTCGCGTCTCGCCCCGATCCTTGCGTCCCCTTGACCCGCAGCATGCCGTCGCAGCCCTTCCCGATGTCAGCGCGCGACGCTCGCGTCGACGATTCGCATCGCCCCGGCTCCATGCCGTAGTCGCGATTCTGCTCACGGCGTGTAATGCTCCTGCGCCGGAAGCGGCCCGTGCCCCGGGGTCGAGCGCCGCCGCAGACCCCCGCTACCAGGGCGTTGCGACCGCGCTCGACGCCTTCATCACGCGCGAGATGCAGGCCAAGCAGATCCCGGCGCTCTCCATCGCCTTGGTTGACGACCAGCAGATCGTCTGGTCGGCCGGCTTCGGCATGCAGGACTCGACCACCAAGACGCCCGCGACTGCGGAGACGGTCTATCGAGTGGGATCGGTCTCGAAGTTGTTCACCGACATCGGCGTCATGCAGCTGGTGGAACGGGCTACGGTGCAGCTGGACACCCCCGTCACGCGGTACCTGCCGGAATTCAAGCCGCGCAATGCGTCGGGGAAGGCCATCACGCTGCGGCAGCTGATGTCGCACTTCTCCGGACTCGTGCGCGAGCCGCCGGCCGGGAACTACTTCGACGACACCGGCACGACGCTCACGCAGATGGTGGCCTCGCTCAACGCCACGTCGCTCGTCTACCCTCCGGAAACGCATCGGAAGTACTCGAACGCGGCGATCGGTGTCGTTGGCTATCTCCTCGCACGCGAGGGAGGGCAGCCGTTCGCCAGCTACCTGAAGCAGTCGGTGCTGGACCCCATCGGGCTTCGGTCGAGCGCGTTCGAGCCGGAGAGCGCGCTCATGCGACGCATGGCGCACGGCGTCATGTGGACGCAGCACGGGCGCACCTTCCCGGCGCCCAACTTCCAGCTCGGTATGGCGCCGGCTGGGAGCATGTACAGCACGATGCCCGATCTCGGACGCTTCATGAGCGTGCTCTTCGCCGGAGGGCGCAGCGCCTCGGGGACGGTGGTGGTGCAGCCGGCCACCCTCGATTCGATGTGGCGCCCGCAGTTTGCGCCTGACGGGGCGACCTCCGGGGCGGGACTCGGCTTCGCCGTCGGAACGCTGGAGGGCCATCGCGTGGTCAGTCACGGGGGAGCGATCTACGGCTTCGCCACGCAGCTGACGGCGCTCCCGGACGAGAAGCTGGGCGTCGCCGTGAGTGCGGCCCGGGACGGCATGAACGCCCTGACCGAGCGCATCGCCGCCGAGGCGTTGCGCCTGATGCTCGCCGCTCGTGCGGGGCAGCCGCTTCCGGCGCTCGTTTCCACCGGCGTGGCGTCGCGCGCGCAGGCGACCTCTTTCGCGGGACGCTTCGCGCGTGGCGATACGATCGTCGAGGTCGTGGTGCGTGACTCCGGCATCACGCTCACTTCGACCGCACGCGATCACGCGCAGGGGCTGCGTCCGTGGCGTGGCGACACGCTCCTCGCCGACGACGGCATGTCGTACGGCAGCAAGGTCTGGCGCGCTGGCGACGCCCTTGTCGTTGATGGCGTGACGTATGCGCCGCGGCCGCTGCCGCCCGGCCTTCCGCCGGTCGTCTCGCCGGCGCTCGCCGGCCTGATTGGCGAATACGGCTGGGACCACAACGTCCTCTACATCCTGGAGAAGAACGGCCAGGCCACGGCGCTGATCGAGTGGTTCTTCGAGTATCCGCTCACGCGCCTCTCGGACGACGAATATGCCTTCCCTCAGTCCGGCCTGTACGACGGCGAGCGGCTCCGCTTCACCCGCGACCGCAGCGGTCGCGCGACGCAGGTCGAGGCAGCGAGCGTCGTCTTTCCTCGGCGCACGTGGGTCGGAGAGGACGGTGGCATCTTCCGCATCACGCCGCGTGAGCCGGTGGAGCAGTTGCGCACCGCGGCGCTCG
>JBDTUA010000180.1:0-10250 GCA_040007995.1 Gemmatimonadota bacterium | reverse complement strand
TCGGCGATGGGTATCGTGCGCGCCAACGGGAGCACGCGCGTGGCCGTGGCGCCCGCGACCCTGCGTGGACGCGTGCGATGGCACGACGCCGACGGCGACGGTGTGCTCGCCCCGGGCGAGGAGGCGACGGTCACGCTGACGCTCGACAATGACGGGCCGGGGGTCGCGCGCGCGGTTCGTGGGATGCTGCGCGTCGAATCGCCGTCCACGGGTGTCGCCACACAGCCCGCTCCCCCGGTGACAATCGCCGCCGGACAATCGCGCGAGATCGTCCTCCACCTCACGGCCGACAGCGCACAGGGAGCGACTGAAATCGTCGTCGTCGCGCGCGCGAGCGAGGCGAACGGCTTCGACCTCGCCCCGGCACTCCGCCTTCGCATTCCCGCCCGCGCGGCGGGGACCCCACGACTCCTCGTGCGGGAGACGCGCATCGATGACGCATCGCGTGACGGCCGCCTCGCGCCGCGCGAGATTGCCGACCTGACCATCCACCTGGTGAACGCCGGGACGGCTGCCACGCCGCCACTGCACGCTCGCCTGTGGCGCGGCGCCGACCTCTTCCTCGCTGCCGGGGCGCGCGACACCTTCTCGTTAGGTGCGCTGCCCGCCGGGGGTGAGGCGACGGTGACCGTCGGCGTCTACACCAATTCCCGCGCCGCCGACACCGGACTCCGTCTCGAGCTCGCCGACCCCGTGGGACGTCTCCTCGCGCGCCTCCCGATCGCGCTGCCGGTCACCGGCCAGCCGAGCGGCGTGCTCGATGTCGTCGCTACACGCGACTCCGGATCGGGAGGACGGTCTCCCGCGACGTCGCTCGCTGTACTCCGCGCCGTCGACGTCGAGCGCGACCTGCCGCGAGCCGCCGTGCGGCGTCGCGACGCGATCGCCGTCATACTCGGCATCGATCGTTATCGCGCGCTCCCCGGCGCCCGCTTCGCTGAGCGCGACGCGTCGCTCATGCGACGCTACGCGGTCGAGGCCCTCGGGATCAACGACGACGTGGAGCACCTCTACTTCCGCACCGGCGCCGACGTGACCGGGGGCGAGATGCGCAAGCTGTTCGGCGAAACCGGGTGGCTGGCGCGTCGCGTGACCGCCAACACGGACCTCGTGGTCTATTTCGCTGGCCACGGCGCCCCGGATGCGGCACGGCGCGTACCATTCCTTCTCCCGTTCGACGCCGATCCGTCGTTCGTGACCGAGACGGGATTCGCGTTAGGCACCCTGTACGACCGGCTCGCCCGTCTCCCCGCCCGCTCGATCACGGTGATCCTGGACGCCTGCTTCACCGGGCTCACCCGCGACGGACAGGCGCTGGTCCGTGGCGCTCGCCCCGCCGTGCTCTCGGTGGAGCATCCCGCACTGGTCCGGCGGCAGATGTCGGTCATCACCGCATCGCGCGAGGGTGAGGTCGCCGGTGACCTCGCGGAGGCCGGCCATGGGCTCCTGACCTACTGGATCGCCCGCGGACTGCGCGGCGAGGCCGACGCCGACGCCGACGGGTCGATCACCGTCGCCGAACTGGGTCGCTTCGCCGAGTTTGGGGTGCGTGAGACGGCGGCCCGCCAGGACCGAGTACAGCGCCCGCTCACGATCGCACGCGACTCGCTGGTCGTCCTCGCCCGCCTCGCACCGGCACGGTGACACGATGACGACGCCAGCGCGGGCTCCGCGTCGCACGCCACGGCTCATCGCCATCGGCGCCATCGCCACGCTGCTGCTCCTGGCCAGCTCGGCCGCCGTCTCCGCGCAAGGCGTCGACTCGGTCACGGTCGAGCAGCGCATCCTCATGACGCCCGACCTCTCGGCCGCCGAGGCACGACGCCGCGCGATCGATGCAGCACTCGCCGAGGCGGTGCGTCGGGTCGCCGGCGTGCATGTGCAATCGAGCGCGCTCAGCACCGTGTCCGAGCGCGATGGCGCAGCCGGTGACGGTGCCGTGCGCGGTGGGTACAGCAGCGTGGTGCAGCTCGAGGCCGCAGCCCGCGCCGTCGACTATCACGTCCTTGACGAGTCCTGGGAGACGCGGCGGGCGGCGGGGATGGACCCGCAGCTCTATCTCCGCCTGCGGCTGACGGCGCTGGTGGAGCGCGAAACGGGAACCCCCGATGCCGGCTTCCGGATCGCGCTCTCGCTGAACGAGACGCGGTTCGACGTGCGCGGCGGCATCACCGCCGAGTCGGACGAGATCATTGCCACGATTCGATCGACCCGCCCGGCACACCTGGTCCTGTTCACCATCGCCGACGACTCCGTCCAACGCCTCTTCCCGAACGACTACGTCCCGGGCGTGCGCGCCGTGGCCGACGCCGCCACTGAACTCCCCGACCCCGAATGGCGCGCCCGCGGCCTGCGGCTGCGCGCCACGCTCCCCGCCGGCCGCGCCGCGCGGCAGGAGCTGCTCATGGTCGTCGCCACCCGCACCGCCGTCGCACTCCCCCCCGCATCGCTCACACTGCTCGCCCTCCAGCGCTGGCTCGTCCAGCTCCCGTTAGGCGAGCGCGCCATCGCCATCGTCCCGTACGACGTCCGCCGCGTCCCCTGACACTCCCGTCCCTCGTCCCCCGTCCCCGTCCCATGCGCTTCCTCCAGACCGCGCTCCTCGCCCTCCTCGTCGCCGCCTGCTCCCGCCCTCCGCGCTCCACCGACATCACGCCCGTCGCCAGCCGGGAGACGATCAAGAACCTGCCGTCCTGGTACCTCAAGCCTCCCACCGACAAGGACTACCTCTTCGGTGCCGCCACGGCCGTCTCGCGCGACGTGCAGGTGGCGATCAACAAGGCGCAGGCCGACGGGCGCAACGCCCTCGCCCAGCAGCTCGAGGTCAAGTACGGGGCGCTCAACAAGCGCTTCACCGAGGAAGTCGGGCGAGAGGGATCACAGCTCCTCGACCAATACACGCAGGCCTACAAGGCCGTCGTCAGCCAGACCCTCTACGGCAGCCGCGCTCGGCAGCAGACGCTCCGCACCGAGGGCGACGTCTACCGCGCCGTGGTCCTGATGGAGCTCCCGATCGGCGAGATGAGCAAGCGCCTGCTGGAGCAGCTGCGGGCACAGGAACAGCTGTACACGCGCTTCCGCTCCAGTGAGGTCTTCAAGGAGCTCGACGCCGAGGTGCAGCGCTACGAGAGCTGGAAGCGGGACCAGGGCATTCCGCGTTGAGCGGCCGGCGAGCCAGCGGTCGTCACCGAGGCCGCATGTGCGGGGTTGCCCCGACAAGATCGACAGCCGTCGTAAACCATCCGGACGTGGCGGGCGACTAATCGCAGGATCGCCGATTCCCCGACACGCGCCGCGGTCCGAACGGCGCCTGGTCATCGCGTCTTTCATCAGGAGATCTCGTCATGGTGGCCCGTCGCACCATCGTCCTCGTACCGGGCGCGCTCGCGCTCGCAGCCTTCGCGCCTATCGCCGTCTCTGCGCAGGCGGCGCGACAACTCACCAAGCCAGAGGTCGAATTCGCCGAGCCGTTCACCCAGGTGAGCGGGCTGCGGGAACTGGGGGACGGGCGGCTCGTCGTCATCGACTCGCGCGACAAGATCGTCGAGCTGGTCGATCTCAAGACGGGGCGCGCGATCAAGGTTGGGCGGGAGGGCTCAGGTCCCGGCGAGTACGCCTTCCCCATGCGCCTCGTTCCCCTCGGGGGCGACTCCTCGGGAGTCTACGACATGCTCAACTCCCGGCTCCTGGTCGTCCTGCCTAACGGGAAGCCCGGAGACTTCATCACCACCGACGCGCCGGTCGGGGGTGGCGCTGGGGGCGGAACGGTGCGCATCGGCGGCGCGGTGCCGCGCTACACCGACGGCAAGGGGCGCTTGTATTGGAGTGGGCAGCCCTTCGCGGCGCCGACGCCCGGTGGCGGACCGCCCAAGCCGGTCGACTCGCTCCCCATCGTGCGCTACGACCGCAGCACGAAGCAGACCGATACAGTCGCCTACATTCGCGTTGCCAAGAATAACGTGCAGACGAGCGGTTCGGCGGGGAACATGCAGGTGCGCGTCGGCGTCTCCAACCCGTTCCAGCCGCGCGACGAATGGGCCGTCACCCCGGATGGTCGCGTCGCCGTCCTGCGCTCCCCCGAGTATCGGGTGGACTGGTATGCGCCTAACGGGAAGAGCAGCGCGCCGACGATCGCATACGACCGGATCAAGGTCAGCGAGAAGCACAAGCAGCAGTGGCGCGACTCGCGCAAGCAGCAGACCAGCCTGATGGTGACGATGAACAACGGCCAGCGTTCGGTGCAGACCGGCCCACCCCCCGCCAACATCCCGGACCCCGGCGACTGGCCGGAGATCATGCCCCCCTTCCTCGACAACGCCGTCTTCGTGGCGCCGAACGGGATGATCTGGGTGAATCGGACGCGGGAGGCGGGCGACGACACGCCGAACTTCGACGTCCTCGACGCCAGCGGAAGGGTGGCGATGCGGGTGGAGCTCCCGAAAAACACCCGTCTCGTGGGCCTCGGGAACGGCACGGTCTACGCCACGCGCTCGGACGACGACGACCTGCAGTACCTGCAGCGGTATCGCCTTCCGTAGAGGCCGCGCGGCTGGGCGAAGGCAGGCGGACGAGGACGTCAGCGCGGTTCTGCTCCCCGGCGACGGGGCGCATATTCCCGACGGTCGCCCGCCGCTCGCCTCTTTCTCCCGCCGCCCCTTCAGCGTCCATGTCCATCCGAAACATCACGGCCGTCGTGCTGACGGTACTCTCCCTGGTCCTGCTCTGGCCCGGTCTCACCGAACCCGTGCTGAGCATCACGGCCTCGATCACCCTGCTCGGCAAGTCGCGCGAGATCTTCCGTCAGACGCAAAGCATCGTCGAGTCAGTGCGCAACCTGCACAACTCGGGCAACGACTTCGTCGCCGGGCTGATCCTCCTCTTCAGCATCACCGTGCCCGCGATCAAGGCGCTGCTCCTGCTCGCCTTCTTCGCCGTGCGGAATATCGCCACCCGTCGACGGCTGCATGCGATCGTGACGTCGGTGAGCAAGTGGGCCATGGCCGACGTCTTCGTCGTCGCCATCTTCGTCGCCTTCCTCGCGGCGCGCGCGACCGACAACCTGCACGCCACTACCGAGCGCGGCTTCTACTACTTCGCGGCGTACTGCCTGATCTCGAACCTCTCGTTCCAGCTGCTCGAGCGGCCGGCACCGGCAATGGTCGCTTGAAGCGCTGTGCGTCGCTGCGATCGCAGCGGGTGAAGACAACGGGTGAAGACAGCGGGTGAAGACTGCGGGTGAAGGCCGCGCAGCTGGCGATGCGCCACGCGACTACGACCTGCTGCGCGGCGGATCCTCGAGTGAGATAAACGTCGACAGGAAGCGCCGCTCATCGGCGGATAGCGAGCCGACCCCTTCCGACGCGATCTTGTCTACGATGCGCGTCACCGCCGGGCGGTTCACCTCATGGATCGTCGACATGTCGATCTCACGCCATCCGTCCACTCGACGGATCTGCGGTTCCGGCGGTCGCATGGCCGGTTCGATCCGCGCGGCGGCCGGCGTGGTCGCCACCTTCCTGAAGCGACCGCTCCCACGCTCGAGAAACTTGAGGTAGACGAACGCCCCCACGTATCCGCCCAGGTGGGCGAAGTGCGCCACACCATCGCCCCCTCCGCTGAACCCCCCGAAGATCGACATCGCGGTCGTCCCGATCACCAGGATTCGCGCCGGCACCGGGAGCACTCCCCACAGGAAGATCTTCTCGTCAGGCCAGTACCAGGCGAAGGCGAGCATCACCCCGAATACGCCCCCCGACGCTCCGATAATCGGGGATCCGGAGAAGAACATCGACAACAACGCGCCGGTGATCCCGCTGGCGAAGTAAAGGATCGTGAACGGGCGCGCCCCGATGCGCGCCTCGATGCGTGGTCCAAAGAAGTACAGCGCCAGCATGTTGAAGCCGATGTGCATCAACCCGCCATGCAGGAACATGTAGGTCACGAGCGTCCACGGGCGGCTGATCACGAAACGCGGATCGAAGACGAACGCGTTCGCGAAGCCCGGGAAGAAGGACTGGAGCGCGAAGACGATGACGTTCGCGAAGATGATGAGCTGGACGACAGGAGTCACGTCGGCGGGTGCGGATCGAGGGGAGCGGGGATGGGGCACGGGGTGCTACGCCGGTCGAGTGCCCGGAGCCGGACTGACGTAAGATACCCCATGGTCGGATCGAGGTGCGACTGAACCTCCCGCCGTCACCCCGCTCGCGCGTACACCGCATACCCGCGTGGCGGCGCCCAAACATCGACGCGCCCTCCCCCATCCGTCATCTTCGCCTGCGGTGCGCCCGGGTCGAGCGAGGAGCCGTATGCCACTGGCGTGAGGAAGGTCGCCGCGAACGCCGTCGCCACCCACTCGCCCCGCCATGCCGTCCTCGTACTATTGATCGCGACCACCAGCCCGCCATCACCGTCGAGCCCGCGCCGCTGCATCACGTACAGGCCATCGTCCACGTACAGCACCTCCGTGTCGCCGTGCGCATCTCGCTCGTGGAGCTCCACGAGCGCCGCGATCCCGCCCGGCGTCCCCACGCGGCCGAGTCCCTGCGCGAAGTAGTCCTCCCAGAAGACGCACGGATATCCCTCGTGCGTGAGGATGTAAGCGTACGCAAGCATCTTGTCGCGCACGATCGGCGCGTCGCGGATGATGTCGTGGTTCTCGACGAAGGTCACCGCTCGCATGGGGTCATACGCGAGCATCGTCCCCGTGCTGGCCAGTTCGCGCAGCGAAAATGCATCGTCATCACAGAGCCGGGCGAGGCGGTGCCGAAGCGGGAAGTCGAACGCCGCGACCGGGTTGTCGTTCCAGAAGTTGACCCCATCGAGGTATCGCGCGATCGCGCCGACATTCCCCTCGTCCCAATACTCGACGACGCCGAATGGCTTGTAGTAGTCCTGCCCTACACGGCGATAGCGAAACTCCTGAATCGCCGCCATCAGCCCCGTCCCCCGTCCCTCCTCGCCATACCCCTTCACGAAGTCGTAGCGGAAGCCGTCGAACCCCACCTCTTCCACCAGCCACCTCACATACGCCATCACCTCGCGGTACACCGCCGGATTGCGATGACAGAGATCCGGAAAGCCGGCGAAAGACGCGTCGTCCCACGACTCGTATTCCGAGGGATGGAAGGAATTCCAGTCGCGCGGAAAGCGCCCGCTGGCCGGCGCGAACTTCGTCCACCCCATCTCGCCAGTGATCGGATTGAGTTCCTCGGCGTCGGCGCCGCTGCAGTGATTCAGCACCAGGTCGGCGTAGACGTCGAGTCCCTGTGCGTGCGCGGTCGCGATCAACGCGTCGAGTGCCTGACGAGACCCGAACCAGGTGGGGATGCTCCCCTTCTGGTCGAAGTCCCCCAGGTCGTAGTAGTCGTACGGATCGTAGCCCATGCCCCGCGCCGACATCCCCTTGCTGACCGGCGGGAGCCAGAGCGCGGTGATGCCGGTGTCGGCAAGCGCGGGAAGTTCCAGGGCGACGCGCCCCCACCACGCGTGTTCCACCCCTTCGCGCACCGGACAATCCCAATAGAAGGCTTGCATGAGGACACCCATGATCGCTCCGATGTGAGGGACGGTCCTTCCGACAGGATGACGGAAGCTAGATGCGGGAGATGTCGCCAAGCCCTCCGGTCCCGCTCTTGCGCGAGCCGTCGCCTTCGCCGGACTCTACATCGTGCTAGCCGAGAGCGTCGCCACCCGACCTCGTGAGTTCGGGCGAAGGAACGCGGCTTACGGTGCTCGGCGAGGGAATGCGGCTTACGGTGCTCGGTGCGATCGTCGCGTTGCTCGTCGCGATGGCGGCGTCTGCCCCGCTGCACGCGCTGCTACGCGGAGTTGCGCAGAGGATCCGGCTTCGCTGGGGACCTCAGCGGTGACGATGCTCATCGTCAGCGCGCCTTCGTCAGTTCGTCACGATCGACTACGACAGCGCCGCGTCGAACAGCGCCTCGAGATCGATCGTCAGCGCAGGTACCGAGGCCACTGACTGCCACGTGATCGTGCCGTCCACGACCTCCGGCCGCGCCTCGCCGTGCCGCCACCGCTCCACCGCCCGTGCGTCCAGGTCGACGATCCAGTACTCGTCGACTCGCTCCGACATGTAGATGTGCCGCTTCTTGATGCGATCGTGGCGCGCAGTGGAGGGCGAGCTGACTTCAATTGCGAGCAGGAGCGCGCGAATCTCCGTCCAGCTCCGCGCCTTGCCTCCCGCGACCAGCGGTGCGACGAAGACGTCGGGCTGCACGAGCCGGCGCGACGAGAACTCGATGTCGGCGGGTGACATGTGCGCGGAGCCGATCGCGGACTTGCGAACATACGTCTTGAGACGATCGTAGAACTCGCCCACCACGTTCTGATGCAGCAAGCTCGGCGCGGGCATCACGACCAGCTCGCCATCGAGCAGCTCGCGCCGCACCCCATCGTCCGGGAGCGCCAGCACCAACTCGGCCGTCCACTCGGTCTCGATCGCCATGCGATCAGGGTACGCCACGCTCGGCAGCCTCCGCAAGGGTGCATCCCAGGACACTACCATGCGCTTGACGAGGTTCCTGTACCGCAATGATGCTCAGCCACTCGAATTGCTGCGGCGCAGCCTTTGCTTGCGTCGTCCGCGACTGCCTTCACCCTGAAAAACGTCGCGAAGTGAATCCAGACGTCGACGCGGTTCGCGATGCAATCGATTCAGCCCGCTCCGGCAGATCGACCGTACGAATACGACGCGCTCAGGGGACCGGGAATCGACGCGCCGTGGGGTACCGTGCGTCGTGCGCGGTGTGCAAATCAAAGCGGGCGTGATGTTTAGGGCGCGTTGTCCTCTCGGGGACCTTGACAAACGAGGGGGTTCCGGGGGACTAAGTAGAGGGACGCGGAAACGCAAAAAGTCTCCGCCAAGATCCCAACGTCGATTGTTCGAGCGACCGCGTCGGATGTCGAGGTGATAGCGCCGGGCGATCAGGCCACTTGGTATTCTGGCAATCCGCTCCAGCGGTGCGACGAAGTGGCGTCGCCAGACGACAAGATCATCGGAAGCCTCGTGCAAGCGATCCAGTCGGCCGCCGAGCTAACCTGACGAAGCAGCGAGCTGACCTCGTTGTCGCGCGAGTTGTGCTCTCGATGTGTCGAGGCGGTCGCGTCAAGTGGCAAGAGCACCAGGCAAGCGGGAAATATGACCGTTCGACTGGCGAGACGGGCCGAGGCATCGGCGACGTGAGTACGACGGCCGTTCAAGCCACGACACGCATCGGCGACGTAAGCTCTACGGACGCGCGAACGATGACACGCATCGGCGACGTAGCGCTGCTCATGGGCCGAGGACTCGCACCCCTTGTGTAGGGCATCTCGAAATCGTGTGAGGGATTCGCGACGAGTGACTCGATGAGTCCTGCAACGCGCGAGATGCGGCGCGAGCCTCAAGGAGCAACTCCGCGACCTGCGGCAGCGATCGCACCGATCGACAAGCTTCACGCGTCGAGCCGCAACATGTGAGCTCGACGCGCGAAGAGCGCTCGCAGCAGAGCACTATAGATGCAAACGAGCGGCGAGAGGGGCAGCACGTCGTCGTCAACGACACGAATTGAAGGACGGGCGACTGACTGGCCGTGTGAAACGAGGCGAATTTCGCGGTGGACGCGATGAACTTCGATGCGGACGATGCGATGGCGGCGGCGGGAGAGCGACTTCGGTCTTAGTGAGAGAGGTCGCCCCGGCCCGACCAGCTCCTTCGGAAATCAGTCAATAGGAGGAGCACCTGGAGGACGTGCGCGCGCTCCCGAGAGCACACAAGTCCCGAATCAATCGAGGGGATAGTTGTTCCGTGCAGCCCCGCGCCACGGCGGGGCTCGTGACTCTGCGTCGCGTGCACTCGTGCCTGGAGGGAGACGACGGCGCCGACTCGATGGGCGACTCGCACATTCGCCACGAGCGGTTGTCGAGGATTGTGATCGCAGCGACCTGCATGCGTAGGGGCAGGAGGCGCAGGAAGTTCGGGCCACGGAGAATTTTCTCGGCCTCGTTCGTCGGCGGAGCGGTGACGTTATGGGGAGAGAAGGCCTGCATAACGACGCCCACCTCATGGCTTCAGCGAGCGAAGTGTGAGGTAAGCGAATGGGCCGAGCGCCCGCGCCCGCGCGCCGACGCCTCGACCCACTCACACCGTGCCCTTCGCTCGTCGGACTACCGCAGGTTCGGATTCGTATCAAACTCCAACTGACCAATCTCGAAACACTGGTCGCGCGGCTGCGGCGCGAAGACGAGGG
>JBDTUA010000179.1:0-10270 GCA_040007995.1 Gemmatimonadota bacterium | reverse complement strand
CTCGAGGCACGATCGGCGGAGGTGGCGTTGTCGCTCTTCATCGAACATCGCGAGACGATCGACATCGTCGTCTCGGACGTGGTGCTGCCGCGCAAGAGCGGCCCAACCCTGCTGCAGGAGCTGCGCGACCTGCGGCCGGAGCTGCGGGTGCTTTTCGTTTCCGGATATACCGAGAACGCGTTCCTGGCCAGCGGCGGACTGCACCGGGACTTCGATTTGCTCGAGAAGCCGTTCGCGCCGGAGGCGCTGGTGCGAAAGGTGCGCACGATCCTCGACGGCCCGGTGCGCGCGTAACGACGTCCGGGCCGCGTGGCGCCGTGATGCGGCGGCGTCCGCAACGTGCAGCCTCGTGAGCTCAGGGGGGGCCGCTGGCGGCGTCGCACATCGGGCTACAGAATACCCGCATGACCATCGACCCGACCCTCTCGCGCCGCCAGTTCTCCAAACTGGCCGCAGCTGCCGCTCTCGCCCCGGCCATTCCCACGCTCGCCGCCGCAGCCGGCGCCGGCGATGGGCATGGTGCGTCGCAGGCATCCCCACACCCCGACGCGGCCTGGCCAGGCTACGACAAGGTGATCGTCGTCGACATGCTGGCGACCGCGGGACCGTTCAACGTCCCCAACTGGCTCGACACCCCGCTCACCCCAGCGATGATCGAGAACGTGCGCCGCTCGGGGATCACGGCGGTCAACTCGACGGTCAGTGCGCTCGGCGATGCCACCACCGCGTTCGAGAAGACCGTCGCCAATATCGCGTCCTGGGAGTTCGAGCTGCAGCGATCGCCCCGAATATTTACAAAGATCCGCAGCGTTGCCGACATCCGCCGTGCCAAGCAGGAACGCAAGCTCGGGGTCATCCTCGGCTTTCAGGACACGACGCCGATCTGGGACAAGCCCGAGCGCCTCGACGTCTTCGACCGGTTGGGCGTGCGCATCATTCAGCTCACATACAACGGCTCGAACCTCGTGGGGGACGGCTGCCTCATCCCCGAGGATCATGGCCTCAAGCCCTTCGGGCGGGCGCTGATTGCCCGCATGAATGAGCGCGGGATCCTCGTGGACGTGAGTCACACGGGATGGGAGACGTCGCGGCAGGCGGTGGAGGCGTCGCGCGTCCCGATCGCCGCGACGCATACTGGCGCGGCGGCGGTGACCAACGTGCCGCGCAACAAGCCCGACGCGCTGCTCAAGCGACTCGCTGACAAGGGCGGCGTCGTCGGGATCTACCTGATGCCCTTCCTGCGCGAGTCGGGGCAACCGACGCTCGACGACTTCATGCGCCACATGACGCACTGCATCAACATCTGCGGCGAGGATCATGTCGGGGTCGGCAGCGACAACTCGATCACCCCGCTCGACCTGACGCCGGAGTTCCGGACGGTGCACGCCGACTTCGTGGAGGCGCGTCGCAAAGCTGGGATCTCGGCGCCGGGCGAGGACGCGCACATCTTCAACTACGTGCCGGACCTCAACACCCCGCGCCGGATGGAGCGTATCGCCGAGGCGCTGGCCAAGGCGGGACACGGCTCGGCGCGCATCGAGAAGGTCCTCGGCGGCAACTGGGTGCGGTTGCTGTCGGATGTTTGGCACGGCTGACGGGGGATTCTTCGCCAGGCGTCGCTGAAGCGATCGCTAACCCGCGCCGACTCGAGGGCGGCGCGCGGGTGGTACGACCTCCAGGTCGCGGACGGCCTCAAACCGGTCGCCTGCGGAACCAACTCCCGCGCTGTAAGCTTCGTGGTACCACATGGACTTCTCCGCGATTACCCAACGGCTCACCGGCTCGCCGGCCACTGCGCTGCCGCTCCTCTTCCTGGCCGGTGTGCTGACGTCCCTGACACCGTGCATCTATCCCATGATCCCGATAACCGCGGCGATCGTGGGTGGCGGTCAATCGACCGATCCGACGGTCCGACGGTCGCGACTGCGTCCCCTCCTGCTCAGCCTGACGTACGTCATCGGACTCTCGCTCGTCTATGCGGGACTCGGGCTGTTCGCCGGATTGAGCGGGACGATGTTCGGGCGAGTGAGCACGAATCCGTGGCTGTATTTCGTCATGGCCAACATCCTCGTGCTCGCCGCGCTCTCGATGCTCGACGTGCTCCCGCTCCGCCTCCCAGCCGCGCTCACGAAGCGCGCGGCGACCGCTGGTGAGGGGGGACGCTTCGGCGGGGTCTTTGCCATGGGGGCGATGTCGGGGCTGGTCGCAGCGCCGTGTTCCGCGCCGGTCATGATCGGCGTGTTGACCTGGGTGACCGAAACGAAAAGCGCGCTGATGGGCTTCGTCTACCTGTTCACCTTTTCGCTGGGGATGTGCGCACTCCTCATCGTGGTCGGGGTATCGTCGGGGTCGGTGTCTCGCCTTCCGAAGGCCGGGATGTGGATGGTGCGCGTGAAGAAGTTCTTCGGCATCGTGATGCTCGGCGTCGCCGAGTACTATCTCATCAAGATGGGGCAGCTACTGATATGACCATTCATCGTTCGTTGTGGCGTCGTGTCGCCCGTGCCGTGCCGCTCGTGGCCGTCGGGGCGGTTCTGTTCGCGCCGGCCACCGCCCGCGCACAGTACGCGATCGACCTCCCGTTAGGCACCATTCTCCCCGACCTCAAGGTCGAGACCCTCGATGGCGCGCCGGCCTCGATGGGGGAATTCATCGGCAAGTCACCGATGCTGATCGAGGTCTGGGCGACCTGGTGCGAGAACTGCGAGGCACTGGCCCCGAAGATCCTCGCGGCGAAGAAGAAGTACGGCGCGCAGGTGCGCTTCGTCGGACTGGCGGTGTCGTTCAACCAGTCGCCGAACCGGGTCAAGCTGTACATGGAGAAGCACGGCTTCGACGTGCAGACCTTCTACGACCGCAAGGGCGAGGCGGACGTGGTGTACGGGGTGAAGGCGACGTCCACGGTCATCGTCATCGACAAGACGGGGAAGATCGTCTACGCCGGCGCCGGCGCCGACCAGGACATCGACAGCGCGGTCCGCAAGGCACTCTAACGACCGATCGCGGTCGGTCGCGATCAATCGCTGTCGAACGACCGATCGCAGTGGCGGCGCCGCGCTCCCTTCCGGGGCGCGGCGCCGTGTGGTTCAGGGGAGCGCCTTGGCCACCGCTCCCTGCGAGAAGAGCGTCGTGAACGACCGCCCGTCGTACGTCGCCTTGAGCAGGTTGACCTGGTCGCCGTGGAACTCCATCAGCATCCGGTTGAGGACGCGCGCCCCGCGCAACGTGACACTCGGACGCTCGGCGCGGAATTCCAGCAGCGTCACGTCGCCATCGCGGCGCTGGCTCACGAGCCGGAGCACGACCGCGGCTCCCGCCACCTGCAGCGTCAATGCTTCGCGCACATAGCGGGAGGCCGCCTCTGCGCTCACCATGTGATCGGGGAGCACCGCGGTCTTTGTCGCCCGCGCCACCGCGGCGCTGAAGTCGTCGGAGAAGGTGCGCAGCGAGACGGAGAGCACCCCGTCAGGCGCAAGCCGCAGCTCGGCGACGGTGGTGTGGAGCGGATGCGCGGCGGCCGGGCGCGCCACCGACAACAGAAGGAGCAGCAGGAGCGCGGCGAGTCGACGCATCACGGCGTGGATCCCGCGACGCGTCCCGTCCCCACGGGGAGCGGGGGGGGCGACGTCCGCGCGCTCGATGCGCTCGGTGCGCTCAGCGCGCTCGATGCGCTCGGTGCGCTCGGTGCGCTCGGCAGCACGGTCAGCAGCGCCTTGGCATGGGCTACGTCCTCCACGCCGAACGCCGGGTTGAGCGCGATCGCGCGCTCGAGGTGGAGGCGGGCGCCCGCGCCGTCGCCGACGGCGGCCGCGATCACGCCGGCGTGGTACCACAGGACCGCGTCCTCGGTCCCGGCGCGCAACGCCTGGTGCATCGCCAGGGCGGCCTCCCGGTCGCGGCCGAGGGCGTGCAGCGTCCACCCCTCGAGGTCGTAGCCGTACACGTCGCGACGCGATTGCAGCTCGCGGCGCACACGACGCAGCACGTCGTCGAGCCGCTCGCCGTGGTTCACGAGGTGCAGTCCCCATGCCCGGTGGATTGCCCCCGGCTGGGTAAGGGCGCTGGCGGTCATGGCCGCGGCATAACTCGAGGCCTGCGCTGTGTCGCCGACGGCGAGCCAGGCCTCGCGCAGGATGCCCAGCGTGCCCGGCTCGAGGCGCTGCAGTACGGCCGAATCGCCAGCGACGATCGCCTCGCGCCAGGCGCCGCGCTGGGCGTCGAGTCGCGCGATGCCGGCGAGGACGCGATAGTCGCCGGCATTGGCAGTGAGCGCGGAGTCGTACAGCAGCCTTGCAGCTCCCGCCCGGCCGCGCTTGGCCTCGAGGTCGCCGGCGCGCATCAGGAACCAGGCCTGCTGCTCGGCGCTGAGCCCGTCGTTCGCCTTCGCCAGCCGCAATGCGTTGCGCGACATCAGGACGGCGCGATCGAGGTGCCCGGTGAGTTCGTACCAGCGGGCGAGGCGCGGTGCGAGCGAGAGCGACGCGGGCGCGTGCTCCACCGCGGCGAAGCGTACCGCCGCCTCATCGTACCGGCCGAGTTCGAGCAACACCTCACCCTCGAGCGCGAGGCTGTTGGCGTCGCTGGTGTCGCTCGCGACGAGCGATCGCGCCGCCTCGAGTGCCCCGGTGAAGTCGTGCTGCGCGAGGCGCGCCGAGGCAAGGATGCTCCACGTTCCCTCGTTATGCGATTCGCGCAGGGCGAGCGAACGTTCGGCCTGCGCGCTGGCGCGCGTGACGTCGGTGAAGCCGCCCGTCTCGCGGGCGCGACGCAGGTAGAGCGCGGCGAGGCGCGAGCGGTCGGCCGCGCTCGACGGATCCTCGCCCACGCGCTGCTCGAAGAGCGCGATGTCGGCATCCCGGGCCCTCGCTTCGGCCACAGGATCGCGCGGCGGCGAGACGGGGATCGTGGCGGCGTCGGCCCGGGTGGCGCTGTGGCGCGCCGCGACGAGTCCGGTCGCGACGAGCAGGGTGGCGGCGGCGAGCAGGGTGAGGCGACGCATGGCAATGGGGACGAGGGACGCGGACGGGGGACGCGGACGGGGGACGGGGGACGGGTACTCTCCCCTTTCCCCTGATCGCTACGTCTCGAATCGTCGTACGGATTGGTGCGTCCGGTGCCGGCTTCCCTCGCGCTACTGCGCCTCGGCCGTGGCGAGGGCGTCCAGCCCCTCGAGCACGCGCGTCAGATGTGCGACGGTGGTGCGCGGATTGATGATTGTGACTCGAAGGACCCGTCGCCCGTCGAGCAGCGTCGAGGTGATCCACCCCTCGCCCCCCGCGTTGTAGCGCGCACGCAGGTCGCGGTTCACGGTGTCGGCGACACCGGCTCCGGCAGCGTCAGCACCCGTGAATCGGAAGCAGAGGATATTCGTCTCGGGGCGGTGCAGCGCCTCGAAACGCGGGTGCTGTTCGACCATCTCATGGAAGGCGACGGTGAGTTCGCAGAGGTGATCGTAGAAGCCGGCGATTCCCGACCGGCCATAGCGGAGCAGGGCCGCCCAGACCTTGAGCGCGTCGCCGCGTCGAGAGCACTGGAGCGAGCGTGGGCCGATGTCGTACGACGGCTCGTCATCGCGCTGGTGGAACAGGTACGGCGCCTGCTGGGCGAAGGCGACGTCCAGGGTGGCATCGTCCCGCACCAGGACCATCCCCGCCGCCAAGGGGAGGAGCATCATCTTGTGCGGATCCCAGGCGAGCGAGTCGGCGCGCTCGATGCCTCGGAGTCGCTCCCGGTGTTCCATCGAAAAGAGGGCGGAAGCGCCGTGGGCGGCGTCGACGTGCAACCAGCAGCCAAACTCTTCGCAGCAGTCCGCCACGGCCGCGAGGTCGTCGAAGGCGCCGGTGGCGGTACTCCCCGCGGTGGCGACGACGGCGAGGACGCGCCGCCCCTCGCGTCGGAGTGCGTGCAACGCCTCGCGCAGCGCCGCCGGATCCACGCGAAAGTCGCGCGACGGTACCGTCACGACGTGGCGCACGCCGAGACCCATCACACCGACCGCACGTCCCACCGCATAGTGCGCGTGCGTCCCGCAGAGGACCACGGGCGGGTCGGTGCCGACGCCGTCGGCCCACGCGCCGGGGATGAGTCGCGCGCGCGCCGCGAGCAGCGCGGTCAGCGTTGCTTCGGTCCCACCCGAAGTGAACGTCCCGCCGCTCCGTTGGTCGAAGCCGGCGAGCGTGCACATCCAGCGGATCACCTGTCGCTCCACGAGCGTGGTCGCCGGCGACATCTCCCGCACCGCCTGACTGCCGTTGAGGGCCGCGATCACGCTGTCGGTCCAGATGGCGACGGGGAGCGGCGGCGAGACCTGGTGCCCGACGTACATGGGGTGCGAGAGGCGATTCGCTTCGCGGATCACGTCGTCGCGCAGGCGGCGTGCCACCTCCTCGAGCGTCGTGCCATCGGCAGGGAGCGGCGCATCGAGTCGCGCGATCAGCGCAGCGGCCGGCGTACCGCGCGCCACAGCGCCCTCGCCGCGACTCGACTCGGCCAGGTAGTCGACCGCCAGGCGAACAATGGTGTCGGCCGATGACATCGATGCATCAGCCGCGAGCGTGGCGAGGAGGGCGTCGCGCGCGAGCGGGGGCATCGCTCAGGCCGGCGTCGCCAGCGGCAACTCGAAGAGCGCCCGCGGAGGGAGCGGCTCATCGGTCAGCGAACAGCGCAGGTGATCGATGAGGAGCGGTTCCTCGAGGCGCATGGCGAGCAGTTCGCGTCGCTGCTTTGCGGTCAGGGTGCGGAAGAACGACAGCGTGACGTGCGGCGTGAAGGAGAAGCGCGCCGGCTGAAAGGAGAGTCCACTCGTGGCGATGCGCTCGTGCAGGTCGCGCAGCGGACCGTTATGGTCCAGCGGGAGCACGACAATGTCGGTCTGCATGAAGCGATGCGGCGGCTTGAAGGCGAGCGACATCGGCGGGGTGGTGCTGGCGATTTCGGCCATGATGTCGTGCAGCTGCTGCCGAGACGTTGCCGGATCAATCGGTCCCACGCCGGACGAGCCGGCGAGGGTGAGATGCGGCGGGAGGTAGTTCGCCAGCTTCGGGTCGTAGGTGCGCTGGATCGCGTGTATGCGATCCCCGGCGTCTCCACGTGCGTCGATGACCACGAAAATTCCGGGTCCGCGTCGCCATTTGTCGGAGAGTTCTGCGTCGATCGAGGAGGACACGCCAGGAGTGAGGGAGTCGGGAATCGTCGTAGGGAGGGAATGTACGCGGAGGTGCGGGGGGGCGCAGGACGATGCGGCGGGTTGAAGGGCCGTCGGGGGCGCGTCTCCCGCTCATTACGTGGCGGAGGCGCAACCGGACTGCTTTTCGTGCGAGGAAATGATGATGCGAAAGGCGCGACTCGGGGTCATGTTCTTGTCGGGGGGGGCCCCCTCCCCCGTCCCCCGTCCCCCATGCCCCTCTCCGCCGCCCGAGCCCGTCTCCTCGCCCTCCCGCATATCGCCCTCGGCGCCCTTCCCACCCCGATCGACGAGGCGCCGAGGCTCGCGCACGCCATCGGCATGGGAGCGCGCCTGGTGATCAAGCGTGACGACGCCCTCCCCTTCGGATTCGGCGGCAACAAGGTGCGGAAACTCGGGCTCGTCGCAGCGCAGGCCCGCGCCGACGGGGTGGATACGCTCATTACCTGTGGCGGCGTCCAGTCCAATCATTGCCGCGCCACCGCCGCCGCGGCCGCGCGACTCGGGATGGCCTGTCACATCGTGGCCAACGGAACTCCCCCGGAGCGGCTGACGGGGAACGCGTTGCTCGACGACCTGCTCGGCGCGACGCTGCACTACGTCGCCGATCGTCGCGCCCGTGCCGCCGCAATGCAGGCGCTCGCGACCCGGCTGGCTGCGGAGGGGCGCCATCCCCTCGTCGTCCCGTTAGGCGCCTCGACACCGCTCGGGGCGCTCGGGCTCGCCCTCGGCGTCGGTGAGATCGTGCGACAGGGCGTCGTCCCCGACGTCATCCTGCATGCCACGTCGTCAGGCGGGACGCAGGCGGGGCTCCTGGCCGGGTGCGCGATGTTCGGGCTCCCCACCCAGGTGATCGGCATCAGCGCGGACGACCCGGTCGACGACATCCGCCGTATCGTCCTCAGCCTCGGGAGCGGGATCGAGGAGCTGCTTGCCCTCCCAGCCGACGCACTCGGACTCGCTGAGCGTTTTTCTGCCGACGCCTCATTCGTCGGCGGCGGCTACGGCGTCCCCAGCGACGCATCCCGCGAGGCGCAATCGCTCGCCGCCCGCACCGAGGCGCTGTTCACCGACCACTGGTACACCGCCAAGGCCTTGGCCGGACTCATCGCCTTCGCGCGCGCCGGGCAATTCCGCGACGGCACCACGGTGATGTTCTGGCACACCGGTGGACAAGTGGGACTGTTTGCGTGAGGAGAGGACGAGACGACGAGAAGACGAGGGGCGCTCGTCCTCTCGTCTTCTCTTCACTGTTTGGTCAACTTCATTTTCGGTCGCGGGGCGGGCTGGATGATGGTCGCACCGGTTGCCGTGCCCCCTGACGTTTCAAACTCGACAAAAAATCCTTCGGGCATCCCTGGGGGGCCGGTCATGCGGAATCGGGTCGGGGATTCTGCTACGAGCGTGTAGGTCGGCTGACCTGGGACCGTGAGTTTGAGGGCGTCGCCGATCAGTTGGACGTCGATGTCGAGCGGAACCGACTCGGGCTTGTAACGCCCCACCAGCGCGTGCAGCTGCGACGTCGAGAGCGTCACGCCGGGTTTGGTGTCGGCGGCGGGCGAGGTGTGGCGGAACGTGGCGTCCTCGAAGCCCTGCACCTTCACTTCGGACGGCTTCCCGTCGGCGCCGAGGACGAACGTCAGCAGCGGCTTTCCGGCGGAGGGGTTGTCCATACGCCCCTGGAAGGTGTCGTAGTTCCAGTGCGACAATGTCCCGTTGAACTGGCCGAGCTTCACCGTGAGTCCATCGTTCCCCCCCGCAATCACGATGTCGCCATACATCGAATCGTTGTACGTCCCGGCGTACGTCGCCAGCTCGAGCGACGGACGCGTCCCGGCGACGCGCGACTTTTCGGCCGCCGCCGCCGCTTCCTTCGCTGCCTTGAGGACGGGATCGAGCATCTTGTGAAATTCGGCGTTCCAGTCGCGCGGCGTGCTGCGTGTGTAGAGGTCGAAGACGTAGGGAAAGATTGCTTCGGGAGCCGGCGTGCTGTTCTTGTTGGTGAGGATGACGACGCCGAGCTGTTCGTCGGGGAGCATGGCGACCATCGCCGACATGCCGTCGATGTTCCCTCCGTGGTGGACGGCGAGGCGTCCGTCGAAGTCCTGCAGGAACCACCCCATGCCGTAGGCGGCGAGATTGGCCCCCGGGGCGAGGTAGTGGGCGAGCGGGCCTTCCATCCGGATGTGGATATTCGGCTGCCACATCTCGTCGTGCGCCCCGGTCGTCATGAGCTGCTGCGTCCCGTACTTCCCGTGCCCCAGCTGCAACCGCAGCCACTGCGCCATGTCGCGCACGTTCGAGTTGATCGAACCGGCAGGGCCGATGTTGTCGATGTTCTTCCATGGGATCGCCACGACCGTGTCGTCCACCTCGCCATGCGGCGTCGCCAGGTTCCCCTGGCCGGCGAAGTCGCGGATCGACGTCGACGATGCCGTCATCCCGAGCGGGGCGAAGATCTTCGTGCGTACCTGGTCGTCCCACGACTGCTGCTCCGCACGCGCCACCGCCTCACCAGCGGCGAGCAGCATGACGTTCTGGTAGCCGAAGGTCGACCGGAAGCCCCAGCTCGGCTTCAGGTAGCGCACGCGGCGCAGGATCTCATCGCGCGAAAATCCCCCCGCGTACCACATGAAGTCGCCGCGCGCGAGACCGCTGCGATGCGAGAGCGCGTCGCGCATGGTGAGGTCGCGTGACGCATACGTGTCGTACAGCTGGAAGCCGGGGAGATAGGCCGAGACGCGCTCGTCCCATTTCATCTTCCCCTCGTCCACCGCCATCGCCACGAGTGCTGCAGTGAAGGCCTTGGACGCCGAGCCGATGGCGAAGATCGTATTGGCATCCACCGGTTCCTGCTTGCCGACGGTGCGCGTCCCGTAGCCCTTCGCATAGACGATGGAATCGTCCTTCACGATGGCGAGGGCGATGCCGGGGACCTTCCACTCCTTCATCGACTTCGCCACGTAGGCATCCAGCGCGGCGAAGCCCGCCGCCGCCGGTGCCTTCGCCTTCTGTGCCGCTGCCGGAAGGGGAATGGCCACGAGGAGCGCGAGGGCGACGACGATGCGCGCGGGTTGCGTGCGACGC
>JBDTUA010000178.1:0-10277 GCA_040007995.1 Gemmatimonadota bacterium | reverse complement strand
TGTCGAGCACGAAGTTCCACGACAGCAGCGCACGACGCGCTTGCTCCGAAGCGTCGCTCGTCCCCTGTAGCCCCGCGAGGAGCGGGACGAGCGCGCGCGCCGGGAGCGACGTGTAGTCGTTCTGCAGCTGCTCCATATCGATCATCGAGACTCTTCGGCCCGACCCCAATACCTCGGCGATGCGCGCAAAACGATACGGATCGGCCCACGACCACCCGATCGCGTTGCGGTATGGGAAGTCGTCTCGCGTCAGGTTGTTGTTCGCGGTGGCGATGAAGCCCTCGGCGGGGTTGAACGCGTGAGGCTTCTGCAGGATGGGGAGGTATCCCGCCCACTCGAAGCGCCCATCGCCGGGAACTGGAACGAGTCCGCTCGAACGCGGGCGGATGGGGGCGATACCGACCGACTGCCAGCCAATGTTTCCTTTCACGTCGGCCCACACCATGTTTTCGCCGGGGATGTTGCTATAGCTGCACGCGGCCCGGAACTCCTCCCAATTGCGCGCCTGGTCCATTCGCAACGACGCCATGTACGGCGCTCCGCCCGGCTCCATCCACGCCGCGCGCACGGCGTACGCGACGCCACGCGCCGAATCCTCGAAGACCACCGGGCCGTGGCGGGTGTATCGAAGTATCACCGTCCGCGGCGCACTCCCCTTCACTGGTATCGACTCACGCACGGTGCGCATGGTTTCCCAAGCGCCGCGATAGCGGTACTGCGAACGATTGGCCGGGTTGGTCTTGTAGACGTACAGGTCCTCGCCGTCGGTGCCGAAGATTGTCAGCCCCCACGCGCCAAACTCGTTGTGCCCGATCGAGACTCCCGGCACCGTGGGCTCGCCGCCGCCGATCACGTTCCAGCCGGGGGCAACGAGGTGCACGAAGTACCGGAGCGACGGCGCCGCCTGTGCACGGTGCGGATCGTTGGCCATGAGCGCGCGTCCGCTCAGCGTCAGCCGCGGGCTCACCACCCAGTTGTTGCTGCCGATGTCACGCCGCTCGTTCCGCTGGAGCGCCGTGTCCTCGGCAGCCTGGAGCGCCGCCAGCCGGCGTCCCGCTTCCGCATTGCCGCGGAAGGAGATCTTCACGTCGCTCGACTGGAAGCGCAACGGGGCACGATAGGCGTTGTACAGGTCGAGGATCGGCTCGGACAACCCGTCCTTGTCGATAGACGAATCCAGCTCAAGCTGAGGCTCGCCTGGCCCGGGGTGAAACCACTGCGTCTTGCGCAACAACTCCGCGCCGTGTTTCGCGACGAAGCGCCCGTACGCGAGTTCCTCCGTGATGTTGCCAAGAAGCCCCTGGTGCCGCGAGATCACGACATCGGGAGTCCAGCGCCCCGGCTTGATGCCCAGCATGCGGAGCTCAAGAGGGACTAACTGTGGATTGTTGACGGCCTCGTCGACGTAGGCGTTGATCCCTTCCACGAAGGCGCCCACGATCGCCGCCCCGCGCGGATGGTATCGTGCGAGGTCGGCCGCCACGCTCCCCCGATATCGGAAGAGTCGTGCGCCGATGTCGCGTTGCAGCTCGCGCTCTCCGAGGAGCTCAGCCACCGTTCCCGTCGCCTGCCGCCGCCACATCTCGAACTGGAACGCACGGTCGCGAGCCCCCGTATACCCCTGCGCGAAGAACAGGTCGTGCTCGTTCTGCGCGTAGATGTGTGAGATCCCCCAGGCGTCGCGCAGCACCTCCACCGGCGCGCGCAACCCGGGAAACCGCAATGTGTCGGTACCTTGCGCCGAGGCGACCCCCGCCGTGAGAATCGTTAGGCAGGCCACAAGGGCTCGGCGCAGCGAGCCGCGACGCGGGGGCGCGGTCATCATTGTCCCTGCAGGTTGGGATTCGTGGAGAGGAGCGTCTGCGAGAACGGCATGCAGATGGACCGGCCGGCCAGCGGTAATCCGCCGGGGGCGGCCGCCGTCATGGCGACGAGCACCGCATCTTTCGTGGGGTCGCCGCCCCAGCGCAGCAGATCTCCGCCACGGCGCGCCTCGAGCCACAGGACCACCGCACGCTCCGCCTTGAGCGCGACCAGCGCCTCTTCCTTCGACGCCGCGGTGCGCGCCGGCACCCCGGCGGCTGTCCGAACTGCATTGAGTTTCGTGAGGCCCAGCTGCCAGTCGCCATTCACGATCTCGTTCTCTGCCTCGATGAGACGCATCTCCGCGCCACGTGTCAGGACGATGTCGGCCCCCAGGTCGTTGAACTTCTGTTGGATCCGGTGCGGGCTCACTCCATCCGCCGATACCGTGAGACGCGGGTCGACGCCGATCACCACACGCGGATCGGCCACCGTTAGAGAGTAGGCGTCAAACCACGTGTACTTCGCGCTCAGGTTCACCCGCACCCGGTTCTCGCCGAAGATCTGGTTCTGCTCGCGCAGCGAGGTGGGGCTGAACTTCGACGCGAACTCGAAGGTCGTCGGCACCGTGCCAGCATCGCTGACCGCGCCGGCCCAGTTTCCCTGAATGAGTCGCACCGAGGCCCGCCCGCCGTAGGAGGCAAGCCGCGTCGCCGCCGCCGCCGCCCCCGCGGCTTCGGCAACGCGAATTGCGTTGGTGAAGGCCGACTCCGCGCGCTGGAAGTACTCCATCCGCGGCAGCGCTGGGCCGCCATCGATCACGGCCTGACACATCGTCTCGCCCAGCAAGCGGTCGGAGAATCCCGCCCACATGTACGCCTGCGCCACGAGCGGCGAGGTGTCGAATGCGCTGCCCAGCACCGTGCGCATGCGCTCAATCCCGTTCTCTGCCACCCACCGCGCGCGGTAGATCGAGTTGTACTCGTCGGCGTCCTCGGGCTCGGGGTGCCCCGCCCAGTGTCGTTGTCGCGACAGGTACGCCGACGTCCCCGACAGGTCGCCCGTGAGGACGGCGTTATTCCAGCCGATGTCGCGCAGCGCCAACTGGAAGTCGCCAGCCATCCCTGTCACGAGAATAGGAAGGGCCGCGACGTTGTTCAGGTTCTCGTCGAGAATCTGCCCTGGATTCGTCACGTCGCATGCACTGGCGGCGAGCACCGAGCCAGCCAGTAAGACGACGCGCGTTGAGCGTGCCAATCCCCGCCCATGCCGGGAGGAGATGAGTGGGGTGAGGTATGTGGTCATCGTCGGCGCCTCAGAAGGTGGTGCGCACGGAGAGCGAGAAGCTGCGCGGGATAGGGGTCTGGTAGTACTCCCATCGCGTGAAGCCGTCGCCGTTCTGCGAGATCTCGGGATCGAGGCCGATGTAGTCGGTGCTCGTGAGCAGGTTGCGACCCGCGAGTGTCAAGTTCCAGACACCACCGCTACGGGTCAGCGCGCGCGGAAGCTCCCAGTTGACCGCCACGGAGCGCAGACGCCAGAAATCGGACTTCGAGATGTAGGCACCGTAGCTGGTGGTGGTCGGTCCGCAGTCGTAGCGCTCGCGCGCCGTGAGCGAATTCGCCCCGGTCTGCTCGATTTTCTGCACGACGCCAAAGCACGGGGGCCACACACGACGCTGCACGTTGCGCCAGGCGGTGTGGCTCAGGCTATAGTGCCCTCCCTGAAACTCGGCGAGCGCGCTTGCGGACAGGCCCCGTCGCAGGTTGAGTGTGGTCGAGAGAGCCATCAGGCGCGTGGGGAAGACGGGGCCGAAGTACTCCTCCTTCGTCACCGGCGCCCCGATTGCGTCTGGGTTCTGCAACTTGGGTCCCCAGTAGCCAGGGACGGCATACCCCTCTTTGACCCACAGTCCCGGCGCCAGGTCCTGCCCCACGAAGAAGTTCGGACTCGCGCCGAGGTCCGCCATCTTCGACTTGTTTCCGGACGCCGTCATCCCGATTTCCCAACTCGTCTGGCCGCGCTGGAACGGGACCCCGCGCAGCGAGATCTCGAAGCCGCGATTCTCTATCGTCCCCACATTCTGGATCTGCGCATCCACGAAGCCTTTCGACGGATCTTGCGGAACGCGCAGGAGCGCGTCGTCGGTGCGCTGCTTGTATACGCTCAGATCGACGGTCAATCGCCCGCCTAACGCCCCCGCCTCGAATCCGCCTTCGAATTCACTGCTCCGTTCGGGACCGATGTTGGGGTTGCCCAGCGTCCTCGGCGATACCCCGGGGCTCCCCTCGTTGGCGGATATCGGGGTCCACGTGCGTAACGCGTCGAAGTAGCCGGGCGCCTTCCCCGACACCCCGTAGGCGACCCGCAGCTTTGCCTCCTCGATCGCCTTGGGCCAGAAGGAATGCTCGCTCAGGATATACGACGCCGAGACCTTCGGGTACGTCTGCAGCCCAAAGCCCGAGCCGAAGGCGCTGTTGCCATCGATGCGCGCCCCCGCCGTGATGAAGAGCCGGTCGGCGATACCGATGAGCTCCTGCAGGAAGTAGCCCGCGTTCACCACGCGAAGCCGATCTTCGGTCACGTTCTGCTGCGACCCGGTGTTGAGCGTCGGGCTCCCTGGGCCGGCGAAGCGCGACGACGTGCCGGTGATGTTGAGCAGCTGTGCGTCGAAAAACTGGAATCCCGCCGACGTCGCCGTCGTCAGCGACGCGCCGAAGCGCCGGCTGTACGTCGCCTGCAGATCGATCTGCTTGTTGAGGTTGCGGAAGCGCCGCTCCGTGCGCGAGCCGTCGGGGACGAGCAGGCTGCCGAAGTCGGCGGTGCTCGCATAGTCCGAGTCGAGGTAGTCGAGCCCAGCCACCACCTTGGCCGAGAGATTGGCGGTGGGCGTGAGCGTCAGTGTGACGCCGTTGATAAAGTGGTTCTGGTTTTCCTTCGTCAGGAACTGGGTCAGGAAGACCGAGTCGCGATCCTGCGTGTAGTCGAAGGGGCCACGCATGACGTTCAGCGTTAGGCTGTTGGCGTTCCACCCTCCCGGAATCCAGCGAATGTCGCGCCCCGTCCACGCGTTGTTGAAGCGCACGTTCAACTTGTTCGTGGGCTGAAAACCAAGATTCCCACGCAGGGTCGCGGTGGAGGCGCTCTGCTCGGGGAGGACACCTTCCTCGTTCCCCCAGCCACCAGAGAGGAAGTAGTTCATGCCATTCGGGCCGACGGTCGACGACTTGACCGAGAGGTTGTAATCCTGGTTGTGGCCGTTGCGGACCCAGGCGTCCATGAATAGCCCCTTCGCCTTCTGGCCGTAGCGCTCGAGGAAGGCGTCCGACTCGTCGGGACCGATCTGCGGAAGGATGGATGTCCCCTGCGTGAGGCGCCCTTCCCACACCGTCTTCTTTCCGCCAACGCCACTCTTCGTGAAGATCTGCAGCACGCCGTTCGACGCCTCGGTGCCGTACAGAGTGGTGGCCGCGGCCCCCTTGATGATCTCGATTCGGTCGATGTCGTTCGGGTCGATGTCGTTGAGCGGCGACGACGACTGTCCCTGATTGGAAATCGGGAGCGCCTCGCTGAACAGACGTACCCCGTCGACGTAGATCAGCGGGCGGTTGCCCTGCGTGAGACTGTTGATCCCGCGCACGCGCACCGAGCTGCCGGCGCCGGCCGCTCCCGCGTTGCGCATGATGGTGGCGCCGGGGACACGCCCGCCGATGACGTCATCCACCCGCGGCGTCGACTGGTTCGCGAGCGCGTCCATGTTCACGGACGAGATCGAGTTCCCGATCTCCCGGCGCGTCGTCGCCCCCGCCGTCCCCGTCACGACCACCTCGCTCAGGGTGCGCCGCACCTCGGCAAGTGCAAAGTCGAGCGTCGCCGACGCTCCATCGGCCACCTGTACGTCGCGCTGCGCCGGGGCATATCCGAGCCGCCTAACGCTGATGGACACGCGCCCGGCCGGTACTCCGGGAAGGGTGTATCGGCCGTCGTCACCCGTCAGCGTGCCGATCCTCGTCCCCACCACGCTCACCTGCGCGGCCGCGAGCGGACGCTGCGACGCCGAATCCGTAATCACACCGGTGACCGTCGCCGCCAGCTCGGCGGCAGCAGCGGCCGCCGCGGGCACGACGGCAACCGGCTTCGCGGCGACCGGCTCCACGACGATCTGCCCCTTGGCCTCGGACCAGCGGTACGCGAGGCCGGCGAGCAGCGAATCGAGCGCGTCGCTCACCGAAACCTGGGCACAGCGGCAACTGACGCGATGTTCTGCCGGAAGGAGGCTCGCACTAAAGGCGACGTGCACCTGCGCACTTCGCATGAGGGCATCGAGCGCGGTCGGCAGGGGCGCATCGGCGAGCTCGAGGCGCGCCGCTTTTGCCAGTAACCCGCGCGCTGTTGGCGCTCGCCACGGCGCCGGCAACGACACGGAGAGCACCGCATTCGTGTCTTGCGCCCTCGCCGGGGATTGCCCGACGACGGTGAGTCCCGTCAGCACCGTCACGAGCATCTTCGCACGTCTCGTCATCGATCTTCTCCTGTCATCGTCTGCGGATCTCCACCACACGCGTCACCGGCCACACGGTCATGCGCCGGATCACTCGCTGCCCGCGTTCTTCAGCTGAGGCATGAACTTCTGATCGGTCGGTACAATGCGAGCGACACCGTCCTGGCGCTCGAGGCGCGTGAACGTCGCGCGACAGATGACCGACAGAATCTCGGTTACGTCGTCTTGATCGAACCATGCAGTCACCAGTCGATCGCCGAGCGATTCGGCGACTATGACGCGCTCGCCGTACTCGCGCTCGATCTCCAGCGCCACCTCCCGCAGCGGCGTGTCGCGGAAGATCAGCACGCCGCGCATCCACGACAGCTCAGGCGAGATGTCGCGAACCGTGTCGGCGACCATCGCGGTCTCTTGCGCGCGCACCATGCGGCCGCTGGTCACGCTGGCGCTCCCCCCCCCCCTGGTCGCCTCCAGCGTCGCCTCGCCGTCGATCACCAGCACGCGCGTGACGTTCTGTTCGGCGACCACCTCGAAGCGAGTGGCCGCAGCGCGCACCGTCCCGTTGGCCGTGTGCACGACAAAGCGACGCCCCGGATGGTTCGCCACCGAGAAGTAGGCGCGCCCCTGCAGGTGCAGTTCGTGACGCGAGCTGCCACGCAGTATCCGCAGATGGCTTCGCGGCCCGAGGTACACCACACTCCCATCCTCGAGTAGCGCCGTTGCCGCCTGATTCGTGCGCGTGCGATACTCCGCGATCATCGTCCCTTCGTCGGGCGGCCGCGTCAGCTTCCACGCGGTTCCCGCTCCCAGCATCAGCAGGGCGATCGCCGCGGCAGCGAACAGGCGCGACGTGGTGCGCCCCCTCGGGCGGCCTTCGACGTGCTCGACCGGCTGGAGCTGCAACCGGTTACGCACGCGGTCGGGTACCGCGACTCGCCGCGTCACCCGCGCGCGTTCCATGGCTGTCAGGCGCCAGAGCCGCGCCGTCTCGTCGTGGCGGCGCTGGCGTTCCGGCGACGACCCGAGCCACGAGGCGAGGAGCGCCCGCTCGCTGGCGGTTGCCACACCTTCCAGCGCTCGCACGATAAGTTCGTCGACGCGCGCGTCGGCGACCTGCCGTGACGTCTCGTCGCGGTCCGGCGATCTCGGGTCCATGCACTCACCACACCCGAGCGGTCGATTTATACTAGCTCTCGGCCGGAAAAAGAGGCGAAAGACCGTTTAAATTGAAAACGAGAATCGACGGCCGCGACGAGCGTCGTCAGCGCGCGCCGCGTTCGCCGCCGCTGGTGTGGATGTCGCGGGCTTCTCCGGCTTCGTGCTCGTGATCGCGAGCCTCGTCGACTTCCTGCAGCAGGTCGCCCAACGCGACACGCAGGTCGCGAAGCGCGGCGCTCATGTGATTGGCCACCGTCTGGGGCGACAACGAGAGCGCGGTGGCAATCTGGCGATAGCTCAGGCCATGGAATCGCGCCAGCTCGAAGACCTCGCGCCGGCGGCGCGGGAGTGCGGCAACCGCCGAGCGCACGCGCGGCTCGTTCGCCTCCTCCTCATCGGGCTCGGGGGCGAGCCGCGCTTGGGCGAGCACTTGCGCGCGCCAGGTCGCGCGCACGCGCCGCCAACGCCGCTCGTTGAGGGCGAGATGTCGCACCGTGCGATAGAGCCACGCCACCTCGTGCTCTGCCTCGCGCGGCGTCCGCTCCTCCCACAGCCTAACGAATGCCGACTGTACGATGTCCTCGCTCGACTCGTCAGACCGCAGGATGGACGTGGCAAACCCGACCAGTGGTCCCCAGTGCCGCGCCAACAGGGTACCATAGTCGTCGCCCGTGCCCTCCGCTGTACGCGAAGCGCCTGCCAGTTCGAACGCGTGCCTAACGCCGCGTGATCGCATGAGCCCACTCGCGATCTGGGAGGAATGAAGCTCGGGAGGCTGACTATGAGTTGGGACGCAGGTCGGCGCAAGGACGAATCTGCCTTCCTGCACCCGCGTGAGGAATTCCAACGGATCGAGTTGCGAATCCCCGGCATTCGCCGGCGCGCAGACGGCCCTGTACACGTGGAACTCCGCGTGCAGCCACGTGAGAATGTCGGCGGCTTGGTCCGCATCGAGCAGATCGAGGCACGTCGCGACGTGATGAACCTCGCCCTGGCTGATAGACCCCCGGCCAGGGCGCGCGTGATCATCAACCCGGGTGATCGGACGATGCCGACCACGCCGCCTTCATCAAGGCTGAAGCTGCGTGTTCTGCGTCGAGATGACGGTCCACGTTCCGTTGATCTTGGCGACCATGTGCACCATGCGCGTCTTGAGCACCCCCGGCACCGTCTCGCGCGAGCCCGGAGGAAGGGCCAAGTAGCCCGTGAGGTTCTGGTTGCACTCGACCACGGCAGCGAGCGGGCCGACGAACCTGAGCCGCGACACGGTGCTCGCGAGCCGGCTCCCCTTGAACGGGCCGTTGAACAGGAAGGCGTGACGATCGCGAATCTCGGTCGCACCATTCATCGTCTGGCCCAGGATGTTCACGAACTGGGCGTCGGGGGCGAACTCGCGAGCCCAAGCGACCGCATCCATCGTCCCCCAGGCGGCGTCGAGGCGGGAGATGACGCCGAGGATCGCCGTCGAATCGGCGGCGACGGTGCTGGCGGCCGGGCGGTCGAGGACCGGGACCACGACCGGTGCGGTCGGGGACTTGTTGTCGTCCGAGCAGGCGGCGCTCAAGGTCACGAGTGTCCCGACGACAACGGGAAGAAAACGAAGGGCGGAGTGGGCACGGAGCGAGCGGAGCATGGCGAGCCTCGGCGGAGATGGTAGAATTGATAGACCTCATCTCACCGTACCCGAAGACGCGGAATAACCGATCATGCAGGACGCGACCGATCCCCATGCCGCCGCGCAGGGCGATCCCACAGCCGAGCAGCTCACGCTCTGGCTGGAGGCGGCGGGACGCGGGGATCGCTCGGCGTTCGATGCAGCATTCGCCGGCGTGTACGGGGAGTTGCGGCGCCTGGCCGGTCGGGTGCGCCAGGGGCGTGCGAGCGATACGCTGAGCGCGACCGCCCTCGTCCACGAGGCGTACTTCAAGCTCGCGCGTTCAGTCGGGTCGGGGGACGCGCCGCAGTGGATCGGACGGCAGACGTTCCTGAAGGTCGCGGCGCGCGCGATGCGGCAGGTGCTGGCGAATGCCGCCCGCGATCGCCTGACCGACAAGCGCGGTGGGGGGGCCCTCCCGGTCACCCTCGACGAGTCGATCGGCATCCCCGCGGTCCACGCGGAGCAGGTGGTGGCAGTCGACGAGCTTTTGCAGCGGCTCGAGGTGCTGGACGAGCGACAGGCGCGCGTGGTCGAGTGCCGCTTCTTCGGCGGGCTCTCCGTGGAGGAGACCGCGGAGGCGTTAGGCATCTCCGCCCCGACCGTACAGCGCGACTGGCGCAGCGCGCGCGCCTGGCTCGCGAAGGCGCTCGACGAGCTCGGGGAAGCCGGACCCTCGGCGGATGGCGGCGATCACGCCGCCGTGTGCGCTCCGCGACAGGCGTCGCGGGATGCTGATGGGTGAGCGACCGCGCGACGACGAGATCGCGCGCTGGCGGCGAGTCCGGGCGCTGTTCGACGAGGCGGTGCAACAGCCCGAGTCCGCGCGTTCGGCGTTTCTCGACGTTTCCTGCGGGGGCGACCGCACGCTGCGCGGCGAGATCGAGGCACTGCTCCAGGCCGACGCCACTTCCCATCCGGTCCTCGATGCGACCCCGGATACGCTCGCTGACGCCATCCGCTCAACCACGGGAGTCGGGGGGGCGCGCGATGCACTGCGTGCGTCGAGACCGCTCGTGTCGCCGGGGGAGCGGTTCGGGAGCTACGAGGTGGAGCGGGTGTTGGGGCACGGCGGCATGGCGACCGTGTACCTCGCCCACGATCGCAAGCACGCGAGGCACGTCGCGCTCCGACACCACGAAGGGGGGGAGCTCGGCCAGC
>JBDTUA010000177.1:0-10340 GCA_040007995.1 Gemmatimonadota bacterium | reverse complement strand
ACTGTCGGCTCTTCGCACGCGGATCGCCGTATCGCTGACCGCTGCGATGATCGTGCTGTACTTCGGCTTCATCCTGCTCATCGCATTCAACCCGACGCTCATGGGATCCCTCGTGGTCCCCGGGCTGAGCGTGGGGATCCTGCTCGGCGCCCTCGTCATCGTCGTCTCCTGGCTGCTGACGTGGGGATACGTGCGATGGGCGAACACGTACTACGATCGCGAGCTGGCGGAGCTGTCCAAGTGACGGCCGCTGTCCTGGCCGCTCCGCCGGCAGCGATCGCCTCGCTCCTCGCTCCGCTCCTCCAAGCGGCCGCGGCGCCTCAAGCCGCAGCAAGGACCACGAGCATCGGAGAACCCAATGCAGTGGCAATGGGTTTCTTCTTCGTCTTCATCTCGATTACGCTCGGCATCACCTACTGGGCCGCGCGGAAGACGCGCACGACCGAAGATTTCTACGCGGCCGGACGATCGATTTCGGCGGGCCAGAACGGCTTTGCACTGGCGGGCGACTACATGAGCGCCGCCTCCTTCCTCGGTATCGCCGGTCTGGTGTCGACAACCGGATTCGACGGGCTGATCTACTCCACTGGTTGGCTCGTGGGGTGGCCGGTGGTCCTGTTCCTGATCGCGGAACCGCTGCGGAACCTGGGGAAATACACCTTCGCCGACGTCGTCGCGGCTCGCATGCGCCAGACGCCGGTCCGCATCGCCGCCGCGATCGGTACCCTGGCAACGGTCATCTTCTACCTGATCGCGCAGATGGTCGGCGCGGGCGGACTGATCAAGCTGATGTTCGGCCTGAGCTATGAGACTGCGATCGTCGTAGTGGGAATCGCGATGATAGCATATGTGCTCTTCGGCGGGATGATCGCGACGACCTGGGTGCAGATCGTCAAGGCGTTCCTCCTGCTCGGCGGCGCCACGATTCTGGCGGCCATGGTGCTCGCCCAGTTCGACTTCAGCCCAATTGCTCTCTTCCGGGCGGCATCAGAGCGCTATGGTGAGTCGGTGCTGGCGCCTGGTAAGCTTGTATCAAATCCGTGGGACGCTGTGTCGCTTGGGATGGCCCTGATGTTCGGGACGGCCGGGTTGCCACACATCCTCATGCGATTCTATACCGTCCCAAACGCGCAAGCGGCTCGCAAGTCGGTCTTCTACGCCACCGGACTTATCGGATTCTTCTATCTGATGACGTTCATCCTCGGCTTCGGCGCGATGGTGCTCGTGACGCCGGAGACGATCCTGTCCGTCGACAAGGGCGGCAACATGGCGGCGCCGTTGCTCGCCGAGGCGCTGGGCGGCACCCCATTCCTCGGCTTCATTGCCGCGGTAGCCTTTGCCACGATCCTCGCCGTGGTAGCGGGGCTCACCCTCTCCGGTGCCGCCGCGCTCTCGCACGATCTCTGGGTGAGTGTTGCCAGGAAGGGGGAGGCCACACCGATCGAGCAGCTGCGGGTCGCGCGCATTGCCACCGTCGTACTCGGCGTGATTGCGGTGCTGCTGGGGATCACGTTCAAGGGGCAGAACGTTGCCTTCATGGTCTCGCTCGCCTTTGCGATCGCCGCCAGCGCCAACTTTCCAGCGCTGCTCCTGTCGATCTTCTGGCGCCGTTGTACGACGATGGGAGTCGTGAGCAGCATGGTCGTCGGGACCATTGTCACCGTCCTGCTGATCTACCTCTCTCCCACCATCCAGATCGACATCCTGCAGCATGAGAGTGCGATTTTCCCTCTCAAGAACCCGGCCCTCGTTTCGATGCCGCTGTCATTCGCGGCCGGAATGATCGTCTCCCTGCTGACACGAGACCCGGACGCGAACGCCAAGTTCGCCGAGATGTCTCGACAGGTGCACATGGGGGTCAGGCGCTGAGTAGCTGGAAGGGTGCCGCTGTGTCGTACCGAACGGCCACTCCGCTACACTTTGTCCTTCCTGAGCGTGTCGAGAGGCACGCTCGGTCGTTCCATCATCATGCGAATTTGTTGGATTCGTCGCGTAACTGGAAACGGTTACGCCCCCAAGTCCGACCACATTAGGTTGCCTCCCCATGCCTGTTGATCGAATCAAAATCCCGTATCTCCCCGAACGCATTGAAGGGCTCGGCCCCGTGGCGACGAATCTGTCGTGGAGCTGGAGCAGGAACGCCCGCCATCTGTTCGCGATGATCGATGAGCCGTTGTGGCATCTCACGCGGCACAATCCATTGGCCATCCTGCGTCGAGTCGCGCCCGAGCGCCTAAGCGAACTGTCCCGCGACCCGCGTTTTCTCGACCTCTACGATTGGGTCCTGTCCGACTTCAAGCGCGATCAGTCGTTCGACAATACCTGGTTCGCGGGGCACCACCCCGACGTCGCTGGCGGTACGATCGCCTACTTCTGCGCCGAGTTCGGGCTGCACAACTCGGTGCCGATCTATTCGGGCGGACTCGGCGTGCTGGCTGGCGACCACTGCAAATCGTCGTCCGATCTGGGGATCCCGCTCGTGGGGATCGGCCTCTATTACACCCGCGGCTATTTCGACCAGAAGCTGCGGCTGGATGGCTGGCAGGAGGACTCGGACGAGCAGTTCGACGTGGTCAACACGCCGCTCGAACAGGTTCTGCTTCCCGGTCGGGACCCGTGGTTGACCAAGGTCAGCACGTTCGGTCGCGACATCTACCTGACGGCGTGGCGGATGAGCGTGGGGCGCGTTCCCGTCTACCTGATCGACTCGAATCTCGAGCAGAACGATCCGTCTGACCGCGACCTGACCTCGAAGCTGTACACCGGTGGCCCCGACGTTCGCCTCCGGCAGGAATGGCTGCTGGGAGTCGGCGGCGTGCGAATCCTCCGGGCACTCGGCATCGCACCGTCGGCGTGGCACGCGAACGAGGGGCACGCGGCCTTCATGCACATCGAGCGGGTCCGTGAGCACATCGAGGCGGGATTGAGCTACGAGGGGGCGATCCAGAAGGTGCGCGCCTCGAGCGTCTTTACCACGCACACGCCGGTGCCGGCAGGACACGACACATTCTCCTTCGATCAGGTGGAACAGTGCACGGGCCCGGTGTGGGATGCGATGGGAATTTCGCGCGAGCAATTCCTCGGCATCGGTCAGCATCCGACTGAGGACCACGGCCACTTTCACATGACCGTTTGCGCGCTTCGGCTCTCGCGGTACGTGAATGGCGTTGCGCGCAAGCACGGCGAGGTGTCGCGACAGATCTGGTCGCCGCTCTGGCCGGACCGCGAGGCGGACAAGGTACCGATCGGACATGTCACCAACGGCGTGCACAAGGCGACCTGGATGTCGCGCGAGATGATGGAGCTTCTGGATCATCATTTCGGCAACGACTGGGGGAGCCGAGTGGAGGATCCGGCGTTGTGGCAGGAGATGCTCGAGCTGGATGACGCGCGGCTGTGGCACACGCATCTCGAGTTGAAGACCGACCTGATGAATTTCGTGCGCGAGCAGGCGCGTCGCCGCTGGGCGCGTCACTGGAAGGAGGCGACGCACGTGGTCGGCGCGGGGACGCTGCTCAATCCCAACGCGCTCACGATCGGCTTCGCGCGCCGCTTCGCGACCTACAAGCGCGCGGATCTGATCTTCTCGGATATCGAGCGGTTGCGCGCCCTCCTGGTCAACAACTCGCGTCCGGTGCAGATCATTTTCGCCGGGAAGGCTCATCCCGCCGACACGCCGGGGAAGGAGGTCCTGCGCACGGTGTACGGCTATACGCGCGACCCGAAGCTTGAGGGGCGAGTGGCATTCATCGAGGACTACGACCTGCACCTCGCGCATCGACTCGTGCAGGGAGTGGACTTGTGGCTCAACCTTCCCCGTGTGCCGATGGAGGCGAGCGGAACGAGCGGAATGAAGGCCGCCCTCAATGGTGTTCCCCAGCTGTCCACCCTCGACGGCTGGTGGCATGAGGGATACGATGGACTGAACGGCTGGGCGATTCCTCCCGCTGCGTCGCGGGCCACGCCTGACGAGTGGGATGCGGACCACTTCTACAGTCTGCTCGAGGAGCAGATCATCCCCCTGTACTATGCGCGCGATGAGCGCGGAATACCGCACGGATGGATCCAGAAGATGAAGCACGCCATGCGGGTGGCCGGGCAGCAGTTCACGGCGAGGCGCATGCTGCGGAACTACGCCAACCTGTACTATTCCGCGGCAATGCGCGGGGAACTGGCAGGCGACGACCCTCCGATCGGATGAGGTAGGGCATGGTAGCGCGCAAGCGGAGTACGGCGAAGACGACGAAGCATCGGACTCGCAAGGCGGCGTCGCAGGAGAAGGAGGGAGCGACGGCGGAGGTAGACGTCGCGCAGCAGGTGGGCGCGCCGGAAGCTCCGGTCCCCGCTGCGCGCGCGTATCCGCTCATCGGCGCCGGGGGGCAGCCGGTGCGCGTGGTGCACGTGGTGGCGGAGCTTGCCCCGTTCGCACGCACCGGCGGGTTAGGGGAAGCGGTGGCCAACCTGGCCAAGTGCCAGCGTAACGCCGGACTCGATGTGTCGATCATCATGCCGCTGTATCGACAGGTGCGCGACGTGGTGAGCGACTTCGAGCCGGTCGGCGAATCGTTCATGGTGCAGGTCGGGCCGCGCACCGAGCACGCCCGACTGTACGAGTCGGCGTCGCTGCGCGCACGCGCGGACATCCCGCGCGTCTACTTCATCGAGAACGAGTTCTACTTCGGTCGCGAGGGGCTCTACGGCGACGCACGCGGCGACTACGGCGACAACGATCGTCGCTGGGCGTACTTCGCGCTGGCCGCGCTCACATCGCTCCCACGCATCGCGCAGGCGCCGGTGATGATGCACTGCCATGACTGGCACACGGCACTCGCCCCGGCCTACCTGCGTGCGTACGAGATCGGGAGTGAGTTCTACCGGCAGACGTGGACCGTGCTGACGGTGCACAATGCCGGCTTCCAGGGACACTTCCCACCGAGTGCGATGGGTGAGGTTGGGCTGCCGCCGGTCTTCTTCAACCATCACATGTTCGAGTGGTACGGCAAGATGAACATGCTGAAGGGTGGGATGTCGTGCGCCGACGCCGTGACGACGGTGAGCCCGACACACGCCCACGAACTCCGGACGGCGGCCGGGGGCTTCGGGCTGCACGAACATTTCATCGCGATGCGCGAGAAGTTCGTCGGGATCCTGAACGGGATCGACAACGCGACGTGGAATCCCGCCACCGACCCGCTGATCGCCGACAACTATTCGCGCACCCGGCTCACGCCCAAGAAGCAGAACAAGGCGGCACTGCAGCGCATCTTTGGCCTCCCGGAACGTCCCGGGACGCCGGTGATCGCAATGAGCGCGCGCATGGTGGCACAGAAGGGACTGGACCTCATCCTCGGGAGCCCGCGCTTCCTCTCGCTCGACGCGCAGTTCATCTTCCTCGGCCAGGGAGAGAAGCGCTATGTGGATATCCTCGAGGAACTCGGCGCGCTCGTCCCCGGCCGCATCGGGGTCCAGACCGACTTCACGGTGGAACAGGAGCATCGGCTGCTGGCCGGCGCCGACATGATCGTGATGCCGTCGCAATACGAACCGTGCGGCCTCACGCAGATGCGCGCCCAGCGCTATGGGACGCTGCCCGTCGCGCGCAAGGTTGGCGGCCTCGCCGACACCATCGAGGACAACGTCACCGGTTTCCTGTTCGATGACTACACGCAGGCAGATTTTATCCAGGCCTGTGCGCGGGCGATCGATCATTATCGGTACCCGCAGGTGTGGACGTCCATGGTGCGCGAAGCGATGGCGCGCGACTTCGGTTGGGAGCGCTCGGAGGTCAAGTACCGCGAGCTGTACCGGCGTGCGATCCACTGGCCGCGCTGGAGACTCTAGGCATCGCCAGCGTCGCGCGGTCGACGCCGCCCTCCTGCTGCCCGCCGTTGCCCTCCCACTCGCTGCCCTGACCTGCCGTCATGCGTTCTGTTGTCATTCACGCGCACTTCTACCAACCGCCGCGCGAGCATCCCTTTTTCGACGAGATCGAGGCGGAGGTGTCCGCCGCACCATATCACGACTGGAACGAGCGCATAGATCGCGAGTGCTATCGCGCGGTTGTGGCCGCGCGTGTGACCGGGGCCCGGGGGCGCATCACGCGCATCGTCAACACGCTCGAGCACCTTTCGTTCAACATCGGCCCCACGTTGTGTACGTGGCTCGAGGAACACTCGCCGGATGTGTATCGCGCCATCCTCGCCGCTGATCGAAACAGCTGCAAACGGTTAGGTGGTCACGGCAATGCCATCGCCCACCCATACCACCACGTCATCCTTCCGCTGGCCTCCCGGCGTGACAAGGTGACCGAGGTCCGGTGGGGAATCGCCGATTTCCGACGCCGGTTCGGGCGGGAGCCGGAGGGCTTCTGGCTTCCGGAGACGGCGGTCGACGACGAAACGCTGGACGTGCTCGCGCAGGAGGGGATCCGGTTCACGATCCTCGCGCCCTACCAGGTGGCGACACGCCCGCCCAACGGGTGGCCGGGGCGCTACACGACCAGCAGCGGACGCACGATCGCGCTGTGTACGTACGATGGCGACCTGTCCCACGGGATTGCGTTCGGCGGACTGGTGCGCGACGCAGGAGCGTGGGCGCGCGAGATCGTCGCCGTGCCGCCCGACGAGACAGACACCGCCGTCGGTCTGGCCGCCGCCGCGCCGCTGGTGCAGCTCATCTCGATGGCCACCGACGGTGAGACGTACGGGCACCACCACAAGTTCGCCGAGATGGCGTTGGCCCGCGTATTCGAGCTGCTGGAACAGCGGGGCGCGCGGGTGGAGAATTACGCGGCCTTCCTCGCGCGCCATCCGGTGGAGCACGACGTGGCGCTGGTAGCGCCGACGGCATGGAGCTGTGCCCACGGGGTCGAGCGGTGGCGCTCCGATTGCGGCTGCCGGAGCGACGGTGCCCGCCACCCGAGCCAGGCGTGGCGCACGCCGCTGCGCGAGGGACTCGAGGTACTGGCGGCCGAACTCCACGCGATCTTTGAACGCGATGGTGGCCGGCTGCTCGGAGACGTGTGGTCTGTCCGAGACGCCTACGGCAACGCCGTGAGCAAGGATGCCGATGCAAGGCACGCGTTCGCCGTGTCATGCCTACCGCCATCTGCACCGGTCGCGGTCCGCCAGCGGGTGGCCGAGCTCCTCGAAATGGAACGTGACGCGCTGCGCATGTTCACGTCGTGCGCCTGGTTCTTCGACGACATCGGCGGGCTCGAACCGCAGCAGGTCCTGCGCTACGCCGTGCGCGCGATGGCGCTCAGCGGGGAATCGTCGCGCCTGGTGGCGATGTTGCGTCAGACATTGCAGCTGGCGAACAGCAACGATGCCGAAACGGGGACGGGTGCCGATGTGCTCGACCGCGTCATGGCCGGCCCCGACGCCGCCGCGCGAACGGCCGCCGCCGCGGCCGCCCTCAGTGCGCTCGGGATCCCGCCGAACGGTGATCTCTCGGCCGCCGCCGTCGCCGCTGCCATCGACGGCGACGAGGTTGCGGTGACGTCGCGTGACACGGGGACCACGCGGCACTTCCGCGTGTCGGTCGTGGAGCAGTCGGTTCACGACATCACCTGCGACGTCTCGGCGCTCGACGGCGACGCTGGCGTGCGCTGGCGCATCTCGCTGGTGGACTTTCCGGAACGCCCGCGCCATGCCGTACGCCGCGCACTCCGGCGTGCGCTGCTTCCGCGCGCGCTCACCCCCGACGAACTCGCGCAACTCGCGATCGGGGAATCGCCCCTGCGTCAGGTCGTCGGGGCGGCGCTCCAGCGAGCCGTCGGACGGCTGCGCGGGAACGACGAGGCGCACGCGCTGGCCGATGTGGAGGCGCTGCTCGACCTCTTCGAACAGTTGGAGACCAACGTCCCCTTCGACGTGCAGACGACGTTCTGGCAGGTGTGGAACGCCGCCCCCGCCGCGCAGCGCGCGCCGCTGGAATCGCTGCGTCTTCGGCTCGGTTTCGACGGGTAGCGCCCGACGCTCGCCGTACGGGGCGCGGTGCGCGCAGGACCTTCCGGCGGATACGCGGGATATTTCCACACCACCCTTCTCCCCACGTCCGATGTGCCCAGACGAATCGAACGTTACCGGCCCAGGCGACGCCTGGCTCGCATCGCTCTGCCGCGCCCGTGCTGCGTACTCCCTTCCGTCGCGCGCGAATCGACGGGCGGCCGACTTCGCCGACGCGGTCCTCGTCCTGCTCTTCCCGCACTTCGCCACCGAGCTTGACGGTGGCATGGAGCGGGTGCGCGGTGAGCTGGCCGCCTTTACCGAGGCGAGCGCGGGGCTGTTCGCCGACTTCGGCGCCGCCTCCGGCGAGCGTGCGGCGGCTGACCTGGTGGCGACGTTTCCTGCATTGCGCACCAACCTGCTGGCCGACGCGCAATTCATCGTCGACTCCGACCCGGCGGCGACATCCGTCGACGAGGTCATCCTCGCGTATCCGGGCTTCTTCGCGACCGCGAGCTACCGACTGGCGCACCTCGTGCGCGCGGCGGCGGTTCCACTCCTTCCGCGCCTGATCACGGAGCACGCGCACCAGCGCACCGGCATCGACATCCATCCGGGGGCCGACATCGGCGTTCCGTTCGCGATCGACCACGGCACCGGGATCGTGATCGGCGCGACGGCCATCCTCGGCGTCCGCGTGCGCGTGTACCAGGGTGTCACGTTAGGCGCGCTCTCGGTCGAGAAGGGGCTGGCGAGTGCGAAGCGGCATCCCACGATCGGCGACGATGTCGTGCTGTACGCCAACGCCACGGTCCTCGGCGGCCGCACCGTCGTGGGATCGGGGAGCGTGGTCGGCGGCAACGTCTGGCTTACGCGGTCGGTGCCGGATCGCTCGGTGGTCTCGCACCAGCCGATGCAGACGCACGTCAGCGAGTCGCCGGCCCTCGAGTTTCATATCTGAAGCGTCGAAGGCGAGCGTCGCTCCGTCGGCTATTCAGATCTCCACCCGGGTGACGCTTGAAGGTCGCCCGCATCCTCGACACGATCGCACGAACGCCACACGTCCAGCTGCGCCGACTGTTCGGAACGACGCGGGATCCTCACACCGGAGACCACGATCATCGAGCCGACGTCGGGCAATACGGCGATCGACCTCGCCGGAGGAGGGAATCCTCATAGGCCAATCGACCCGTGCGTCGCTCGCCGCTGAGGCCCAGCTGCGCGCGATGGCCACGACCCGTCGCACGGCGCTCACCTTCTGCGACACCACGGGCGAGCGATAGCACTCCGTCGATGGGCTCTTCCCGCTGACGTAACGTCGCACGTCTCGTCCCAGGCGTTTATTCCCTCAACACTTGATTCAATCAGATGTTGAGGGTATGGTGCGGTATGGCCTCGCCTGAACTCGACCTCCTGCAGGGGACGCTCGACGTCCTGGTCCTCCGCGCGCTCTCGTGGGGGGCGATGCACGGCTATGCGGTCGCCCGTTTCATCCGCGAGGGATCCGACGGCAGTTTCCGGATCCTCGACGGCGCGTTGTACACGGCACTTCACCGCATGGAAGAGCGCGGATGGATCGCCTCGGAGTGGGGACTCTCGGACAAGGGGAAGCGGGCCAAGTTCTACCAACTCACCGCTGCCGGGCGCAAGGCGCTGCGCGCCGAGGCGGCGTCGTGGGATCACTACGTCACGGCGGTGGCCAAGGTGATGCGTGCCGCTCCGTCTCCCACTCCCGCCTGACCTTCCGAGCCGGAGCCCATCGATGTCTCCCGAGCCGCGCCCATCCGCCTGGCGCCGGTACCTCCGCTTCCTGCGCTCCAACGTCGACGCCGACATCGACGACGAGCTGTCGTTTCACCTGGCGGAACGCATCGAGGCGCTGAAGGGAGAAGGGCGGGGCGACGACGAGGCGCGTGCGCTCGCCCTCGCCGAGTTTGGCGACGTGCGCGACGTGCGCCACTCGCTGCAGGTCATCGACCATCGGATGGAGCAGCGGCGGGTGCGCGGCGAGCGAGTGGCGACGACGGTCATCCGCGCGCGGCACGCGCTGCGGGTGCTGCTCCGGCAACCGGGCTTCACCGTACCGGCCGTCGTCACGCTGGCGCTGGGGCTCGCGTCGAGCGTCGCGATCTACACGTTGCTCGACACGATTGTGCTGCGCGCACTCCCGTTTCCGCGCGCCGACCGATTGGTCGCACTGTCGTCACCGATGCCCAAGCTCGACGACACCTGGGGGATCGCAAGGCACCAGCTGTTCTACTACAGGCAGAACGCGAGGTCGATCGAAGACATGGCGCTCTACCGCTCCGGCGAAGCGACGCTCATCGGTGACGGGACGACGCAGTTCTCCGAGCGCGTCCGTACCGCGGTGGTGAGCGCGGGAATCTTTGA
>JBDTUA010000176.1:0-10358 GCA_040007995.1 Gemmatimonadota bacterium | reverse complement strand
GGGTGAGGTCCTCGAAATGCACACCCGTCTCTCCATCGATCACGGTATCGAGCGCGCCCCCTGCCGCGTACGCGATAACCGGGGCGCCGGAGGCGCTGGCCTCGAGCGTTGTGATGCCGAAATCTTCTTCGCCAGGGAGAACGAAGCCGCGCGCCCTCGAGTACAGATCGGCCACCTCATCGTCCGGAAGTCGTCCGCGCAGGGTAACCGTCGGTCCCGCCAAACGTGCCAGCGATTCCGCATCAGGGCCGCTACCCACCACGACCAGCTGCTTTCCGAGGAGATTGAACGCCTCCACGGCGAGGTCGATCCGCTTGTACGGCGAGAGCCGCGAGACGACGAGATAGAAGTCGTCGCGCGTCGACGAGGAGCGGCAGCGCGTGACGTCGACCGGTGGGTGCATGACGTCGGATTCGATGCCGTACGTGTCCCGGATGCGACGGACCACGGCCGACGAATTGCCGAGGTAGACGTTTGGCCGGTGACGGGTCCTCGAATCCCAGCGCCGCATGTACGCCAGCAGTGGCCGCAGTGCCGCTCGCGTCACCGCACCGAACCGCTCCCTCTCCATGTACGCCCCCTGCTTCCACGCGAAGCGCATCGGCGTGTGACAGTAGCAGATATGCATCGCATCGTGCCTTACGCGCGCCCCCTTGGCAAACGCCGAGCTGTTGCTGATCACCAAGTCGTAGTCGGTGAGGTCGAGCGACTCGATGGCGGAAGGATACAGCGGAAGGAGCGCACGCGGCGGGATGCCGACATCGGCGAGCGGCTGTAGGAAGCTCGTCCGGATGTCAGCCGTGCGCAGCCGCGGCCACAGCGTCGCGCGCCTGACGAGCGTGGTATAGATCGGGGCTTCGGGAAACATTTCATGCAGCACTTCCATCACCCGCTCCGCCCCGCCGGCCTGAAAGAAGTAGTCGTGCACCAGGGCGACTTTCACGATGCCACCTCGAGCTGTCGGCGACGAGAGGCGCTTTCTCCGCGCGACGCCGCGGCCTCACGCAGGTGCTCCCCCATCGTCGCGGCAAAGGCCGGCATTGCGAAGTGCCTGTACGCATTCGCCCGTGCCTGTGTCGCTACCTGCATCACCTCATCGGGACGGTCCAGGAGGTATCGCAGGATCGCGCGCAACGCCTCGACGTCTCCCGGAGGAAAGAGGAAGCCCGTGCGCCCGGAATCGATCAGTTCCGGTACGCCGCCGCACGCCGACGCGATCGGCGCGTGTCCGGCGAAGATCGATTCGATCAGCGTGCGGGCGAACGGCTCCGGCGCCGTCGACGGATGGACCACAAGGTCCACGTTCCGCATCAGCACAGCCACGTCGGGACGATGTCCGAGAAAGTGCACGCGTCCCTCGAGGCCGAGTGTCCGCACGCGGTCGCGCAGGCGCTGCTCATAGGCGTGTTCATTGAACAGTGGCCCGCCCACCAGCAGTACGTGCACTCCCGGCATGTCCGCCACCGCGTCGAGCAGCACATGCTGCCCCTTCCACTCGGCGATCCGGCTGAAGCACCCGATCAGGGGGACCTCGGTGAGTCCGAGCTCGGCGCGAATGCGCCCCGCCTGCGCCGCACTCTCCTCGAACGGAACGGCGTCGGTGCCGTTGTAGACGACGTGCACCTTGTCGGCCGCTCCTCCCTGACGGACGAACGCATCGGCCGTAGCCCGCGAGACCGCCACCACGCGTTCCACGCGCCGGTTGGCGAGCATCACGTCGGCCTTGATGTTGAGGCGACTGAAGTACGGCGGCTCGATGATATCGTGCAGGTGCCAGAGCATCGGCGTCTCGGTGCGATACGTCGCTAGCGCACCGACGATCAGCGCCTTTTGCGAGTTGGCGTGGATGACGTCGAAATCGCGCGAGAGCTCAGCCACCTCGCGAGCCGCGCGCCATACGCTGGCCAACGCAGCGGTGCTCGGCACGCGGCTGTCGCGCCGTACCCGATGCATAGCCCCCGCATCGATCACGTGCACCTGCACGCCATCCTGCTCCAGGCGATGGCGAAAGGGACCATCCTCGAGCAGGACGGCGAGCGCGTCGTCGCGCATGAGTCGAGCGAGATCGAGCAACCCCTGCTCCGCTCCTCCCATCGTGGCGGAGTGATTCAGGAAGAGAGTTCGGACGGTCATGCGATGCCTCGTGAGACAGGAGTAGGCGTGGAGACGCGCGTTTCCGCGGGCGCCTCCTCGTATAGGTAGGCGCGGCCGACGTCGGTCGACGGGTGCATTGACGCCGGCGCCTGCTGTCGCTCCCAGACGGCCGCAAAGCGGAGGTACTCCGATGATGCGACCATCAGCGCGTGTGCGAAGCCGCGCGCGCCGAGTCGGAACCCGCCGCAGGCCAGGTAACACCAGCCGAAGCGCAGGAAGGGGCGCCAAGCCAGACTCGCGACGCTTACGCGATCCCCCCTGGCCTCCATGACGTCCGCCTCGAGTGGCGCATAGTGCGTGTAGCGCGCGACCTGCTGCACGATAGTGAAGCCGCGCCAGTGGATCAGGATGCCATCGAGCGGTGCGGTGCGACCGGCGACGCGCACCTCGTCGTGGATGACCAGCGTCGGGTCATACGCGCTTCGCGTCCGGTTGAAGAGTCGGACGAAGCTCTTCTGCTTCTTGCGCCGCCGCATGCTCGGAAGGAGGGCGCCGAGAAAGTCGTCGCGCCGATCGATGGAGAATCCATCCGCCGGGTCGAGCGGCGAGGCAAGCGCCTCGCGAATCGACGTGGCGAGGCGCGGCGTCACGATCTCGTCCGCTTCGACGATCAGGACCCAGTCGTGCTGCGCCAGGTGGATCCCCAGCGCCCGTTGCCGGATCCAGCCGAGCCACGGCTGCTCCACCACGCGCGCCCCCATGCGTGTGGCAATCTCGCACGTGCCGTCTGTGCTGCAGCTGTCGACCACAATGATGTCGTCGACGACGTCGCGCACGCTGCGCAGGCAGCGCTCGATCAGCGCCTCCTCGTTCCGCGTGAGGATGACCGCCGAGAGGCGCGCGCGCCCGTCGGAACCCATCGTTGCCGACGTCACGTCTCCCCCTCCGTCGTCATCGCCATCGACATCGACAGCCAGAGCATCGCGCCGCCGACGCCGGTGAAGATCGTCGCGCCCACGACCTGTGCGAGGAGCGCCACCGCGCCGGCGAAGTAGCCGTATCCTGTGGGGCGGCCACGCGTCCCACGCCAGGCGAGCCACGTGGCACCGCCCGCGCTACCGAGGAAGAGGAGTCCTCCAACCCATCCCATAACGAGAAGGACCTCCAGGATCCCGTTATCCAGGTAGAGTCCCTGGTCGGCGAGCCGCGCCGTCGCCCGGCCGCGTGCCCCACCCACGAGGGTCGACCCCAGCCCGCTGCCAAGAGGTTGTTCCCCGATGTCGGCCACTAGCGCGGGGATCAGGTAGCGGCGGGCACGGAAGCTGTCGTCCATTGACAGGTCGCCGATCGTCGTCAGGCGGGAGGCGATGGTGTGACGCAGCGAAGCGAGCGCCGTCGGGAGCGGTGCCGCGGCCGCGACCACCAGGGCGAGCACTGCACCGACCACCAGTCCGATCGCTCCCCGGCGCGCCGGCCGCGGTGCCACCGCCAACAGCAAGGCAACGCCCACGGCGAACCCGAGCCAGGCCGACCGAGCGAGCGACATCAGGAGGAGAAGGAGCCCGGCGGCGAGTGTCGGCCACTTGAACTTCGTGCGCAGCCCCAGGACGATCAGCAGCGCCACGGTGAGGAACTGCGCCAGCGGCCCCGGCGCGTTCATCGTGCTGAAGACGCGGACGCGCAGCGGGAGCGGTTCGCCGATGGAATCCATCCGGCTGTTGATCATCCACAGGCGGTCCCACTCCGCCGGCATCACGAACTGGGCGACGCCGTAGATCCCCATCGCGATGACTCCCACGACGAGCGTCCGCGAGATCGCCCGGTGATAGGCCTCGCGATGCTCGGGATGGATCGCCACATGCAATCCCAGCAGGAGCGGCGCCATCCAACTCATCGCCGCATAGAGCACAAGCGACGGCGGCGTAAGGAACAGCCCCACAAGCACGGCGCCCAGCAGGCTCGCGACCCCCACCACGAACGGGAGCGCGACCACTCGCGCAAGGCGCGGGGCGTGATACAGCGCATCGAAGGCGCATAGGCCGCAGACCAGGAGCGGCGCCAACAGGATGGGATTCTGCTGGTTCCATCCGTTCTGGGCGTCGACCACCCGTCGAACGAACGGCGCGAGCATCCACAACCAGAGCACAAACGCCAGGTAACGTCCGGGATCGGTGAAGAGCAACCACGCGCCGAGCACCGTCGCCATCGCCGGGAAGGCAAGCGTCAGCACGGCCGAATGGTGCGTGAGCAGGAGGAGCGCTGTCACACCAACCAGCAGCAGCGACGCCATCCCGGTGAGCGCGGAGGTCGGGACTTGCAGCCAGGCGTTCCGCCGCGCGGCGCGCGGCACCACCACCGTCCGCGGCGAAGCGTGGACGAGCGTCAGCGTCGGCGTGACGTACATGTCAGTGCGCCCCTTCCATGCGAAGGACCGCCGGGACCGTCCGGGCGAGGATCACGAAGTCCCGCCAGATCGTCCACCCGGTGACGTACGCCGCTTCGAGTTCGATCACCTCGTCGAAGGAGGTGACGCTGTTGCGTCCGTTGACCTGCCACGGTCCGGTGATCCCCGGCTTCACGTCGAAGCGCAGGAACGAACTGTCGCCGTACATCGCCACTTCGCGCGGGAGCGGGGGACGCGGTCCTACCAGCGACATCGACCCCGCGAGCACGTTCAGCAGCTGCGGCAGCTCATCCAGGCTTGAGCGGCGCAGGAAGCGTCCCAGGCGCGTTACGCGCGGATCGCGCACGAGCTTGAAGAGCCGACCGTCGCCATACACACTCTCGGCCCGCAGGGCGTCGACACGATCCTCGGCATCGAGACACATCGTCCGGAACTTGAAGATGCGGAACAGTCCCCCGCCGTAGCCGACGCGCTCCTGACGGAACAGCACCGGGCCCGGGGACGACCGCTTCACGAGCAGCGCGATGACGAGCATCACCGGGGAGGCGATGAGGAGCAGGCTGGCCGCCGCCACGAGGTCGAACGCGCGCTTGAGCACCATATCCCGCCCGCGGATTCCCGGCTGTGTCAGCTCGACGATCGGCGTGCGGCCGTAGGACCGGATCGTCGGCCCCCGCTTGGCCACGCCGAACGCGCGCGACATCGAGATCACTCGACAGCCCGCCGCCTCCGACGTTCCAACGATGTGCAGCAGCTCGGCGTCGGTGAACTGGCTGCAGAGCACGATCGTATCGACGTCGTGGTCGTGAATTGTGGCCTGCAACAGATCATCGACCGCCCCCTGACGGTGCGCCACGGCGCGCGCGGTGCGCGAGACGTCGAGCTGCGCCACCGGGACCACGGCGTGCCGACCCTTCAGTGGGTCGCGCCGCATCGCCGACTCGGTGTCCTTCATGCGCCCGACGAAGAGCCCCCGCGCCGGCTCGAGAACGCTCGGCCAGGATGCGACGCGGAACGAACGATCGCTCAGCAGCCGCTCGACCCAGACTGTCACCGCGAACAAGGCAACGGTCGGGAGATACGACGTGAACACCGTCCGTGAATCGTGCCAGAGCATCGACCAGTACAGCACGAGCAGGCCGAGGGCGACGCCGGGAAGGAGTCGCCCGACGTCGGTGACGGCGTCCCCTTCCTCGTATGCCCGCATGAGGAAGAGGCCACTGCAGATGGCGATGACATGCTGCGCCAGGACGGAGAGCGCGCTCGCCGCAGGATCGTTCCATCGTACGACCGTCCCCCATCCATTTGCCGGGTCGATCACGAGCATGGCGAACAGTGCCAGTCCGACCGCCGCGGCATCGAGCAGGTAGAGCCTCGCGAGCCGAGCGACGTGCCGACGCGCGTGCCGGCGCCGGTTGGTGCGCGCCGCCGACTGCAATTCCCGCCGAGGCCATGCCGGTGTGGGCTCGGCCGGCGCGAGGTCGGACCGTTTGAGCGTGACGGTCATGCGCGTGACATGGTGTAGGCGTGATATTGCTGCAGTGTGCCGTACCCTTCACTGCGCTGGAGTTCGGCCCGATTGAGCACCGTCCCGAGCACGTGCGCCCCTGCACGCTGCAGTTGGTCGAGCGCGACGTCGATGGCAGCGAGCGAGGTCTGTCCCGCTCGCGTGACCAGCAGGACGCCATCCGTCAGCGGGGCGAGTGCCGCGGCGTCAGCCACGATGTTGATCGGCGGTGTATCGATGAGGACGAGGTCGTACTGCGACGCCTGGCGCAGCAATCCGCGCACGGCCTCTACGAGCTGAGGGACGCTCGCGACGTGTGTCAGGCTGCCGGCACCGATCGCGTCCGCGCGACCGCCACCGGGGAGCGGGACCGACACGATGCAGTCGGACAGCGTCGCGTCACCCGCGAGCATGTCGACGAGTCCACGCCGCTCACGCAGCTCGAGCGCGTGCGTCATGCCGCCGCATCGCAGGTCCGCATCGACGACGAGGACGCGCCGCTGCTGTCCGGCCGCAGCCCCCGCCAGGTGCAGGACGCTCGTCGTCTTGCCGTCGCCGGGGAGCGGGCTGGTGGCCAGGATGCTGCGCAGGGAGCGCCCGGCGCTCCACTCGGCGTTCATGTACAGCCGCACGAACGCCTCGGCAGCCGCCAGGTCGGCGACCTTGGTCGTCCGCGGCCTGCCGTTCGCGAGCTGCAACGCAGCGCGGGGTTCACCGAGCACGCTGCCCTGCCGTCCGCCGTCGCCGAGCACACGCGACGCAGGCGAGAAGCTGGGGATGAGTCCGAGGACCGGGACGTCTGAGATTTGCTGCAGGTCGCGCCGCGAGCGCACCATCGAGACGCGAGCCTCGCGAGTGAATCCGGTGGCGGCACCTGCCAGCATCCCCGTCAGGAGTCCTGCCATGAGCAGGAGCGGCGTCTTCGGCCACGACGGCTTCGACGCGAGCACCGCCATGTCGACAACGCGCACACTGGGATCCTGCACCGCCTCGGTGATCTGCGCTTCCTTCAGGCGCGTCTGCAGGAGGCTCACCATCTCTTCGTACACGCGCGGCGCGCGCTGCAGGCGGGCGTACTCCACTTCCTGCTTCGGAATCTCCCGCATGCGCGAGGTATAGCCGGCGAGAGACGCATCGGCCGAGGAGACCTGCGCGGTCAAGCCGCGCAGGTAGGTCGAGGTCAGCGCCTGGAGCTGACCCTCGACCACGTGGATGCGCTCGGAGAGGGTCACGACGTCGGGATCTGCGAGCGTGCGACGCATGAGGAGCGCCGAGCGCTGGTCGTCGAGCGACGAGAGCGAGCGCAGCAACTCCGACGCCGCCTGGTTGCGCAGCAGCGTCGGGAAGCCGATCAGCTCACGATAGGGCGACGGATCGTCGGGCGACGTGATCGATGCCTGAACGCGCACGCGTGACACCGCCTGCGCCAGCGCGGTACGCTCGGACTCGAGATCGTTGCGTGTCGCCTGCAACAGCGCCCGCTGGTTCACCTGCGTCGTCGCCTCCATCTCGGGGGCGACGATCTTGTTGGCATTGCGGAAGGCGAGGAGACGGTCTTCTGCCTTTGCGAGTTGGGGGGTCAGCGTGTCGAGTTGCGCCTGGATGAAGCTCGCGGTGCTGGTCGCCTCCGCGCGCTGGATCGACTGCCGACGCCTGATGAACGAGGACGTCCAGACGTTGAGCACGTCGCGCGAGAGCGCCGGGTCTTCGGACTCGTAGCGCAGCGCGATGATGTTGGCCTGCAGTCCGGCGCGCCCGATGTCCACGTCCTTGAGCAGCTGTTCGATCGTCGCTCCCCGCGGCTGCAGCTGCAACGTGATGACGCCAGGGTGCACGTCGGTTTCAGCGAGCACGAAGCGCACGCCGTGGACCGTCACGGGGACGCCCGGCGTGACCAGCGTCGTGGTCCCGTCGATCGTGTAGTTCGCGTCCTTCCCTCGCACGAGCCGAAGCTCCTCCACGTCCGCTGGCGCCACCTGGCGCAGGGAGGCGAAGACGTCGGCGCGGGGCGTGCGGCGCGGTTGCGTCATCTCGATCGCGAGGGCGAGCGAGTCCACGACATCCGCTGCGATGGTCCGGCTGCGCAGCACTTCGATCTCGGTGAAGATCTCGTCGCGTGCAGCCTGCTCGGCGTAGATCGACGGGAGCGTGCTGGGGCGCACGTCGATGCGCACCGTGGTGGTGGCTTCGTACCGTGGGGTCGCCGTCCGGGCGTACGCCAGCGCGATCAGCGCGCCGATCGCCGCACCGGCGGCCACGCCGCGCCAGTGCCGGCGGGCTGCGTCAATCAGGCGTCCGACATCCACTACGTCGCGTGTCATCTGGCGGTCCTCAGCGGGTGGAGAGTGCGATGAGGAGCGCGCCTGTCACGCTCGCGACGGTGGCGACGATCGGCGTGTTCCGGGCAAACCAGTTGCGCTGCGGGACGAAAAGCTGGTCGCCGGAACGTGGTCGGGACTCGTCAGTCGGAGGGGCGCCGGTGAGGGTGAGCCACGTCGACTCGCCGCCACGGTCGAGGCGTACGCGGTCAGTGCGACCGTCGGGATTCGGGCCACCCGCGAGTGCGAGGATGTCGCGCAGCCCCATCGTCGGGTCCGCAGTGTAGAGCCCCGGCGTCCGGACCTCGCCGACCACGCGCACCCGCCGTAAGAGCGTCACCTCTACCGACGGATTGCGCAGGAACCGGGCGTACTCGGCGACGAGGAGCCGCTGGAGTGAATCGCGCGGGATGTCGACCACCCGCATCGCGCCCAGCCGCGGCAACGTTGCCGTCCCTTCGGCATCGACCGGGAAGTCGCCGGACATGTCCGGCTCTCGCCAGATGCGGAGTCGCAGGATGTCGCCGGGGTGCGCGCTGTTCGGCGAGACAGGCCCGACACCGGCGCGGCTGGCGGCGAACGAGGCATCGCTGGTCCGCTGCGCGGCCGCGCGCGGTGCGCTGAACAGGCTCAGGCTCACGAGGCAGAGGGCGGTGATGGGATTGATACGCATGTCACGGATCTCGTTAGGCGGGACGTGTCGGGCCCGAGTGGCGCACGGGACGCGGGCTCGTCGGGCGAGCCGCAGTCACGGGATGCCGCGGCGGTGCGACCTGCCGCGCGCCCCCTACACAGGATACGCCACCCGGCGCATGAGGGGCATTCTCCGTGCGGGGAGTACTCATCCTATCCCTGTGTGGATAGTCTGCGCGCACATCGATAGACTAACGACCGCAAGCGAACACCATCCGCCGCGCGACGCGCCTGGTGTCAGGGCGGCGTAGGTCGCATTAATCGCGTGATGCGAGTCACGAGAGAGAAAGCGAGAAGACGAACAGACGAGAAGACGAAGCGCGCGAAACGGGGGGAGTCGTGGCGACGCCAGCAGCTGGGCAGGCTGAGGGCGCGACACGGCCCCGGCGCCGTCGTCCTGACGGACGCTGCCGTGAGCCGGCACTCGCCGCGGCGATGAGGTTGGTCGAGTCGCGACTCGCTTAACGGCAGCCGTTCGTGGGCGCGTGCGTCTCCAGGTGACGCGCGGCAGCTGGCATTCGGCAATTGACATTGCGGGGCCACCGGGTATCGGACCGCGGTGATCGATCGACGGCCAGCAGACGCCGTCACCGATTTGTACGACCGTCGAAGTGCGGGTCGTCAGCGACCGGCGCTCACCCCGGACTGCAGCGTCTCCAGCTCACCGATCATTGCCTCGGCTCTCTGGGCCAGGGAAGCGAAGTCGACCGCGTCCTGCGGCGCGCTCGGCCGTGAACGCTCTGCCAACGCCCACCAGAGGGCGCGACGTCCCCAGCACCCTTCAAGCATCGTTTCGAGCAGGGGATCCAGCATGCGTCCGCCGAACGGCGCGGCGCTTCCCGCAGTGCCGACTCCCGCATCCCGTCCAGCGACTTCCATCGCGTCGAGCATTTCGGTCATCTGGCGGGATTCCGACGCGGGCCACGAGTTGTCGGCAGGATCGGCAAGCGTCAGCAGGAGAGCGCGCAGCATCTCCTGTTCGACGCGCAGGACCGGCAAGACACCGCTCATCGTTATGGCCACCGGCGTCGGGCCGAGCGCGAGCTGCGTGGCGAGGCGCATTGAGCGCGCCGACCGGGACAGGTGCGACAGCAGGTGGGACACGAGTGCCGCGCGATCGAGCGCACATACGGGTTCGGCGAGCATATGACGTTCCGTGAGTGGATCAGCGCGCGCGATGGGAGAACAGCAGCGCGACCTCAGTGGGAACAATGCGGAAGCGTGTACTTTCCCCGCCATTATCCCAAAGGCAGACCTTGCCCTTCTCCCTCGCGACGCCTGTAGCACGTCCCTCGCAGGTCCCTCGCAGGTCCCTCGCAGGTCCCTCGCAGGTCCCTCGCAC
>JBDTUA010000175.1:0-10378 GCA_040007995.1 Gemmatimonadota bacterium | reverse complement strand
CATGCACTGGGCGATGTTCCAGCGGAGTGGTGGCGAGACTACGTCGAGCGTGCGGCCAAGGAGGCCCACGCCCTGCGGCCGCGCACGCGCATCGGGTTGGCGGTGTCCAGCTTCACCGCCGAGGATTCGGCATGGTATGCGTGGGGCGAAGCAACACGCGGGATCGACCTGCTCGGCTTCTCGCTGGCCCCCTCCTTTACCGGCGGTACATCGCTGGCGGCGCGGACTCGCCTCGCGGAGCGCTGGATGCGGCGCTCGCGCAAGGATCAGTGGATCTGGAGCGCGCGCGCGTTTCCCCGCACCTTTGGGGAGGGTAACCAGGCGCGCGCAATCTGGGGCGTCCTCGCGTGGGCGACGCGTCAGCCCAAGGTGCGCACGGTGATCGTCGACGGGGCCGGCGATTACGAGGCGCTCGTCGGCCTTCGCGATCCCGGGGGACGGCTGCGGCCGGTGGTCGGCAGCGTCGCGCGGGCGCGCCGAGCCGTCGACGAAACCGCAGAGGGACGATGAACGAATTCTCCGCTTTCACCCCCCGCGCACTGACGTTCCTGCGACAGCTCAAGCGCCACAACGAGCGCGAGTGGTTCAAGGCACGCAAGGACGAGTTTGAGTCGCTGCTGCAGCAGCCGCTCCGACTCTTCGTGGAGGAGATGGACGTGCGCCTCGCTCGCCTCGCGCCCGAGCTGCACGGCAATCCGAAGCGCTCGATCTTTCGCATCCATCGCGACACGCGCTTCTCGCAGGACAAGACACCGTACAAGACGCACGTGTCGTGCTGGTTCACGCACGTGCGCGCCGGGCACGGGGTGGGCACCGAGACCCATGGCGCCGGCGCGGGGTACTATTTTCATCTGGAGCCGGGCGCCTCGCTGGTGGCCGGCGGGATCTGGATGCCGCCGCGTCCTGCACTGGCCGCGATCCGTGATCGCATCGCCATGCGGGGGTCGGAGCTGCAGGCGCTGCTACGTGCGCGAGGGCTGGTGAAGCGTTTCAGTCCGTTGAGCGAGGAGGGAAGACTGACGCGCACGCCGCGTGGGTTTCCGAGCGCTCACCCACAATCGGAGCTGCTGCGGCACGTCTCGTTCACCATCTCCACGCCGCTCAGCGACGCCAATGTCGTGTCGACCTTGCTCCCCAAGCTCGTAGAGAAAGAGTTCATAGCGATGCGACCGATGGTGCGCTGGCTCAACGACGCACTTGGATATCCCGAGCAGGAGAGTCGATAGCATGCGCCAACTTGTTCCGCGGCTGTTCGTCACCGCCCTCGCCCTGACGGCCTGTCAGTCATCGACCGATTCGCCTCGCGGCGGTGCCGTGCCCCCGGCGATCACTGCGTTGCCGCGGGCACTCTCGGTTGGCGAGTCGGAGCTCGTGACAGCAACAAACCGCTTCGCCCCATCATTGCTGGCCCACGTGAACGCCTCGCGCGCCGACGAGAACGTCTTCCTCTCGCCGCTCTCGGCGTCGATGGCGCTCGGCATGACGATGAACGGCGCCGCGGGGGCGACGCGCGACGAAATGCAGGCGGCGCTGGGCTTCGGGACGACATCGCAGGAAGCGATCCTCGCCTCGTATCGCGACCTGATATCGCTTCTGCGTACTCTCGACCCGAAGGTCGACTTCCGGATCGCAAACTCCATCTGGTACCGATCGACGTTTGCGCCGGCGATCGCCCCTACGTTCCTGGCCGAGGCAAAGCAGTACTTCGACGCCACCTCGCAGGGACTCGACTTCGCGAATCCCGCGTCGCTGGCGATCGTCAACGATTGGGTGAAGACGAGCACCGATGGGAAGATCCCGACGATCGTCAACGCGCTCCCCGATGACCTGGTCATGCTGCTCGTCAATGCCATCTACTTCAAGGGGGACTGGCGACAGGCCTTCGATCGCAGTCAGACGGCGAACGCGCCGTTCGCGACAGCCTCGGGACGTGCGATCTCGGTGCCGATGATGCACCGGACCGCCATGTCCCGCGCCGGCGTGGTCGATGGTCGTACGGTCGTCGAGCTCGGGTATGGCGGAGACGCCTTCGTGATGACGGTCATCCTGCCGCGGGAGGGAGAGTCGGTGAACGCACTGGTCGACTCACTCGGCGCCACCGGCTGGGCGTTCGCGCAACAGCTCGCCACGATGGAGGTCGAGCTCACGCTGCCGCGCTTCTCGCTTTCGTGGGAGGCGACGCTGAATGCACCCCTGCAGGCGATGGGGATGCAGCGCGCCTTTGACGGCGGCGCAGCCGATTTCACGCGCCTGGCGCCGGAGGCCGGTCACGACCTGTACATCAGCTTCGTGAAGCAGAAGACGTTCGTCGACGTGAACGAAATCGGGACGGAAGCCGCTGCCGCTACTGGTGTCGGGATAGGGGTCGTGTCGCTGCCGCAGCGCATGGTTGTACGCGTCGACCGTCCGTTCGTCTTTGCCATTCGCGAACGGCTCTCGGGAACGGTCCTGTTCGTCGGCAAGATCGTCCAGCCGCCGACCTCCTAACCGCAGCCGACGGCGCCCGAGCGACGCCCGCGGCTGCTAGCGGGCGTTTGCTGCGTTCGTGTCGCCAGCTGCACGTCCGCGCACGATCCCCTCGACCCGCCGGTCGGGATCGAAGTGCTGGCGCGCGAGGGCGCGCATCGCCTCCGGCGTGACGGCGCGCAGGCGATCGGCGAACCGGTCGAGTTCCTCGATCCCGCTTCCGTAGAGCCAGGCGTCGACGAGTTCCGCAAGCACGTTCCCTCCCGACTGCTGCGCGATGGCGTGCGTCCCCAACGCGTACGTGCGCGCGCGCTGCAGCTCCTCGTCGGTCACGACGTCGTCGCGTAGTCGCGCAAATTCGTGGAGGAGGCCAGCGCGAGCCTCCTCCTCCCGTTCCGGCGACGTGGCGATGTAGGAGAGAAACATGCCGGCAGCGACGCGGTCGCTCGAAGAGGCGTGGACGGTGTAGGCCAGCGACTGCTTGTCCCGCAACTGGTCGAAGAAGCGCCCGCCCAACCCGCTGGCCACGCCGGCGATCATCGACGCGGCGATCCGTGATTCGTCGCGCCGACTCGGTCCGGAAAAGGCCAGCGCCATCGCCGTCTGGGCCTTGTCGCGCGACTCTACGCGCTGCACGACCGTATTTGGCCATGCCGGCATCACCGGGGGCGGCGCGGCCTCAAACTCCAGCGAGGCAAAGGCAGAGGCGAGCAGGCGGGCCACCGCCTCCGCGTCCACGTCACCGACGACGGCGAGCACGCATGGCGCGCGCCGCACGTGCGCCGCATGCCATGCCCGTGCATCCTCGACCGTCGTCGCCCGCAACGATTCCTCGGTGCCGAGGGTGCCGCGCCCGTACGCATGTGAGGGAAAGGCCGCTTCGGTCGCGAGCCGGATCGGATAGCGCATCATGTCGTCGCGCAGCTGCGCGAGTTGCGACAGCGCGACGGCGCGCTCCGTCTCGAAGGCGCCGTCCGGGAGGGTGGGATCAAGGGCGACGTCGGCCAGTAGGTCGATCCCGGCCGCAACGCGGGCGGCGGCGACCGAGAGCGTCCACCCGGTTCCGTCGCTGGTGACGGTTGGCGTGATGCTGCCGCCGAGCAGCTCCGTCTCGAGCGCGATGACTTCGGCGGAGCGACGTCCGGTCCCCTTGAGCGTCGTGCGGGCAAGCAGGGTGGCGATCCCCGCCTGTTCCGCCGATTCAAGCGACGTACCGCCCAACGCGTAGAGCCCCAGGTGCACGATAGGCGCGCCCGGCTTGCGCCTGACGAGAATGGGTACGCCGCGCGCGGTGCGGAAGACCGAGATCGCGCCGTGCACCCGCTCGACACTGAGCGCCGCTGAGGCGCGTGCGATGTCCGGAGCTTCCGGAAGCTCGATGACAGGGAGCGTCGAAGCGGGAGCGCCGTCGAGGGCGGCGAAAACCGACTCCGCGTTCTTCGCGAAGACAGGGGCAGACGACGGACGATACACCATCATCGACGCCTGCGCCGGATCGAGATGACGACGAACCGCTGCACGCACGTCCTCGGGCGTGGCCGAGAGCATCCGGTTGGCGTAGTCGTCGCCCGACTGCCATCCGCCTAACGCCTCCCACTCGGCAAGGAAATTCGCCTGTCCTTCCATCGTCTCCAGCCGGCGCAGCCAGCGCGACTCGAACAGTCGCTGGGCTCGGCGCAGGTCGCCGGCCTCGATGCCGACGTCGCGCACCGAGCAGAGTTCAGCCCACATGGCCCGCGCGGCGTCGGCAGCGCGCTCTGCCGGTCCTTCCGCGTGCAGCACGAAGACGCCGAGGTCGGTCGGCGTGTAGTTGTAGGCGCTGGCGCTCGACGCGAGTCGCCGTTCGCGGACCGCGCGATACAGCCGCGAGGCACGACCCGACGAAAGGACGGCGGCCGCGAGATCGAGCAGCGGCGTGTCCGCGTCGCGAGTCCCTGGGGTTCGCCAGCCGATGGCAACCTGCGTCTCCGCGATGTCGCCATCGCGCTCACGATAGCGACGTCCCGGCAGCGTGGTTTCCTCGTTGCCCGCACTCCGCACGATCGCGCCGTCGGCGAGCTGGCCGTACAGCTGCCGAACGCGTGGAAGAAGCTCCTCGGGCGTCACGTCGCCGGCGATGACGAGGATGGTGTTCGACGGCCGATAAAAATTCCGGTAGAAGCCGAGCAGCTGGTCGCGCCGCAGTGCGCGCAGCGGTGCCTCCCGGCCGATGCGCCAGCGCCGGATGCGGTGCCGGTCGTGCAGTAGCTCGAAGAGCGTCTCGGTGGTTATAGCGCCGGCGCTGTCTTCCTTCCGCTTCGCCTCCTCGATGATGACCTCGAGCTCGCGCCGAAGCTCGTCGGCGTCGATCAGCGAATTCGCGTACGCGTCGGCCTGGATCGCGAGCCCCGCGTCGAAGCCCTCGATGGGGAGGACGGCGTAGTACGAGGTGTGGTCGTAGATGGTCGCCGCGTTCAGGTAGCCGCCGCTGGCCTTGGTCTGCCTTGCGACCTCGCCGACACCGCGTCCGGGCGTCCCCTTGAAGTACATGTGCTCCAGCACGTGCGCGATTCCCACCACGTCGTCCGACTCGTCGAAGTAGCCGGCCTTCACATAGGTGACCACCGCGGCCACGGGCGCCGAATGGTCTTCGTGGACCAGCACCGTGAGACCATTGGCGAGGACCGTACGATGGACCTTGGCGGGATCGAGCGATTGAAGCATCTGCCGGGGGACGAGGGGAGCGCGAGGTATCCGCGCGAGACGCGAAGGCGGACGGAACGGAGGCGGTGCGACGGCGTCCGGTCCGCCCAGTCGCAGGCGTCAGCGCGGTGGTGCAGCTGGCGGTATGCCCGCACCGGTCGGCGACATTGCTCCTGGCGGGAGCACCGACTGGCACCCACTCCACTCCCCGAGGCCGGCGCGCTGGAAGAAGCGTTGGGCGAGGTCGCCGCGCCCCAGGCGCAGCAGGGTGCAGGCCATGTAGCCCTGCGAGACCTTGTCGTTCGGGTTCAGCTCGATGGCGCGCTGGTAGAACGTGCGGGCGAGGTCGAACTGGCCGGAGCTGAGGAGATAGGCGGCCAGTTCGCGATGGGCGAGATAGTTGTCCGGCTCGAGTTCGACGGCGCGTCGCAACTCGGCGCTGGCCGCCGGGTGGTTCCCTTCGTCGCGGGCGATGCGACCGAGATAGATGTGCGGCTCCGCCAGCGTCGGCTGCTGGCCGGCTGCGGCGGCGAAGGCGTTGCGCGCGGTGAGCTTATCGCCGGCAGCGAAGGCCGCACGACCGGTGCGCAAGGCGTCGGGCTCGCGCGAGAAAAGGCGGAAGTAGTAGCCACCAGCGGCAACAACGGCCAGCAGCGCCACCACGACCAGTACGAGCGCGAGCGCATTGCTCCTGGCGGCCGGTGCGATATCGAGCGGCGCCGGCCGAGGATCTACGGCGGCGCGCGGCATGGCCGGCGTCGAGATCGGACCCGCGTACGGCGCGGGAGGCGGCTCGACGACGCCGTAGTCCCGCGCGAGCACGCGCTCCATGCGATCCTGCCCTGCGCGGGCCGAGTCGACATCACCCGGCGTCGGGATATAGTTCGCGTCGTGGCAGCGCTCCGCCGCTGCGTGGAAGTCGACGAAGGCGTGCGCGTCGTCGAGCGCCAGCAGGTTTCGCTGGCGCAGCTCGCGCACGACGGCGACGCCGGTGAGCGCCTCCGTTCCCGCGAGGGCACGCAGGGCGCCTTCGGTCCCGCTCCACGCGTCGACCAGCGACGTCGCGAGCTCCTGCGGGTCCGTCGCCCTCGTCAGGCGCTCAAACGACACGCGGGCCGCGTCGAACGCCGCCCGCGCCGCACGCTGGCCATCGGTTGGCATCGTCGGTGTTTTATGTGAGAATGCGCAGCAGCCCGGCGTCCGCGCTACCACGAATGAAGGCTTCGGCGTCGCCCGTCGGAATGACAATCCCGGTGAGGGAGAATCCGCGCCGCGCCTCGTTCAGCATGAAGTCCTGGATCGAACGTCCGGTGAACGTCAGGTTGCCATCGCGCATCTGCCGCACGATGTCATCCCAGCTCCCGTCGAACGCGCGGCCGTCGCGCGTCATGATGCGGTGCGCGCTCGACTCCCGCTTCCGTTCGGCGAACTCGCTCAGCATCGTCCCGAAGAGCTCGAGTTGCTTGACGTCGTGTTGCTCCTCCTCGAGCGCGCGCTGCTCGATCTCGGCCAGCATCTCATCGATGTCGTCCGGCTCGCCGGCCAACTCCGTCAGGCGCTCCGCCCACTTCCGGATCTCGGCATCGTCGTCGGGGAGGCGATGGACCGACTTCTTGAGTTCCATCAGCCGCCAGATACCCAACTCGTCCCAGTGATCCTCAGGCTTCGAGCGGTCGAGGTGGTAGAGCGCGGCTTCGTACTCGCCGCGGTCGTAGAGGATGTTACCGAGATAGATGCGCGCCTCGGCGTGATCGGGGTCGAGCTGCAACGACCGGCGCAACGTGGTGATCGCGCCGTCGTCATCGCCGAGTCGGTGCTGCGAGTATCCGACCAGGGCCACACTCTCGGCGGAGTCGGGCGCCTGGCGCATCGCCACCTCGAAGTACTCGCGGGCATCGTCGATCAATCCCTCGCGGAAGAGGGCTCGCCCGATCTGCAGCATCAGCTCGAGGTCGTCCTCGTACCCTAACGCGAGCGTCGTGTGGAACGCCTTCCGCGCCGCATCCTCGAGTCCCAGCTTGAGCAGGACCTCGCCCAACCCGGCGAGCGCATCCTCGTGCTCAGGATCGAGTACGAGGGCCTCCTCGAAGCTGCGCCGCGCCCACGCGTACTCCTCGCGGGCCAGACGGGCGTAGCCGACCCCCACATGCAGTTCTACCGCGTGCGGATAGAGCGCGAGCCCCTCGCGAAGGACGTCGAGCGCCTCATCGTACTGCCCCTCGTTGTAGAGCTGATGAGCGCGCTCATCGTACTCCTCAGAACTCAGGAATGGAGTCGGCATCTCTCGAACTTCCTCCGCTTCGAGCGTGCTGGCCTATTGTACCATTCCGAACGCGTGTGGTTCAATACTCTCGTTCGCAGAACGTACAGCGTGGTGATGGGCACGCACGTCTCGCGCGCCCTTTCGGAAACTAGCGACTCGCCAGGCACTTCGCCTCAGCCAGCCACCCCTTCAGGACGCATATGGGCGGGGAGACGGCACGAGGGATCGCTCCGGCCCTGCCAGGGCGACGGCGATGCCGCCCGCGAGTGCAGCGTTGGCCTCCAGTAGGGCAAGGTTCGCTGCTCGGGAGCGACCGCCCGTCGCTTGTTCCACGTGGGACAGGAGGAAGGGCGTGACCGCAGCGCCGCGGAGATGGGCCGCGGCGGCGGCACGCAACGCCTCGGCGATGACCGACTCCATCTCCGCGGCGTCGAGTGCGAAGGCGGCAGGCGGGGGCTGCACCACGAGCAGCGCCTCCCTGCGCCCGAGCCGCCGCTGCGCGCGTTCGATCGCCGCGATCTCGGCCACGCTCTCGACAGTCGTCGTCACCGGGAGTCCGCTCGACATGGAGAAGAAGGCTGGGAATTCCCGGCATCGATAGCCGATGACGGGAACGGACAGCGACTCGAGGCGCTCGAGCGTTGCCGGCAGGTCGAGGATTGACTTGGCACCCGCGCACACCACCACGCACGGCGTGCGGGCGAGTTCCACGAGGTCGGCCGACTCATCGAACGCCGGTTCGCGATGCACACCACCGATGCCTCCCGTGGCGAAAACACGCACGTCGCTGCGTGCAATTAGCGCCAGCGTGCCCGCAACTGTCGTCGCGCCACTCCTCCCCTGCGCCGTCGCCGCGGCGAGGTCGCGTGCGCTGACCTTGGCGATCCCCTCGCGGGCGAGGAATCGCTCGAGTTCTTCGGGCGTGAGACCGATTGCCGGGACACCGTCGACCACGGCGGTGATCGCGGGGACTGCGCCCCCGGCGCGCACGGCGAACACCATGCGCTCGGCGGCCGATCGGTTGGCGGGGATCGGGAGCCCCTGCGCGAGCACGGAGCTCTCCAGCGCGACCACACCAACGCCACGCTGCATGGCGTCCGCCACCTCGGCGGTGAGACGGATCATCGGGGGGAGGGTGCCGAGCCGTAGGCCTGCACGATCTGCTCTCCCATGCGCGCCATCGTCACCTGCGGTTCCGAGTCGAGGGCCCAGCGGGTATCGGCGTTCTCTTTCGTCAGGACGCAGGCCACGACGCGGTGCCGCAGGTAAAAGAGCGAACACTCGGTGCGGACGTCGTCGGTGGCCCCCGTCTTGTGAGCCGCGCGCACGCCGCCGGCATAGCGCTGGAGGAGCGCGCCGTCCTCGTTATGCTCGAGGATGTCGAGCATCGTGGAGTCGGCCGCGGGGGAGACAGCCTTGCCCCGGGCCATCAACTCGAACAAGCGCGCCATTTCGTTAGGCGTGGTGACGCCCAAGCCGTACTTGACCGACGAGTCCATCGCCACGCTCGAGATCCGGAGAAAGGACTTCGAGTGAACCTTGGAGTGAGGGAGACCGAGCGACTCCATCTTCTCCCAGACCCGGCGTATGATGATGCGATCGAGCAGGAGGTTGGTCGCGGTGTTGTCGCTGATCGTCGACATCAGCCACGCCGCGTCGCGCACGGTCAGTTCGATCCCGTCGTGCATGAACTGCAGCGTGCCCGAGCCGGGGACCTTGTCGATGCGGAGGAGGGTCAGCCGGTCGTCGAGAGAGAGCGTCCCCTTCTGCACCAGGTCGAACACGGTCACGAGGATCGGAACCTTGATCAGCGACGCCGTGGGAAAAGTCTCGTCGCCCCGGCGCGCGATGGCCACGCCGTCGTCGAGATCACGGATCGCGTAGCCAACGACGCCGTGATGTGCATCGGCGACCCGATCGAGCGCCCGCCGCAAGGCGGCGCTGTCGACGGACGGGTACGACACAACAGGCGGCGCCTGCGCTGCGGCGCCGCCAACAGTCAGCAGCAGAAGGACGAGCGCCGAGGCGACCGTCCGGGGCGTCACGCCGTCGCGTCCGGGAACTGCTCGGCGCGCAGCGTGTCCACCTTCTCCCGCTCCGCCGAGGTCGGATCGTACTTGGCGAGGATCTTCACGCGCTCGCCGTCGTAACAATCGAAGGACTTGGTCGATCCCTTCGGCACGTGAATCTCATGCCCGTCTTCGAACCGCAGGATCACATCGGGATACTCGGTGTTGCTGTACTGCTTGCGGATCTTCTTCGGGGGCGTTGGCATCGTTTCTCTCGTCAGGCGTCAGGAGCAATAGTATAGCGTGCGAGCGAGCGCGGCCGCTAGCAGGATGCGCGGCCAACTCCTCTGTATACACCGTAGTTTAGCGCGAGACCGTTCGGAACTGTCGCATCGCAGGACTACCGTCCGGATCGCCGCCGGATGTCCGCAAACTTGCGCCAACGGATCGAGCGTCTGCAGTCGAGGTATCATTCGAACGGCACTCCGCCCTGCTGTCGGCGGACGGCCCCCGATCACTTCCTACTCCCTCGCTTACCATGACCGTGCGCTCCGCCCTCCGCCTCGCCGCCGCCCTGACAACTGTTGCCCTGGCCGCTTCCGTCAACACGGCACGCGTAGAGGCACAGGGTTCCGCCCTCACGCGCCCCGCTTCCCCGTTCTCCGCAGGAAGCGTCGCACCGTCCCCTGAGGCTGTGCCGCGGTCAACATCGCCTATCACGACGTCGACGTCGGTCGAGTTGCTCGGTCCTCGCCGCGCATCGAGTGTCGCGGGGGTGCACGTGGAGTTGACGAGCGACGTCCCCCTTCTCCCAGTGGCCGCACCCCCGCGCGCCGGCCGCGGCGAGGCGCTGGCGATCGTCGGCGGCGCGGCGTTCGTCGGTGGACTGCTTATCGGAGGAGACGCCGGCACCCTGATCTCGATCGGCGGACTCGCCGTCGGAGTCTACGGATTGTGG
>JBDTUA010000174.1:0-10398 GCA_040007995.1 Gemmatimonadota bacterium | reverse complement strand
CAGATGCCGTCGTCGTCCTGACGACCGTGGCCTCGGCCGACGAGGGGGCCGCGCTCGTGCGCGCCCTGCTCGAACGACGCCTCATCGCCTGCGGAACGCTCCTTCCTGGGTCGCGCTCGCTTTATCGCTGGGAAGGGAAGATCGCTGACGAACAGGAAACGGTCGTGCTTATGAAAACGCGCTCAGCCGTCCTCCATGCCATCGAGCGTGCCTTCTCCGAACTGCATCCATACAAGGTGCCAGAGCTTCTGGCGCTCGAGGTGAGATGGGGACTGGAAAAGTACGTCAACTGGATCAACGACGAGACGTCGATGGCGCTGCTCCCGTGAGGCGCCTTCGTCGCGCGCCCTTCCATCAGCTCACCCACTCCCGCGCCGCATCCTGATGCAGATCGCGGTCTCCATCGACGACCTGGCCTTCGTGGCGGCTGACGCCGTCGCGCGGCCGGTCAACGCCGAGTTGCGCGCCGTGACGCCGGTGATTCGGCGCCTCGAAGTCGCAGCGGGAGACGGGCTGCTCCGGCAGCTGCAGATGCAACACCCGCTTGAGGTGGGGGCGGCTGTCGTGACGGGAGGCGGTGCGGTGAAGGCTGACTTCATGATTCACGCCGTCGTGTCGACGGAGACGGAGGCGGTCTCGCGCGACGGCGTGCGGCGCGCGACCGCAAGCGCCCTGCAGCGGGCGCACGACTTTGCCGTGGAGGCGCTGGCGATCGCACCCTTCGGCCTGGGAGCGGGGAACCTCGACGTTGAAGACGCGGCCAGGATGATGCTCACGGCGCTGCGCCTGCACGCCGAGCGTCGCGCGCGCCCGTCCGAGGTGACCATCGTCGTGGAGAATGAATGGGAGGCGGACGCCTTCCGCGCGGCGATTTCGTACACCGAACGGCCGGCATGACGGGGCGCGGACTGCTCGCCCTCGGCATCCTCGGCGCCTGGGGGGTGGGGATCGCCGTGTACGCCCAGCGCGAGTTGTCCAGATCACCTCGCGCCAAGCTGGCGGAGATCGCCGCGCGGGTGGGGCCGGGCGCGACCTATTTCGCCGTGGAAGCGGGGGGACGCCACGTCGGCTTCGCGTCGAGCACGATCGATACGATCCCGAGCGCGTTGCAGGTGACGGACTACTTCGTCGCCGACCTCCCGATCCGAGGTGTCAAACAGCGGACGACGGCGCAGTCGGTCGTCAAGCTGTCGCGGGCGCTGGCACTGCGCGAGTTCACCGTCTCCTTTGGCAGCGATTCGCAGGCGATGCGTGCGACTGGACGCACGGTGGGCGACACACTGCTGGAGTATGTGGTGAGCCGCGCCGGACGTGCGGGCGACACGTCGCGTGTGCGCCTCTCGGCGCCGCTGCTCCTGCCTACGCTGGTACCACTCGTCGTCGCGTTAGGCGATCCCCCATCGGTCGGGCGACGCTACCGGATGGACATCTTCGACCCCGTCGCGCTGCAGCTGCGCTCGCTTTCCCTTCGTGTCGCCGCCGAATCGCTCTTCGTCGTCGTGGACAGTGCGGCATTCAGTGAGGATGCGAAGCGCTGGCTCGGTGCGCATGCCGACACGGTGCGAGCCGTTCATGTCGTCGCTGACTCCGGCGGAAACTTCGACAGCTGGATTGACGAACAGGGGCGGATAATCGCCGTCCGTACGATCGCCGGACTTTCGATGCGGCGGACCGCATACGAAGTCGCCTTCGAAAACTGGCGCACGGGAAGCGCTCGGCGGGTAGGTCACGATCCGCACACAATGGAAATGTCGGATGAGCCGCGCGGAACCGGACCGCGAAGCGAGTCGGTCCCGACGGGATGGCGCCAGCTCGACACGTTGCGCATCCGGATCGTCGGCACGGAGCTCATGCGGTTCGCGGCGAATGGCGGGACCCAGCAGGTGCACGGCGATTCGATCTTCATTATTCGCGACGGCGTTGCGGCGCTTCGCCCTTCGTTTCCGCTCCCTCCCGGACGCGCCGTGCGACAGCAGTTCGGTCGCGAGCTACGGGCGGAACCGCTGCTGGAGGTCGACCACCCCGACGTGGCAGCAATGGCCCGGCGACTCAAGGGGCGCGACGCGATGGCAGACGTCGTCGCGCGCCGGATCGCTGCCTGGGTTCACGACTCGATGGCGGCGGGGTCTGGGGCGGCGCTGCCGAGTGCCCTCGCCACCCTTCGAGCACGCCAGGGGGACGTCGAGGAGCGCGCGCAGCTTTTCGTCGCGCTGGCTCGCGCAGCGGGGATCCCTGCACGCACCGTCAGCGGCCTTCTGTCGATCGATGGCAGGTTCGCGTACCACGCGTGGGGAGAAGTCCTGCTGCAGCATTGGGTTGGCGTCGACCCGGCGTTCGACCAGTTCCCGACAGACGCCTCCCACGTGCGCCTGCTCGTCAGCGGGCTGGCGCTACAGCCTGAACTCGCGCGCCTGATCGGGCGCGTCCACATCGACGTCCTTTCCGGGACGGTCGCCCAAACTCGCGATGATTGAACTCTCCGCCCTTTCCAAGAAGTATGGCAGCTTCGTGGCCGTCGACTCGATCGACCTCTTCGTTCCGAAAGGGGAGCTCTTCGGCTTCCTTGGCCCCAACGGCGCCGGGAAGACGACGACGCTTCGGATGATCGCGGGGATCCTGCGCCCATCGGCGGGGACGGTGCGCATCGCGGGGATCGACCTGTCACTCGACCCGATGGCGGCGAAGGCCCGGCTGGGCTTCATCCCCGACCGCCCCTTCATCTACGAGAAGCTGACAGGGATGGAGTTCCTTCGCTTCGTCGCCGGGTTGTATCGCGAGGATGGACCCACGATCGAGCACCGAGCGCGCGAACTGCTCGCCCTGTTCGACCTCGAGGATTGGCGCGACGAACTGGTGGAGTCCTACTCGCACGGCATGCGCCAGAAGCTGATCATCTCCAGCGCCTTTGTGCATCGACCAGACGTGATCGTGGTGGACGAACCGATGGTCGGGCTCGACCCGAAGGCGGCGAAGACGCTCAAGGACCTGTTCCGCGAGTACACGCGACGCGGGCACACGATCATGATGTCTACGCACACCCTCGAGGTCGCCCAGACGATGTGCGACCGCATCGGGATCATCCAGACGGGAAAGATCCGGGCGTGCGGGACCATGGACGACCTGCGCGAGAACGCGGAGCGGGGCGATGAAGGGCTGGAGGAGATATTCCTGCGGCTGACCGGCGAGAATGCGGCCCGCGGATTCGTCGAGGTGCTGGATGCCTAACGATCCGCCGGTGCCGCTGCCCGCGGGGCCCGACCCGTCGAATGTGGACCGGTCGCTCCCTGCGTCGGGACGCTTCGTGCGTGTCGGCGGCGATCGCCCCCGCTACACGCCCGTCGTGAATGCGGTCGTCTCGGCGTCCGCCGGGCGCGCAAGGATCTGGCACCTGCTTAGCCCCAAGTGGCAGACGGCGCGTGCCCGGTCGGCCACCGCCGAGAAGGGGCGCGCCGCGCGCTATGCCATGATGGGGGTGGTCGGGCTCGGCTTCTGGGCGTTTGCCTTCGGCGCGCTGTATCGCGTGCTCGCATACTTCAAGGGCGTCGAGGAGATCGGCGCGCTGCTGGCGGGGAAGCTGCTCGGCGTGCTCCTGCTCTCGTTCGTCTCGATTCTGCTCCTGTCGAACATCATCACGTCGCTGTCGTCCTTCTTCCTGGCCCGCGATCTCGACCTGCTCGTCTCCGCGCCGGTCGATTGGCTGACGCTGTACGGTGCCAAGCTGTTCGAGACGACGCTGCACTCGAGCTGGATGGTGGTGCTGCTGGCGATCCCGATCTTCAGCGCATATGGCTTCGCCTACGAGGGTGGGCTCCTCTTTCCGCTGGTGGCGATCGCCGCGTTCATCCCCTTTCTCATCCTTCCTTCGGTGATCGGGAGCGCGATCACCCTCGTGCTGGTCAACGTCTTTCCCGCCAGGCGCACGCGCGACATCCTGTCGGTGATCACGGTGATAGCGGGAGCGGGGGTCGTCGTCCTGATCCGCCTGATGCGGCCCGAGCAGCTGGCGCGACCCGAAGGGTTTCGTTCGCTGGTGGAGTTCATCTCCGTCCTGCGCGGGCCCACGTCTCCGGCGCTGCCGAGCGAGTGGCTGCAGCGGACGATCATGGGATGGCTCACGGGACACGTCGATTGGCTCCCGCTGTACCTGCTTTGGTCAACTGCCGCCGCCTTCGTCGTGCTCGGGGCCGTGCTGCACAGGTTGCTCTACCCGATCGGCTTCACCAAGGCGCAGGAGAGCGCCCAGCAATCGGTCCGCTCGACAGGGAAACCGAGTGTGCTGGCGCGCGCCCTGACGCCGTGGGGGACGCTGCGCCGCGAACTGATCCTCAAGGAAGTGCGCGTCTTCTTCCGCGACACGACGCAGTGGTCGCAGCTGATCCTGCTCGCGGTCCTTGTGGTCGTGTACGTGGTCAACATCAAGTTCCTTCCGTTGACCGGCGACGGGATCACCTTCTTCATCGTCAATCTGATCCCATTCCTCAACCTGGGGCTGGCCGGATTCGTCCTCGCCTCGATCGCCGCGCGATTCCTCTTTCCCGGCGTGAGCCTCGAGGGGCGGTCCTGGTGGCTGCTGCGATCGAGTCCGCTCTCGATGCGCGACCTGCTCTGGTCGAAATTCTGGGTCGGAACGGTCCCGCTGCTCGTTCTCGCGCTGGCGATCGTGGCGGTGACCAACACGCTGCTGCATGTGAGCGCCTTCATGTTCGCCGTGTCGGTGGGATCGATCACGCTGCTGACCTTTGCGATCGCCGGGCTCGCGGTCGGCTTCGGGACGCTCTACCCGCGCTTCGAGACCGAGAACGCGGCGCAGATCCCGACGTCGTTCGGCGGGTTGATGTTCATGATGACCGCGGTGCTGGTAATCGGGGGCGTCATCTACCTCGAGGCGCGCCCGGTGTATGGCTACCTCACGACACGCCTGTATGGTGCGCCCGACGCCGTCGATCCGACTGACATGATCATCGGGTTCGGGTTGGCCGCCTTATTGTGCCTTATCGCCACCTTCGTGCCCCTTCGGATGGCGCAGCGTCGGCTGGAACTGCTCGAACGTTAGGCCTGCAGGTCCGACACGGCGCTCAGCGCGTCAGCGCCGTGCCGCATCGATCGCAGAAGCGAGCGACTGTCTGGGCGATCGAATGACCGCAGTGGGGACAGGCAGATAGCGCCATTCCGCAGTTGGAGCAGTATGCCGCGTCCGGCTCGGGACGTGGTCCGCAGTCCGCGCAGCTCACCACGTGCGTTCGCAGCGCATCGACGAGCCGTTCTGCCTCGTCCGCAACGTCCCCGACGGGGGACGCCGCTGCGACCGGTAGCGCTGACGAAGATGGCGGCGCTGGCGAGGGCGTGTGGGACACCGACACACCGACGAGGTCTGCGGTGTCCTGCGGCGCTGGCGGCGCCGCGGGTGCGCTTCGCTCAAGCGCCGCGCGCAACTCCTGATAGTCGTTCTCGCTCATCTTGCCCATCGCGCGGTCGAACTCGAGTTCCTCGATGGCGGTCGCGACATCTGCTCGGGGCGTCGTCGCTGGCACGGGCCGCTGTGAGGATGGCCGTGCGGTCGCGGACTCCGAAGCATCGTCTGGATGTCGCGGTGCCCGCTCACCCGTTTCCTCCACTCTCACGTTCCTGCGATTCTCTCGACGGAAGAACGGAGCCGCAGCGAATGCGATCCCTCCGACAATGAGGACGATACCGATGAATAAGGGTGTCATGCCAACGCGATGTCGCTGGAAGCTGGGAGGGAACGCCGAGCCATGCCCGGGACGAACAACGTCGCCGACAGTACCACGAGGCAGGCCAGTGCGCCAATCCACGCCAGCGTGAACGGAACCACCGCCAGCCGCAATGTTGCCCCTTCGTCGACGGCCACGTCGTCGAGGTGCACGCGCAATTCCTGGAGTGGCGTCGTCAGCAGCGCAGGGCGTCGATTGGCTGGACCGAGGAGCTCCTCGCGGCTGTCGACATATTCACGACGGTCGGTCGAGAGGAGCGCTAGCGGGCGGTGGCTGCGCGATGCCTCCAGCGCGAGCGCCTCAACGTGGGCGTTGCCATCCTCGTAACGCGAGATGCCCTGATGCGCGAGGGAGAACGGTGCGCCGATCGGCGCCGCCACCATCGCCGTGGCACCGCTCGCGAGCGTCGCAACGGAGAGACGCGCCCACCCTTCTCCCGCAGCGCCTAGCGCCGCCAAGGCAACAGCCAAGGCGAGGATCGGGCCGCGCACACGATCGCCCGAAACGGGAGGGTGGAGGAGTCGACTGATCGCCGCACCGGTCGACGCTCCCGCCAGCAGGCTCCAGCCGATGGCCAGTGCGGACACCGGGGCCGACGACGGCGCCATCGCCATCGCGAGTGCGCCGGCCGCGGCGAACATGGCCAGGGTGAGCCACTGCTTCCGGCCTTCGCGCGCCAACTCGGCCGATGCCTCAGCCGCGACGATCGCGAGTCCGCCGCCGATCAGGAGCAACTGCGCGGGGACGTTCATTCCGCTGCCGCCCGTGTCGGTCAGCCACAATGTCGCGGCGCCGGCCGCGCCCAGGACCAGCGACGCTGTGACGCCCAGCACACGCGTCACGATCCCGCGCTCGCCTAACGCCGCGACGACCGCACCCATGGTCGCAGCGCCGAGCGACACCATGGCGAACGCGGCCACCGCCCACCCGGCACCCGATCGCGGTAAGGCACCGAGCAGCACGGCGCTCAGCACACCGAGCGCGCCGAGCGCGCCTGCGAATGCGGCCGCCGCCCCACCCCGGCGCGCGCGCCACGCAAGGACCAGCGCCGCAAGCGAGGCACCGAGTGCGCCGTGCCGCGCGGCAAGGGGAGACGGCGACGGCGTGCCTCCGGCTTCGAAGCTCCCACGCGCCGTCGCCCACATGCAGAGCGCGAGGAATGCCAGCGTCAGGATCATCGGTGCCGCGCCATCCTCGCGAGCCTCGCGAGCCTCGCGAGCCTCGCGAGCCTCGCGCCCGACAGCACCCGCGGCGATGACGTCGGGACGCGCTGCTCCGGGATCATGCGCGAGGTGTTCGGCGGCACGCGCCACCAGGGCGGCGGCTCCCGCGACGGCCAGTGTGAGTGCCACGACCCCAACGACCGAAAGCGGCCGCTGGAGATCCGGCGCGAGTCCGAGCCCGTCAGTCGGGCGCCAGGGAAGCGTCGAGAATGGAGCCGCGGCCAGCGACGCTGCGCACAATGCGACGACGATCGCCCCAGTCGATGCGGTACCCAAGGCAGAGGTGGCGCGCCGGCCCACGAGCCAGCCGGTAGCCGCGACAAGTGCCGCAGATGGCAGGACCGCCCCGGCGGGAAGGTTCCACAAAGCGACGAGGCGGTACGGCGTGTCGAGGTTGGTGGAAATGCTGCGCGCGACGTAGTTGATCGTGACATCGCCGGTGACAAGTAGGACGAGGAGCGCTCCCGACGCAACGAGCGCGGCCACGGCGCTCGCGGCCAGCGCGCGCGCCGCGGACCGGCGGAAGGGATGCGTCGACGTGTCTGCCGCGAGTCCGCACACGAGCGCCCACCCCCCGAAGAGTGCACTCGCCCAGCTGGCCATCAGTCCAAGTGTCGCCATGTCAGGACGACCATCGCGCGGTCATGTCGTCAGGCATCGTCGCGACGGAGCGCCTCCTGCCGCACCTGCGTCATGATCCGTTCGAGCGCCGCCTCGGCGCCGGCCCGCTCGTCTGGGGGCCACGGGCCGGCGTTCTTGTGCAGCTCGCGGACCTGTTCGAGCATATCGTCGATCAGCATCCGGAGCAGGACGTTCTTCCGCTGTTCGCGCGGGATGTCGTCGTCGGCAGTCATTGAGCAAGGGGGCAAGGGCCCGGCAGCGGCGTCGCGGCTACTTCCGCGTCGCCTGAATGATGGCGAGAGTCGCCGTCCCCGCGCCAGCTACGTCCCACGCCAGGTCGCGCACGCTGAATTGGCGCCCGTGCTGGCGATCGACGACCTCCTTCCCTAACGATATTGTGGCAGTGACCGCACTGGCGCGCCACAGCGCTGTCCCGCGTGCGACGTCGCGGCGATGAAAGGCCATATAGCCGGCGGACTGGATCAGCGCAGCGGCGGCAAAGTGCTTGAACTTGTCGCGGCCGAACCAGCGATCCTGTGGCGGACCGCCGAACGAGAGGACCAAGGCGAGTGCCAGGTGCATCGCCGTGCCTCACGCGCCGGTGTCGGACGCCCACGCGAGCGCCGCACGCACCGCGCGCTGCCAGCCGGCGTACTCCGCGGTGACCTCGGCGCGGGAGCGACGGGGCTCGAATCGCGTGAAGTCGCGCGACGCCAGGAATGCCTCGGGCGTCGTCCAGACGCCGGCGGCGATCCCCGCCAGCCCGGCGGCGCCTAACGCAGTCGTCTCGATCATGGCGGGTCGCTCCACCGTCACCTGCAATACGTCGGCCTGGCACTGCATCAGCCAGTCGTTCGAGGTCGCACCGCCGTCCACCCGCAGCCGGTCGAGCACGACTCCCTGCTGTCGCACCATCGCCACCACATCGGCGGTGCTGTAGGCCATCGACTCGAGCGCCGCCCGGACCAGGTGCGCCCGGGTCGTCCCGCGCGTGATGCCGACGATCGTCCCGCGGGCCTCGGGGGCCCAGTGCGGCGCGCCGAGTCCCACGAGGGCGGGGACGAAGTAGACGCCGTCAGTTGAGTCGACGGAGCGGGCGATCGCCTCGCTGTCGGCGGCCGTGTCGAGCAGCTGCAATCCATCCCGCAACCACTGCACGGCGGCGCCGGCGATGAAGATCGCTGCCTCGAGCGCGTAGACCGGGTTCCCGCGCGCGTCGCAGGCGATCGTGGTGAGGAGCCCTCCCCCGCCCTTTGGGCGCGTCGTCCCGGCGTTGAACAGGAGGAAGGCACCGGTACCGTAAGTGTTCTTCCCCTCGCCGGGCGACCAGCACCCCTGCCCGTAGAGCGCCGACTGCTGGTCGCCTGCGACGCCGCAAATGGGAATCGTGACCCCGAGATGCTCGGCCTGCGCCTCGCCGAAGCTCCCCGACGAGTGTCGCACGTCGGGAAGCATTCCCATGGGAACGCCGAAGAGGGCACACAGCTCGGGGCTCCACGCGCCAGCGTCGATATCGTACAGCATCGTACGCGAGGCGTTGGTGGCGTCGGTAGCGTGCACCGCGCCCCCGGTCAACTTCCAGATCAGCCAGGCGTCTATCGTCCCGGCCAGCAGTTCGCCGGCGACGGCTCGGCGGGCCAGTGCCTCATCGCGAAGGAGCCATTCGAGCTTGGTCGCCGAGAAGTACGGGTCGATGACCAAGCCGGTGCGACGCGCGATCTCGTTCGCCTGCGGCGCGAGTTCGGCGCACCGCGCGGAGGTGCGACGATCCTGCCACACGATGGCGCGGGAGACGGGTCGTCCCGATGAGCGATCCCAGACGACGATTGTCTCCCGCTGGTTGACGATTCCAATCGCGTCCGGCGTGCTTCCTGCCTGCGCAATCGCCTCACGGGCGGCGTCGCGCGTCTGCCGAAAAATCTCGTTGGCGTCGTGCTCGACCCACCCCGGCTGCGGGTAGTACTGGGTGATCTCGCGGTATGCGCGTCCTGCAATCGTCCCGTCGGCTCGGAGAACGAGACAGGTCGAGCCTGTGGTGCCTTGGTCGATGGCGAGGATGGATTTCATGTGGAGAGGGCGAGAAGACGAGAATAGGAGATCCGATGGTGCCGGGTGCGGGTAATTGATGAAGGAGAACCGGGGTGGAGGAGCGATGTTCTTATCGGGGGGGGCCCACGGACCACCAATTCCCCGCCGGTCTCACGCCCCACCACCTCCCCATCCTACCCCCGCACCCGATCCTCCCAACCGGCCCGAAAATCGTACGGCCGCCGCACGATCCCTCGGTCGGTCACGATCGCGCTGACCAGGTGCGCCGGCGTCACGTCGAAGGCCGGGTTGCACACTGCGACGTCGTGCGGAGCGGACGCCGAACCGAGCACTTGGATGATCTCCTCCCGGCCGCGCTGCTCGATGATGATCTCGCGCCCCGTGGGCGTCGACGCGTCGATGGTGGACGAGGGCGCGGCCACGTAAAACGGGATCCCGTGATAGTGCGCGAGCACCGCCACCCCGTACGTCCCGATCTTGTTCGCCACATCGCCGTTCGCGGCAATGCGATCGGCCCCGACGAGCACCAGGTCGATCGCTCCAAGCGACATCAATGAAGCGGCCATGCTGTCAGCGATGACCGTCACCGGCACATTGGCGCGTCGCAGCTCCCAGGCCGTCAGTCGGCTCCCCTGCAACAAGGGGCGCGTCTCGTCGGCATACACCGCCACGCGCCGCCCGTCGCGAATGGCCCGGTACACCGGGGCGAGCGCCGTCCCGATTCCACCGGTCGCGAGCGCCCCGGCGTTGCAGTGCGTCAGCACCCGTGCGCC
>JBDTUA010000173.1:0-10403 GCA_040007995.1 Gemmatimonadota bacterium | reverse complement strand
CGAGATACTCCAGCAACGCGTACTCCTTCTGGGTGAGTGAGATCGCCCGGTCGCCGCGGACGACGTCGCGGGTCAAGGGATTGATCGCCAGGTCCCCCACGCGCAGCAACGTCTCCTCATTCAGCATCGTGGATCGACGCAGGAGCGCCCGCACCCTGGCGAGCAGCTCGTCGTAGTCGAACGGCTTCGCGAGATAGTCATCGGCGCCCGCTTCGAACCCCTTCACCTTGTCGGTCACCGTGTCGCGGGCGGTGAGCATCAACACCGGGGCGGTGAAGGCGCGCGCGCGCAGCTCCTGCGCGACCGACAGCCCGCTGCGTTTCGGCAGGCCGATGTCGAGAATGATGAGCGCCGGCTGCTCGTCGAGCGCGAGTTTCAGACCGGTCTCGCCATCCATCGCCGTGATCACACGGTAGCCGTTGTCGGTCAGCGTGCGTTGCAAGACCTCGAGCACCTCCCGACGGTCCTCCACCACAAGTATCGAGACCTGCTGCGCAGCTGTGGAGCCTTCCATATGGCGTGGGGGTTGAAGCTCGCTGAGTCATAATGCGGAACCGGGGCCAGAGCAAGCACCGCCGCCCCTTGAGTGTCAGCCCCCCGGTCGATTCCTTTCGGCTGTGCTAGCTGACCGACTTCGATCCGGCTTCCCGATCGGCCTCCTGGGAGGAGCCGTCACCGCGGGAGCGTTGATGGGACTGGGGCTGCGCCACCAGTCGGCCTCTCTCGCCTTCGAACTCGGGGGGCGTGCCCTCCTGTCCACGTGGCGCTTCGGCTCCCCGCCGGTAGCGCTATCGCTGGCGGTGGGCGGCGTGGCGCATTTCTTCTGGATGACGCTCTGGGGGTTCTGCTTCAGCATCGCCGCCACGCGCCTCCGGGGGACGAGCCTCGCGGCCGGAGCGCTGCTCTTCGTCCTCTTCCTCGGTGCACTCGCCAGCACCGTGGTTCCCGGCGCCCTTGGGGCCGTCGCCTTCGCCGCGCTCACCTCCGCGCAGACCGCGTTCTTCCTCGCCCTCCTCGCTGGTGCGTTCATTGCGGGGGTGGTCCTTACGCGCGACGGACGCTGACTCCGGGCTTCAGGAAATTCCGCGGGTCTTTGTCACGTAATCGGAACGTCATGTTCCCGGTGTGGCCGATGTCGCGTTTGTGGGGTCACACTGCTTGAGGACCTCTGCCCCGGTTACTGCGACGGACACACCGGCCCGTCCCGGATCGCCGAGAGCAAGGTCAATGAGAAGGAGGCGAGATGGACGTCCTCGTAATGCTCGAGGATCGCCCCGAACACTCGACGGTGCTGGCACACGTGAACTCCGTGCCGTCGCCGCTCAACTCAGAGCGCCCCTCTCGGGACGTGGTTACGCTCTTCGGAGACGCCACCCCCGAGTCGCTGGCCCTCGCGTTGGCGGCAGCGGTCGAAGCCCATCGTGAGCCCGGAGAGCGTTCGGCGACAATCCGGCATGTTGCACTGTGGCCAGAACGTGGCGCCGTTGGCGACGCCGCATGGCGAGATGACATCACCGGTCATCTGGTCACCAACGATCTGGCCATTCCGTTCGCGACCCTCCAGAAAACGGCCGAACGACTTCTGGTCGAGTCTGGTGCGGCCATCCGCCGACTGGTGGCCGGCTTGCTGATGCCCGACTGGCCCGAAGGGACCCACCGCGCCATCAGCTTCTCCATAGCTCCCCTGAGCATGCTCCCCGCAGGTGCCGGCGCTCGCATCGATGCGCTCCTCGATAGCTATCGCCAGGCCGACGGCATCGAATACGACAACGACGGAGACTGAGCGAACCACACTGACTTGTCGGAGTGTTGTAACGCGGGCCGTTCCCTTTCGGGACGGCCCGCGTACTTGTTCCCGCTTCTTGACGCAGCCATACACGGGCGACAGCGTCTCCCAATGCCAACGCTTCACCATGGGAGACCCATTCATGCGTGAATATCTCGCGACGGATATTCGTAACGTGGCGGTAGTCGGACACGGAGCCAGCGGCAAGACCACCTTGGTCGATGCGCTGGCTTTCGTGTCCGGAACCAGTCGGCGCCACGGCACCACCAAGGAAGGGACCACACTCACCGACCACGCCCCCGAGGAGGTCGAGCGGGGCTACTCGATCAGCCTCGGCAATGCGTACGCCGAGTGGATGGACACGAAGATCAATCTCATCGACACACCGGGGTACCTCGACTTCCACGGAGATGCCGTCGCCGGCCTGGCGGCGGCCGATGGCGCCATCTGCGTCGTGAGCGCACAGGCCGGCGTGGAAGTCGGGACGGAGAAGATGTTCAAGGAGGCGGTCTCGCGCGGAGATCCGGTCCTCTTCGTCATATCCCTGATGGACAAGGAACACGCCGACTTCGACCGCGTGTACGAGCAGGTGAAGGAGCGCTTGACCAGCAAGGTCGTCCCGGTCGAGATCCCGATCGGTGAGGGGGCCGACTTCCGCGGCGTCATCAACCTGTTCACCCGGCGCGCCTACCTCTACACCCCCGGCACCCGCACGGGCGAATACACCGAAGCCGACATTCCGCCCGAGTCGAAGGAGCAGTTCGACCGGTACTATCAGGAGCTGATCGAAGCGATCTCCGCCAGCGACGACGCCCTGCTCGAGCGCTATCTCGAGGGGATCGAGATCGGCCGCGACGAGGCGATCCAGGGCATGAAGGAGGCGATGAAGCGGATGGACCTCTTCCCGCTCTTCGCCGTGTCGGCCGAGTACGTCATCGGCGTGCACGCGATGCTGAGCGAGTTAGTGCAGCTCATGCCCTCCGCGTTCGAGATGGAGGAGGTGCACGCCTTCAAGGGGGCGGAAGGGGATCACACCGTCGAGATCCACGCGGTCGACGAGAATCCCTTCGCGGCCCTCGTCTACAAGACGCACAGCGAGCCGCACGTCGGCGAGGTCTCGTTCTTCCGCATCTTCTCCGGGAGCATCAGCAACGGGCAGGAGGTCTACAACGCCACGCGCGACGGCGTCGAGAAGGTGGGGCACCTGTCGATCTCGCAGGGGAAGGATCGCATCGAGGTCCCCATCCTGCACGCCGGCGACATCGGCTGCGTCGCGAAGCTCAAGAACACCCACACCAACGACACGCTCTCCACGCGCGAGCACCCGGTGCGCATGCCGCAGATCACCTTTCCCGAACCGGTGGTGGAGTTCGCGGTGCATGCCGCGACCCGCAACGACGAGGACAAGCTGCAGCAGGGTCTGCATCGCCTGCACGACGAAGACCCGACCTTCCAGACGCACTACAACGCCGAGACGCACGAGACCATCATTTCCGGGTTGGGGGAACGCCACCTGGACGTCTCGCTCGCCAAGCTGCGCCGCAAGTACAACGTCTCGGCGGAGTTGACCCGCCCGCGCATCGCCTATCGTGAGACGCTCACCGCCACTGGCGACGGCCAGGGACGGCACAAGAAACAGTCGGGCGGCCGCGGGCAGTTCGGCGACTGCTGGGTGCGCATGGCGCCGCGCCCGCGCGGAGACGGCTACCACTTCGTCGACAAGATCGTCGGCGGGGTCATCCCCTCGGGCTTCCGGCCGGCGATCGACAAGGGGGTTCAGGAGGCGTCGGCCCGCGGGATCCTCGCCGGCTATCCGCTGGTAGACTTCGAGGTCGAGCTGTACGACGGCTCGTATCATTCTGTTGACTCGAACGAAATGTCGTTCAAGATGGCCGGGATCCTCGCTTTCAGGGCGGTGGCCCCGAAGTGCCGGCCGATCCTCCTCGAACCGCTCGACACGGTCGAGATCACGACCCCCGATCACTACCTCGGCGACGTGATGGGGAATCTCTCCGGACGACGCGGGCACATCCTCGGCTCCGAGGTGGGCGACGGCGGGCTCACCACGGTGAAGGCACACGTTCCGCAAGCCGAGTTGCACCTCTACGCGACGGACCTCAGTTCGCTGACACACGGGCATGCGAGCTACCGGCGCTCCTTTCACGGGTACGAGCAGATGCCGAACGAAGCAGCGCAGAAGGTCATCAACGAGGCAGAGAAGGGCGCAGACACGGAGGTGGGGGTTTGAGCCGCGTCGATGGTGTTGTCGCACCGCGTGAAATGCAGGCTGCAGGGACCGACGGGCGAGCCGTCGTTAGGGCGGCTCTCGCGCGCGCCCTCAGCTCCGCCGCGCTCGTATCACTCGCCCTGGTCTCGCTCGGAGTCGCGACGGCGCCGGTCCAGGCGCAAACGGTCGACCAGCGCGCGATCCTGCAGGAGCTCGATCGGTACATCCCCAAGGCGCTCGCCGAATGGAATGGTGCAGGGGTTGCCGTCGGCATCGTCAGGAACGATTCGCTGATCTACGCCAAAGGGTTCGGCGTGCGTGAGGTGGGAAAGCCGGAGCCTGTCGACGATCGCACCGTCTTCGCCATCGGGTCGAATACCAAGTTCTTCACCGCTGTCGTCGCGGGGATGCTCGCCGACGACGGCACGCTCTCGTTGGACGACAAGGTCACGAAGTACCTCCCCTGGTTCCAGCTCTATGATCCGTGGGTGACGCGCGAGTTCACCCTTCGCGATGCGATGTCGCACCGGAGCGGGCTCGGTCGGCGCGGCGACGCGCTCTGGTACGGGACCCCGTACGCGCGCGACGAGGTCATCCGTCGCGTGCGCTACCTGGTTCCCAACACGTCGTTCCGCACCGAGTTCGGCTACCAGAACATCATGTTCGTCACCGCAGGGCAGACGATCGCTGCGGCGGCGGGAAAGAGCTGGGACGTCCTGATTCGCGAGCGCATCTTCCAGCCGTTAGGGATGACGGCGTCCAACACGAGCGTCAGGCAGCTGGCAGGGATGCCGGACGTCGCCTCGCCGCATAACCTCGCTGGTGCCGCGTCCAGGCCGACACCGATTCCCTATCTCGACATCGACAACGTCGGCCCCGCTGGATCGATCAACTCGAACGTGCAGGACATGGCGCGCTGGATGCGTTTCATCCTCGCCGGCGGGACTGCAGGAGGCAAGCAGTTGATCAAGGCGAGGACGCTACTCGACGTCACGTCGCCGCACACGATTGCCCAGCGCATCGTCGCCGACACCGCCGTTCCGAGCTTCCACTTCAGTCTCTACGCGCTCGGAATCGGGGTCTCCGACCTGCTCGGCGTCAAGGTGCTGCGCCACACCGGCGGGATCGACGGGATGCTCTCCTTTGTCGCCATGGTGCCGGAGCGAAAGCTTGGGATCGTGGTGCTGACCAACGTCAACGGGCACAACGCGCTCTTTTCGGCGCTCGGCGTTCACATTCTCACCGCCTTCCTCGACGGCCCGAAGCGTGATGAGAGTGCGCTCGCCCTGGCCGACATGAGGCGCGCCGAGGCCGCCGCTGACTCAACGTTCCGCAAGCGGATGGCGGATCGCCCATCTGACACGCATCCATCGCGCCCGCTGGCCGCGTACGCGGGGACGTATCACAGCGAGATGTACGGCGACCTCACGGTGTCGCTCGAGGGCGGATCGCTGATGCTGCGGTATCCCAAGGCCGTCGACTTCAAGCTGTCGCACTTCAGTTATGACACCTTCCTGGGGGCGAGTCCGACGGTGCTGGCGATCGGTCCTGATGCGTCGATGGTGCGCTTTGCGCTCGACCCGATGGGGGAAGTGACGTCGGTGGACGTCGAGGAGGTCGGGGAGTTCACGAGGTCGGCGAGCGGGGGGGCGTGAGCGGAGGGCAGTGAGCGGGGCGCGGTGCGCTCGCCCTGCTAGCGTCGCGCCGGCCGGGGATCGCGATCGACGCCAACAGGCGCCGGGAGTGCGTTTCAGGTCGCGTGCGCGTCGGTCGAGACTCACACGAACGAACGGCGGGCAGTGTGCCGGCGGCGTGGGCGGGTGGTCAAGATGCGGCGGACACTGCAGCAATCGGTACGTGCGCGCGCATCTCATTCCCCTCCGCCCGACTCCCTCGTGTCATTTGTGTCGGTTGATCCCCTACAGTCGCCGCGTTCCGTCGTTGCGGAGCGCGTATGGACCGCGTGCGCCGCGGTGTGTCGTTGAAAGCACCCATTCTTGCGCGGGATTATGAGTGAGTTGATTTCGCCCGGGTTTTGGTGGCAGACCGACGTGCGGTGCGTTGTTCGTCGATGCGTCGAGCGCCTGCGGAACGGGGGGCCAGCGGTCGACGTAGGCGCCGCGCGCGACGCCATCGCGAATGAACAGCTGCGCGTCGTCTTCGAGCACGCCTCGGTTGGCATCGCGCTGCTCGGCCGTGACGCAGGGATTCTCCACGCGAATCACGCCTTCGAGCAGTTCCTCGACCGTCCGCTCGCCGAACTGCGTGGACGGGAACTCACCGATTTTTCCTTCGGCGACGACGCGCCGTCGACCGTCGCGCTCTTCCGCGAGAACCACGAGAAACTCGACAATCACGAAGCGACGGGCACATCGGGGACGGTGGAAGCGCGCTTCGTGCGTGCTGACGGGAGCATCGTCTGGGGTGCGCTCAGCGTCGCACGGGCCGGCGAGGTGAGCGCTTCGCGCTTTGTAGCGGTCCTGCAGGACATCACCGAGCGCAAGCTTCTGGAGTCGCAACTCGTTCACCAGGCGTTTCACGACGCATTGACGCGACTGCCGAATCGCGCGCTCTTCCACGATCGTGTGGAGCGCGCACTGGAGCACGCATCGCGTGAACCGCGGGGACTCGCCGTCCTCTTCCTCGACCTGGACAACTTCAAGGATGTGAACGACACGCAGGGGCACGCGGCCGGCGATCACCTCCTGCAGGTAGTTGCAGAGCGCTTGTTGAGTGCCACCCGCGGATCCGACACGGTCGCGCGGCTCGGGGGCGACGAGTTCGCTGTGTTGCTGGAACATGTGGACGACCTGGGTGGGATCGAGGCAGTGCTCGACCGCATCATCGGGGTCCTGCGGCGTCCTGTTCAGCTGCAAGAAGAGCGCACCGTCACCCCCGGTGCGAGCCTCGGAGTCGCGGTGTATTCCGGGACCGAAGGGACCGACGAGCTGCTGCGCAACGCGGACCTGGCGATGTACGAAGCCAAGGCGCGCTCGCCCGGTCGATGGGCGGTGTTCGAGCCGTCGATGCATGCAGCGGTCCTCGACCGAGTGACGATGGAGACCGATTTGATGCAAGCGCTCGAGCGTTGTCAGCTGCTCGACCGCCCGCGGCTCGAAGACACGGGGAGGTTTCCGGCCTTCCAAAAATCGTTCCGACCGGTCCTCCGCCAGGCGGCGACCGATCAGTCAGAGTTTCACGTGGCCTACCAGCCCATCGTGGACCTGGTGACGGGACGCGTCATCGCTTTCGAGGCGCTGGCGCGCTGGCGGCACCCGCGGCGCGGCGACGTTTCGCCGGAGGCGTTTATCCCGGTGGCCGAACGCAGCGGCATCATCAACACGCTGGGACGGTGGGTGCTACGGGAGGCGTGCAGCCAGGCCGTGAGATGGAACTGCGGGCGGACCGAGGCCCCGATCGCGATCACCGTGAACCTCTCCGGAAAGCAGCTTGCGCACGAAGGGATCGTATCGGAGGTCGATGCGGTGCTGCGCGAGACGGGGCTCCCACCGCATCTGCTCGTGCTGGAGATCACCGAGACGGTGATCATGCAGGACGCCGAGAACACGCTCGTTAGGCTGATGGACCTCAAGCGACTCGGGGTGCGCCTGGCCATCGACGACTTCGGGACCGGCTACTCGTCGCTCGCCTACCTGCAGCGTTTCCCCGTCGACGTGCTCAAGATCGATCGCGTCTTCGCCGACGGGCTGCGCGACGGGAGGAACGATGGCGCGGCGCTCGTCCGGACGATCCTTGCCCTCGCGCAGATGCTATCGCTGACAACGGTATTCGAGGGGGTCGAGGATGCCGGGCAGTGCGAGAGTCTCCGCGCACTCGGCTGCGCATCGGGGCAAGGGTTCTTCTTCGGACGTCCCGGGTCGGTGGGCGAGGTCGACCGGCTGCTCTCGGGAGAATGCAATTATGCGACGGGTGAGTCTGCGGCGGTCCAGCTCTCCCGCACGGGTGACGTGGAGCCGCTCCCGAGGCGAAATGGTTGCGACGCGGTGACGGAACCAGGCTAGCGAGACGCGCGCGGCAGGGCGCCCCGGCGTCCACAAGCCGCATTGCTGACTCGTGCACCCCGCTGCATAATTGGCCCACTTCGCGGGGGCAGTGGCCCTCCCCGCGCGCACGCGTCGCGCACGCGTCGCGCACGCGTCAACGTGAGCCCAGGATCTCTGCATGCAACGTTCGCTGCCGGTGATGGAACAGCGCGGCTTCGGCCAGACCTTACGCCGCGACTCCTGGTGGATCCCCAATGTCTTCGTCGTCACGATCCTCAGCAGCTTCCTCGTCTACGCGACGTGGGCCGCCTTCCAGAATGCCAACTACGTCTTCGGTCCCTATCTCTCCCCCTTCTACTCGCCCGAGCTCTTCGGCGCCTCGCCGCATTCGTGGTTCGGCCCCAAGCCGGGATGGTGGCCGGGATTCATACCGTTCTCGCCGGCCCTGATCATCCTGCCGGTCCCGGCGCTCTTCCGCTTCACCTGCTACTACTATCGCGGCGCGTATTACAAGGCGTTCTGGGCCGATCCGCCGGCCTGCACCGTCGGTGAGCCGCGCAAGACATACCTCGGCGAGAACTCCTTCCCGCTCGTCATGCAGAACTTTCACCGCTACGGGCTGCTGCTCTCCTTCATCTTCCTGATCTTTCTCTGGCACGACGCGTGGCTGGCGCTCTGGTGGACCGGTGCCGACGGCGCCAAGCACTTCGGCATCGGCGTGGGGACCGTCGTGATGTTCGTCGACGTGGTCCTGCTCTCGGGCTACACCATCGGCTGCCATTCCATGCGACACATCGTCGGCGGCATCCTCGACCGTATGTCGAAGGCCCCCATTCGCAAGCTCGCGTATGACTGCTCCAGCGCCTGCAACCGCGGCCACATGAACTGGGCCTGGTGCAGCCTCTTTTCGGTCGCGCTCACCGACGTCTACATCCGGCTCTGTGCCTCCGGCGTGCTGACCGACCTGAGGATCCTGTAGTGGCCGAATACGAGAGGGTCGAGCACGACGTACTGGTGATCGGCGCCGGTGGCGCGGGGCTCCGCGCCGCTATCGCTGCCGCCGCGACCGGCAAGCGCGTCGGCCTCGTCTGCAAGTCGCTTCTGGGCAAGGCGCACACAGTGATGGCCGAAGGCGGCGTCGCCGCGGCGATGGCCAACGTGGACGATCGGGACAACTGGCGCGTGCACTTCGCCGACACCATGCGCGGCGGCCAGTACATGAACAACTGGCGCATGGCCGAGTTGCACGCGAGGGAAGCCCCCGACCGCGTGCGCGAGCTCGAGGCATGGGGGGCCGTCTTCGACCGGACCGCCGACGGCCGCATCCTGCAGCGCAACTTTGGTGGCCACCGCTATCCGCGCCTGGCGCACGTCGGCGATCGCACGGGGCTGGAGATCATCCGCACCCTGCAGGATCATGCGATCCACCTCGGGATCGACGTGCACATGGAAGTGACCGTCGTCCAGCTCTTGAAGAATGGCGATCGTGTCTGCGGGGCGATCGCCTATGACCGTGAGCGCGGCCGCTTCCGTCTATTCTCTGCGGGCGCCGTCGTGCTCGCGACCGGCGGTGTGGGGCGCGCCTTCCAAATCACCAGCAACAGCTGGGAGTACACTGGCGACGGCCACTCGCTCGCCTACGAGGCGGGCGCCGAGCTGATCGACATGGAGTTCGTGCAGTTCCATCCGACCGGCATGGTCTGGCCGCCGAGCGTGAAGGGAATCCTCGTGACCGAAGGGGTGCGCGGCGAGGGTGGTGTCCTGCGCAACTCGCTCGGCAAGCGCTTCATGTTCGACGACATCCCCGCGAACTACCGGCCGCAGACCGCCGACAACGAGGAGGAGGGGTGGCGCTACACGCAGGGCGACAAGAACGCGCGTCGTCCGCCGGAACTGCTCACCCGCGATCACGTGGCACGCTGCATCCAGCGCGAGGTGCGCGAAGGGCGCGGCAGTCCTCACGGCGGCGTCTTTCTCGACATCGCATGGATCAAGGAGCGCATCCCGAAGGGGGCGGAGCATATCAAGAAGAAGCTGCCGTCGATGTACCACCAGTTCATGCAGCTGGCGAACATCGACATCACGGCAGTCCCGATGGAAGTGGGACCGACGACGCACTACATCATGGGCGGCATCCGCGTCGACGGCGATTCGCAGATGACGAGCGTGCCCGGACTCTTCGCCGCCGGCGAGTGTGCGGCCGGATTGCACGGAGCGAACCGGCTCGGCGGCAACTCCCTGTCGGACCTGCTCGTCTTCGGCAAGCGCGCCGGCGAGTACGCGGCGCGCTTCGCCGACGAGCAGGGAAGCGCAGCGGTTGCGACTGGCGACGCCGATGCCGCCGTCGCCGCGGCCCTCGCCCCGTTCGAGCGTGAGGGGGGCGCCG
>JBDTUA010000172.1:0-10465 GCA_040007995.1 Gemmatimonadota bacterium | reverse complement strand
GACGTCCGCGATTGGTGAGGTCCAGCTCCCACGCTTCGCCGTTGATCGTCGCGACAGGGGTGGACGTTCCGTTGAAGGTGATGACCACCTCGCGCGTCGTCGTCTTGCCGTCGTTGGGGCCGCCGGTGATCGTGACGGTGAAGGTGCGGGTCACGGTGCCGGAGAGCGGCCAGCTGGTGTCGGTGCGTGGCACGGGGAGCACGACATTCGTGCGCGTGCCGGTATAGCTCATGTCGTACTGGCGTGTCGCCCCGTTCTCCGTCGTACGCACGCGCGAGATGGTGCCGTGTCCCCCGCCGTTCCATGTCGCCACGGTCTCGGCGCCAGCCAGGCCTGAGACCGCGAAATCGCTGGTCCGGTCCACCGTCATGCTCACCGGGCCGCGCTCCATAGTGCCGGCGATCGTCGCGTTGACGCTGACGGAGGCCGTCGTCGCGGCGTCATACGCCGCCTGGGTATTGCCTGCAGCATCCTTGTAGATGCAGCTGCGCGTCGCCGTCAATCCTCCGCGGCTTACGTTCGTGCACTCGAACCGGCCACGCTCGGCGGCGAGACCGAGTCCGTAGATGCCGCCCGGTCCGCGCATGAGTTCCACCTCCTGGCCGACTGTCTCAGCGGAGACCGTGGCGACGTCCGCATTGATCAGCGCCGAGGCGGCGGCGCTGAGCTTGTCGCTGGCGACCGGGTCGGACGAGCAGGCGGCGAGCCCGGTGAGGAGCGTCAGGGTACCCAGCAATCTCGTGGTCGTCATGATCACTCTCGCGGCGTTTGGGAATGGACGTGGGGGGACACTCGCGGCTCGAGACGGCGCGATCGCTGGGAACGCGTGCACCAGCCATCCGGAGTGTGCACCGGATGGATCGAGCCTCCGCAGAGAGAGACGTTGGTGGAGCGGAGCTGTTAAGAGGGGATGTGCGGACTCCGACCACATCGCGCAGCGCACCGTACCGTGTGATCGTGGCCGGCCCCGCGTGACGCGCTGAACGACGCGCCGTCTTATTCCCGTGACGACCGGTGGGCAGCGTTCGTCGATTGCACACGAGACTACATGACACTGGCGCGCCGAGCATCGCCCACGGGCGTTCGCTTGCGGTTCCGCGCCGCGACACCCTATACATTCCTTCTCGCGCCTATACCTGTTCGCCTTCGTGCTAGGGTCGCTGGGCGTGAGACGCCCCCGGGAGCAATCCCGGGGGTTTTTCTCGTCCAGGCGGGAAACTCCGGGCCGCGCCGGTCATTTACCATGTAGCCCCATCTGGAGGTGCCTTCTCATGGCTCGCACCGAATCGACCATGCGTGCGCTCGGTACGCCTGCGCCCGACTTCTCGCTCCCTGAGGTCGTGCACGGCGATCGCGTGACGCCGCACGCCGTGCGCGGCGACCGTCCGCTCCTGGTCATCTTCCTCAGTCGCCATTGCCCCTACGTGCTGCACGTCGCGGCCGAACTCGCGCGCATCGAGTCTGACTATGGCGACCGGGTGGCGATCGTCGGCATCGCGTCGAATGATGCCGACGCGTATCCCGACGATGCCCCCGCGAGCATGGCGGCAATGGCCGGGGAGTTCGGCTTTCGATTTCCCATCGGGTACGATGCGTCACAGGATGTGGCCAGGGCATTCGCCGCCGCCTGCACGCCCGACTTCTTTCTCTTCGATGGCGACGCGCGGCTCGTGTATCGTGGACAGCTCGATGGCGCGCGGCCCAGCAACGGAGTGCCGGTGACGGGAGCCGACTTGCGCGCTGCCCTGGATGCAGTCGTCGCAGGACGAGCGATCGACTGGGAGCAGCGCCCGAGCATGGGGTGCAGTATCAAGTGGCTGCCCGGGGGCGCCCCGGCGAGTGTCGCGCCGCCGCCTCGTTAGGCCGACGGCAGAAGTGCGAAGCTGCGGACCGCTTGGTGCTGCCGGTGGGCGCGTCGCTCAGCTCGAGTAGTACGACGCGTTCTCCTCGACGTAGCCACGCGTCAGGTCGCACCCGTACGCGGTCGCCTCGGCCGAGCCCATCCCGAGGTCGACCGCCAGATCCACCTCCTCGGCGCGCAGCGTTTCCCTGACCGCGTCGTCGTCGAACGGGAGCCGGACGCCGTCCTTCACGACCGGGACGCCGTTGATCCATGCGGCGGTGCGCTCGACGGCGATGGCCGCATCGACGCACTTTCCCACCGCCATGAGCAGTCGGCCGACGTTCGGGTCGGCGCCGTGCACCATGGTCTTGACCAGCGGCGAGTTGATCAGCGACTTCGCCACCCGGCGCGCGTCGCCCTCGTCTCGTGCCCCGCGCACCGTGGCGCGGATGAGGTGCTCCGCGCCCTCGCCGTCGCGCGCGAGCAGTTCGGTCATGCGCGTGCATCCGGCGCGCAAGGCGACCAGGAAGGCGTCGGGGTCGACCGCACCGGCGAGGCCGTTGGCCATGAGGACGCAGGTGTCCGACGTGCTCGTGTCGGTATCGACGGAGAGCATGTTGAACGACGTGTGGACCGCATCGCGCAGCATGCGATCGAGGGTCGCCGCATCGAACGCGGCGTCGGTGAAGATGTAGGCGAGCATCGTTGCCATGTTGGGCTCGATCATCCCCGAACCCTTGGCTACCCACGTGATCGTCGCGTCGCCCACGCTGATCGAGAGCGCCTTGGGATGCGTGTCGGTCGTCATGATCCCCTCGGCGCCTAACAACGGATCGTCCGAGAGTTCCGAGGTCATCCCCACCACTCCCACCTCGATCTTCTCGACGGGGAGCAGCACGCCGATCACGCCGGTGGAGCTGACGAGGACACGATCCGGCGTCGTACCGATCTCCGTTGCGGCGGCGGCGGCCATGCGCTTGGCGCGTCGCATTCCCTCGTCGCCGGTCGCTACGTTGCTGTACCGGCTGTTCGCTATGATTCCGCGCAAGCGCCCCGCGGCCATGGTCTCGCGTCCGAGCTGTACAGGCGCCCCGGTGAACTGATTGCGGGTGAAGACCGCGGCGGCATCCGCCTCGACGCTGCTGACGAAGAGCGTGAGATCGCGGGCGGTCGGCTTCAGGCCGACGTTGCGGGAGGCGCAGCGGAAACCCTGAGGAAAGCGCGGGTGTGCGTGGAAGGTCACGGCGAAGGGTCGGGCGGAGACGACGGTGCTTCAGGGGGGCGAAAGATCCAACGGGCGAGCGGGTTACGCCAGTCGTGCGCCCGATGCGTCGTGCGTCACTAACGGCGGGCGTCACGGATCACCGCTGCGCGCTCGACGCGGCGGCACCTTCTCGGCGGGCGCTAGCTTTATTCAAGACACGACCCGATGCGACCCCCGGCTGGACTTCGCGCTTGTGGAGCTGCGCCGCCATACTGACGACTGGAGTTCACGACGCAATGCCGATCGGCCGCTGGACCATGCTCACCGTGTGCGCAATGCTTTTGGCCGGGCACGACGCTGATGCGCAGCTCATGCCCCGCGTGTACTGCCCGCCGGGGCAGGCATCGTGCTTCGGGGCGGCCTTCACCTACACGAACTATGTCGGCGGCCTTCCCGGTCACAGCTTCCTGGATGGCGTTCCGCTCACGGTCATGTCGGTCTACATCCAGAACCTCCAGGGGTCCTACCAGTGGCGGAACCAGCCCGCGCCGATGGCGTTCAACTCGTTCGGTTTCTTCCGTGAGAACGGTGGCTACGACAACCTGAGCAACTCGCTCTTCGTGAACCTGCTTCCCGCGAGCGTGTCACCGCCGAAGTCGGGGGGGCGCTATGGTCCCGTGCGCGAGGGGACGCGGCAGGTGCTGTCGGAGAACTCGAGCGCCGAGCCGCTCGTATCGCTGTCGACGACCTACTCGACCGACGGTTCGGGCGGGGTGATGGGATGCAATCTCGGGCGCTACGCATCTCCGTTGCGCGGCTGGGGATGGCAGACCTGTCCGGAGCAGGGGCTCAACGGCTGGGTGAAGTTCGACTTCGCCCTGTGGTGGGCGGAACAGTCGGGGGCGCCGCACTTCGTGACCGCCGACGACTTCTTCCTCACCATGGGGGCGGCGAACACGTCGTCCGACTACCAGTGTGGCTACGGTCGGCGCATCGGCGTCGAGGTCCCGATTCGTCGCTGTGCGAGCTTCGACTACGACGGCGCTATCGTGACCCCGGAGCCGGCGACCGTCGTGCTGCTGGCGAGCGGCATCGGGATGATAGGGTTGGGCATGCTCCGCCGGCGAACTGCGCGGCGCGCCGCCTGAACAGATTGTCGCGGCGCGCGCCGACATTTCAGGAGAGGGGAGCGCGCGTCGGTCCTGACTCGGGCGGTGGCACGGCGCGCGCCCGGCAGGTAGCTTCGGGCGTCCTCGCCCCCTCCGATGATCGTTGCCATCACGCGCGAAGTCTCCCGCTCGATCGCCGACTGCGAACTCACGCACGTCGAGCGCATCCCCATCGACCTCGACGTCGCCCGCGGGCAGCATGCGAGCTACGTCGCCGCGCTGGAGGCGCTCGGCGTTCGCGTCGTCGGCCTCCCTGAGCTTCCCCAAAGCCCCGACGCCGTCTTCGTCGAGGATACGGTGGTCGCGCTCGATGAAGTGGCCGTCCTGACGCGCCCCGGCGCCGAGTCGCGGCGAGCCGAGGTGGAAGCCATGGCGTCGGCGATGGAGCCGTTCCGACCACTCCTGCGCATCAGCGCGCCCGCGACGATCGATGGCGGCGACGTGCTGCGACTGGGGCGCACGCTCTACGTCGGTCGCTCGGCGCGCACCAGCACTGCGGGGATCAACGCGTTGCGAGCGCTCATCGCCGAGTATGGCTACGAGGTTCGGGAGGTCGACGTGGCCGATGCGTTGCACCTGAAGACCGCCGTCACCCAGGTCAGTCCCGACTGGATCCTGGTGAACCCGGCCTGGGTCGATCCCGCCGTCTTCGAGGGCTACGATGCCCTTACCGTCGATCCGGAGGAGCCGTTCGCCGCCAATGCGGTCCTCGTGAACGGCGCCCTGATCCACTCCACGGCCTTCCCGCGCACGCAGGCGATGCTGCGCGGGCACGGACTCCGTGTGTCGGGCGTCGACGCCTCCGAACTCGCCAAGGCCGAGGGCGGCGTCACGTGCTGCAGTGTGTTGTTGGACGTGCTGTCCTGACTGCGCCGGCGCGGCCCGGCGCGAGCGGCCCGCACCACGGCGCTACTGGTACTGGATATAGACCGGGCGCGGATCGAGTGCCAGCACGTCGGCTGGGCGCATCAAGCGCCAGCCCTTCTTCCGGATGTCGTTCTTGTAGAAGAGCTTGAAGCCGGTGAACTGGACCGGTTCGCTCACCACGTAGGCCTCGTAGGAGTCCTGCTTCAGGCGCGCCGAGCCCCAGCCGTCCATGTCGATGACGATCTGGACGCGGGGATCGAGCCGAATGTTTTTTGAGTTTGTCAGCATCGGCCGGGTGAAGCGGTGTATGACGAGCACCTTCGGCGGAATCTTGTTCTTGTCGACGAGCTCCGCGAGGTAGTCGACCGTCCAGTTCACGTCCCGCGCATCGTAGCTGCCGATCCGCTTCCCCGGCGCATGTCCGCTCTTCATGGAGAACTCGGGGTCGATGCCGAGGTGGACATTCGGGCGGGCGAGGAACTTCGCGAGGGGGGGAATCTCTGCCTGCAGTGTGCTCTTGCCCACCTGCACGTCGAGGAAGAGCAGCGCATTGCGCCGCTGCGCCCAGCCGTAGACGCGTTCGATGAGCGAGTCCGACATCCGCGTGCGCCACTTGCCATCCCTTCCCGCGCTCCCCTGGGCGACGGTCACGATCAGGTGCAACGCCGGGATGACTGGTGTGAGCGTGTCGGCCTTCGACCACGCGGCGACCTCGCGGTCGAGTCGGCGCAGCATTTCGTCGGGGGGGTATTCACCGAGCACTCCCATGCGCTTGGAGAGCGGATTGCCGTAGTACGCCACGATCCGCTTGTGCGGCAGGAGCGAGCCAGGGAGCGGGGTTGGTCCCTTGACCGGCCACTCCGGGCGCGGCCGCACGGGCTTTTTCGTCGCCGGGGTCGCCTTCTTCGACGTCTCGGCCTTCTTCTTGGCCGAGGTCGCCTGGCTCGCCTTCTTCTTCGTCGCAGACTTGCTCTTGGTCTTCTGTGCCTGGGGAGCCATCAGCGCGACGTCCACGTGCCGAACTCCAGCGACCGCTCGCACCGAATCCGGTGATGCGGCGGCGAGGGACGGGAAGGCGGCGGCGCCGAGGAGCGTGAGCAGGGCGACGAGGAGGGAAACGGAGTTCGACGAGGAATGTGGCATCAAATCGCGTTCGGATGAGGTGTGGATGAGAGGGGGGAGAGGGGCTCGCGCACCCTAACGATTCCGGCGGCGCGTCACAACCCGTTCTGTCTTCGTGCACGAGGTGCGTGAGAGGTTGCGCACGGATCATGGCGCGGATCATGACACGGATCATGATACGGATCATGGCGCGGGACTCGACGCCGACGCGGCGACCTCGCCTACTCGCGTGGGGAAAATGCATTTACTGCAACACGTGTCGCGCCCCGATGTGCCCGATTCACCTCGTCACACAGGCACCTGAGACGAGACCCGGGGCTCGCGCGTCCTACTGCCGTGAAGCTCCTCGTCCTCAACTGTCACGAAGCCTGGGTCCACCAGCTCGGCGCGCTGCGCGCCGAGCTCGAGATCGTCGTGGGGCTCCCGGGACGCTACACCCGCGTCTGGGACGCGTGCATGCGCCCGCTCCCTGCGGAGGCGCGCACCGTCACGCTCGACGAGGTGCGCCTGCGCGGTGCCGCGTACGATTGCGTCATCAATCACAACATCACAGACCTGCTCGATACGAAGTTCCTCGATGCACCGAAGCTCCTCGTCCTGCACGACACGCTCGAGGGACGCATGGCGCAGCAGGAGGCCGAATTCGACGCGCGTGACATGCGCGCCTCGCTCAACAGCTACCTCGGCTCGGTCGGTGGCCACGCCGTCGCGATTACCCGCTCCAAGGCGAAGTCCTGGGGGGTGACGCACACGGTCGTGTCCAACAGCGCCGATCCCGACGCCTACCTCCCGTGGGTCGGCGACGTGGCGTGCGGCCTGCGCGTGGCCAATCACGTGACGTCGAAGCGTGTCTTCCTCGCCTGGGACTTTCACGAGGCGGCGATGGACGGCGTGCCGCTGCGTCTCGTTGGCCACAACCCGGACATGCCTGGCGTCGACGCGGCCGACAGCTGGGACCAGCTCAAGCGCATCTTCGCCTCGCACCGCTTCTTCGTGCATACGGCGGACCCGCGCTACGAGGATGGCTACAACATGGCGGTCCTGGAGGCGATGGCGGCGGGGATGCCCATCCTGACCAATCGCCACCCCACGACGATCGTGGAGCACGGCGTCTCGGGCTACATCGCCGACTCGCCCGACGAAATGCGCCACTACGCCGAGCGACTGCTCGCCGACCGGGACCACGCGGAGGCGCTCGGAGAGAAGGGGCGCGCGTTCGTGGCGCGTCACCATTCGCCCGATCGTTTTCGCGTCGAGTTCAGCAAGGCGATCCAGGAAGCGCAGAAGAAGTGGAGCCGTCGTCGGGGGAAGGCGATGGTGCCCCGACGCTGACCGGGGGCTAGTTTGGGCGCGTCCGTCGCCCGATCCCTCGTCCCTCAGCGTGCCCCACCGATGCGGACCACCCAGATCCTCCTTTCGGCGTCCCTCCTCCTCCTCGGCGGCACCCCGCTGTGTGCCCAGGCCAAACCCGGTGACGTGACCCTCCCCGAGTACCGCTTCGAGTCCGGGGAAGTGCTGCGCGACGTGAAGTTGCACTACGTCACGTTAGGCACGCCGCACAAAAACGCCGACGGCACGGTCGATAATGCCGTGCTGATCCTGCACGGGACCGGCGGAACCGGCGGACAGTTTCTCGGAAGCGGCTTTGCCGGCGGTCTGTACGGCGCCGGACAGCCGCTCGACACGGCACGCTACTTCATCGTTCTCCCCGACAATATCGGGCATGGCCAGTCGAGCAAGCCGAGCGACGGGCTGCACATGAAGTTCCCGCGCTATGGCTACACCGACATGGTGAAGCTGCAGCACCTCATGCTCGATCGAGGACTGGGCGTGAAGCGCGTGCACGTCGTGATGGGGACCTCGATGGGCTGCATGCACGCCTGGGTGTGGGGATACCTGTATCCTAGTGACGTCGATGCCCTCGTCCCGCTGGCCTGCGCCCCGACGCAAATCGCCGGTCGCAACCGCATGATCCGTCGGATGCTGATGGACGACATCAAGCGCGACGCGAACTGGAAGGGGGGCGAGTACACCGCACCGCCGCGCGAAGGACTGCGCTCAGCGCTCGGGATGCTGTTCATCATGACCTCGGCACCCCTCGTGCAACAGCGGCAGGCCCCGACCCGCGACGCGGCCGATTCGTCGATCAATGCCTTCCTCGACGCGCGCGTCAAGACGACCGATGCGAACGACATGCTCTATCAGTTTGACTCGTCGCGCGACTACGACCCGTCGCCCTACCTCGAAAAAGTTGTTGTTCCGGTGCTGGCGATCAACTCGGCCGACGACCAGGTCAATCCCCCCGAGCTGGGGTTGATGGAGCGGCTGATGCCGCGCGTGAAGCATGGGACGTACGTGCTCATCCCGATCAGCGATCGCACGCGCGGGCACGGCACGCACACGATGCCCGCGATCTGGGGCGATACGTTGCGCGCCTTCCTCGCGAAGCTGCCGACGACGCCGGGGCAGGCGCACTAGCTGGTCCGCGTGACGGCGCGCGTCGTCCACGTAACGGCGCGCGCGATGTGCGGGATGTCTGGCGCCCGGACGACGCCCGGACGAATGCTCGACGGCAGGGGCGTTGATTGACCTTCGGCCGCGACTGGTCGTCCCAATGGCAATGCGACGAGCTCTGCCATACCGCCCGCGCTTCAATGCGCCTCCCCGTGCCACGCCCCCACCGAGTTCCGGTCGTAAGCGACGGCCGAAGTCGACGATTTCGACAGGGGTCCTCCTCTTTCTGGGGGCCGTGATTCTCTTCGCCATTGTTGCGCGGTCGGTGCAGGCGCAGGAACGAGCGCAGGTTCAGGCGCAGGGGCCAGGACGCGCAGGGCGGGTCGACTTCGATTCGATGCTCGCCGTCGCGACGGCCGATAGTGCCTGGTCGCGGATCGCGCAGTCGTACTACGACACGACGTTTCACGGCAACGACTGGAGCGCGGTGCGACGCGAACTGCGCGCGCGCGCCGAACGCGCACACAGCATGGCTGAGGTCCGCTCGGCGATCGAGGCGATGTTCGCGCGACTCGGGGAGTCGCACTTCGCGCTCATCCCGTCGGATGCCGTCGCGGGATTCAGCGATGCACCGGTCGAGGGCGAGGCGATCGGTGACGTGGGGATCGAGTTGCGCCGTCTGGATGGCGCGGTCGTCGTATCTCGCGTGATCGACGGGTCAGCGGCGGCGTTTGCCGGCATTCATCCCGGCTGGACGCTGGAGCGACTCGGTGACGTCGACGTCGCTGCGTTCACGCGCGAACGACTGCGGGTCCCCGCAGGGAGCGCTCGGCGCCTGGCGGAGTTGCAGCTGCCGCTCGCATTGATGGGGCGCGCTCAGGGCACCGTGGGATCCCTTCTGCAGTTGGTGCTGCGTGACGGTGAGGGAGTAGAACGGCGCGTGATGGTGCGACGCCGCGCTGTCGAGGGCGAGGTGGTGCGTTTCGGGCATCTCCCGCCGTTGCTGGTCCGTGTCGAATCGGAGCGACACGACGACGCGAGCGGTTGCGTCGGGGTGCTCCGCTTCAACGTCTGGATGACGCCGGTAATGCCGCGCGTGGACGAGGCGATGGTCGCGTTCCAGGGGTGCCGTGGTGTGGTGCTCGACCTGCGCGGCAACGTCGGCGGGGTGGCCGCGATGGTGATGGGGCTCGGGGGATACTTCCTCGACTCGGTCAGTTCGTTAGGCACGATGACGACGCGCGGTGGAACGCTGCGCTACGTCTCGAACCCGCGTCGCAGCGATCGGCAGGGGCGACCGCTGGCCCCCTTCGCCGGCCCGGTGGCGATCCTGGTCGACGGGCTGTCGGTGAGTACGAGCGAGATCTTCGCCGCCGGGCTCCAGGTGCTGGGACGCGCGCGGATCTTCGGCGAAGCGACGGCCGGACAGGCGCTCCCGTCCATGATCTCCCAGCTCCCGAATGGGGACGTGATGCAGTACGTCGTCGCCGACTTCACGGCCCCCGACGGGCGACGCATCGAGGCGCGGGGGGTGACGCCCGACGAGCGGGTCGTATTGCGGCGGAAAGCGCTGTTGGAGGGGAGGGATGAGGGGATGGAGGCGGCAAGAAAGTGGATTGGAAGGTAGAGGACGGGGGACGGGGGACGGGAGACGGGGGTGGAACTCCTGTCCTTTGACGAGCGTAGGATGAGGCGACGCGCTGGTCGTTTCGGCGTGTGTTAGTTTTGTATCGGTGCGCCGGTCCGGCGTTCCCCCCCCATCCTCGGAGATTCTGAATGTCGACAGTAACCAACCGCACGCTGCAT
>JBDTUA010000171.1:0-10471 GCA_040007995.1 Gemmatimonadota bacterium | reverse complement strand
CTAGCGCTCGCCCTCGCCCCTTTTGCCGTGTCTCCTCACTAATCCTCCCTTCTCGTCCTGCCGATACTCCTATTTGGATACCGGGAGCCGGAGACTTGGAGCGATGGCGGGAGACGAAGGAATCGAGTTTGCGCTAGCGCTTTCGCGACTGTTCGAAGTGTACGCCACATCGGCGCCTGCTTCGACGACGCGAGACGCTGCAGCGCGAGAAGTGGAGAATCGGTCGCGCAGGCGATCGATTGCCTTCGAGGTCGAAGGCGCGGCCTTGCGTGTCGACGGCGGCGAGTTGATCCCCTTCGAGCTGCAAGGCTCGGAGGCGTTGGTCACCGCACTGCTTCGGCACCAGGTCGGGCGCCTCGCGCTCCGCCAGCTCACCCCTGCGCGCGACCTCCTGGAGTTGTCGTGCCTCCTCACGTCGCCGGCTAACGATCCGCAGGGTGGACTCACTATCGAGGAAGCGGCTGCCTCGGCGCGCTTGTGGAACATCGAACTGGTAGCCCTGGCGAGCCTCGACAGCGCCCCGGTTACCTCGTCACTGCCGCAAGAGCTGCTCCTCTCGCTGCGTGACGGGGCCGAGTACGCGACGGCCGAGTCGGCGCTCGCCAAGCTGGCGACGCGCGGCGAGCAGGCGCTGACCGAAGGCGATGCCCGCACGGTCGGCGCAGTGCTGGTCGCGATGGATGCTTTCGAGCGACAGAGCTTGCACGACGACCTGCGCCACACTTGTGAGCTGGCCATGAAGCGCCTCCTCTCGCCGATGGCGCTCAAGCTCACCGCGCAGCTCCTCCCCGCCGCCCGCCAGCGCTTCTCGCTCCTCGCCGTGCTCGGGCGCATGGAAGACGAAGGTGCCGCCGCGCTCTTCGCGCACCTGGTCGCGTCGCAGAGCATGAACGAACGGCGCACGTATTTCGACGCCATCGTCGAGTTGCACGCCGGCGTTCCGATGCTCGTCGCTGCCCTCGAGGATCCGCAGTGGTATGTGGCACGCAACGCCGCTGAACTGCTCGGTGCGATGCGCATCGAGGGGACGGAGGCGGCGCTGGTCCCCATGCTGCGCAACGCCGACGAACGCCGCCGTGCCGCCGCCGCGTCGGCGCTCGCGCGACTGCGCACCCCCGACGCGCTGGCCGCGCTGCACGGCGCCACCAGCGATCCGTCGCCGCAGGTGCGCTACTTCGCCCAGTCGGCGCTGATCGCCCGCATCGAAGGGGCGTCGGCGCGACAGCTCGGCGAGGCGCTGGACCAGAACGCCGACGGCGAGATGAAGCTGCAGATTATCGCCGCTCTCGGCCGTTTGGGGACGCCGGACGCGATCCAGAAGCTGATCAAGCAGCTCACCTCCACCGCCCCTGGTCGCGGGATGGTGGACATGACCAGCGAGTTTCGCTGCGCCTCGATCGAGGCGGTGGCCAAGGCGCGCGGCCGCGCGGCGCTCAGCATCATCTCGCAGTTCCGGCGCGATCGCGACCCGCAGGTCCGCGACACCGCGCAACGCATCTACGTGCGCCTGGCGGGCTAGCCCCAGCCCCCGCCTGGTCAGGCGGCGGAATGTTCGCGCGAGCTACGCCCCGGAACGTCGCTGTCCCCACGTGCGAGGGCGACATAGTCCGGACGGTCGCCGGCCGACGAGTGCCGATACGCCCGGACGATCGCCCCCTGGGAGACGACGAAGGCACCGGGCATCTGCAGGGCGTCGCTCACAAACCACCCCTGCACATGCCCCTTGAGCGTCGCGACGACACCGCGCACGAAGACGCGCGGACCGAACAGTTGCACGAAGGTCCCCGGCTCGAGGTGGAACGAGGCATAGAGCTCTCGGAGCGGATCGGCGATCAGGTCCACGCCGACGAGGTCGTATTTCGCGGCCAACTCCGATCCCTCGTCGGGCATCCCCATGTGGACGATCACCAGCCGAACCCCCGTGGCCTCGATCGCTCCGCGCAGCTTGTGCAGGTCGTGCAACGCCTCGCGACAGAAGATGCACCCGCCGTGGCGCAGGAAGACCAGCAATCGCGGCACCTCCTCGGTGAGACGGAGCAACGTCTCCCCGCGGTCGGTGACCGCGTGCGACATCGCGTCTTGAATGGTCCCCCGAAAGACCGAACGGGGATAGACGCCGCCGGCCTCCTTGCGAAAGGCCAGCCAGAGCAGCAGCGAAAACGGGACCCACCAGGCGATGTCGTTCACGAGGACGAGCGTTCCCAGGGCGGCCGGTAGCTCGCGTCGCCAGAATCCCCATATCACCCCGATCGGCGACACAATCTTCGGGATCAGGCCGATGAGGACGATCGGCCAGTATCGCAGCGGGTCGCGGGCGGAAATCGCGTAGCCGAGTCCCATGACTGCGGTCATGATTCCCGCGCCCTGCCACAGCTGCGGATAGTTCGGCAGGGGCAGCCCGGTCAGGACAAAGAACGCCCCTGGCGCGATCACCATCGAGGCGCCGAGCACGAGGTGCCACGCCCCCGCGAAGACCAGCGTCTGTCGTAGCCACTGCGGCACGCGGGTCGCGCCCATCAGCGCGCCGTCGCCGCGCACGTGCGGCTGAGGGTCCGCCGCGTGCACGCGACGGGTCGGCGCACGTCGTCAGCCCCTGCGTGATGGTGCGTTCGAACGAGTTGCTCACCGGTCATGGTGCTTGAACAGCGCTCGAGGCGTTCCGGTTTCTGCATTCTCGGCCGACGGGGATAATGGCCGCGATCGACGACCGCTGCGACGCGCCGGGTGAAACCCGACTGGCCGTCGCGGCCGTAGACTCCTGTGAGCCAACCCAGGGAATCTCGAAGTGCCGAATTCTGTCAGCCGAAACGATGTGCCCGCCGCCTCCAACCCGCGACGGAGTCGACTTCCGGTCGCGCGATCAAGCGCCGCCGCCGAGCCCCAGACCGCTGCTACCCGGCGTCTTGTCACCGCCACGCTCCTGGCGCTTCTCCTCACGCTCGCCTTGCTCCTCCTCCTGCTCTCGCCCCGTCTCGCGATCGCCCAAGAGGGCGACCGAGCACTCAACATCGGTCCCAACAAGACCGGATTGAGCATCGGCGACTCGCGGGAGTGGACCGGTGTGCGGCTGAACTTCCGCGATACGCGCCTCAGGAAGGCGAACGGCATCAACGCCACCATCTGGTCGCCGGCAGAAGGGGGCGAGGGGGATATCAACGGGCTCGCCCTCGGCCTTCCGCTCACGGGAGGTCGCAACGTGCGCGGTATTCAGATCGGGGGGGGGATTTCCGCCACCGAACGTCTGAGCGGGATCGGGATCGCCGCGTTGGGCGTCGGATCGGGCAGCGGTATTTCCGGGATCATGATCGCGGGTCTCGGCGCCGGGAGCGGCGGGGATGCGCTGGGCCTCATCGTCGGCGGACTTGGCGCCGGCGTTGGCGGTGACCTGCGCGGGATCGTATTGGGCGGACTCGGTGCCGGATCCGGAGGCGAGTTGCGCGGGATCGGCATCGGTGGACTGGGGATCGGCGCCGCCGAGGGGGTGCGAGGGATCGCGATCGGGGGCTTGGGGGTGGGAAGTGGTGGCGAGTTGCGCGGGGTCATGATCGGCGGACTTGGAGTCGGCGCTGCTGAGGGCGGTCGCGGGATCGTGATCGGCGGACTAGGGGCGGGGCTGGGCGAAGACTTCTCGGGTATCGGGATCGGGGGGTTGGGCGTTGGGGGTGGCGGCGACCTGACCGGTATCTTCATCGGGGGCGCTGGAGTCGGCTCGGGCGGAACTATCAGGTACCTGAGCATCGCCGGTCTTGGGGTCGGCGCGCCGCAGGTCGAGGGGGTCGCGATCAGCGGGTTCGGGGTGGGAGGGGAGCGGTTGCATGGCCTGATGATCGCTGGCGGCACAGTCCGGGTCGTCGAGAACGGTACTTTGCGCGGCGTTGGCGTCAGCCCGTTCAACTTCATCCAGGGGACGACCCACGGGCTGACGATCGGGATCGTCAACTACACCCGCCAACTGCACGGCGTACAGTTCGGGGTGGTGAACATCGTCAGGGGAAACCCGAAGGGGCGTCGGGTCCTCCCGATCCTCAATTGGGGATCGCGATAGCCGCACGGGGGCCGGGGAAGGGGGGCGTAGGGGTTCTCGTCCCTAGCGGGGTCTTTCTGGGAACGGCGCCGCAGACAGTCGCGGATGACCTGCCGCTCTTGCGCATCGCGCGTGGGGGAGGCAAGAGGGAGGGGAAGACCGTGAGGTGTAGAAGTGCGCATTCGTCAATTCCCCACAATCGTCACGCTGCTTTGCGTCGCGGCCATCGCCAGCTGCGGCGGGACCGATACGCACGGCTATCCGCCGCAACCTCCCCCTGCGCCGGTGGTGGCATTGGTCGACGTGTCGCCGACGGCCTTCACCCTCGAAGTCGGCACGACGACGCAGCTCGGCGCGACGCCGCGTGATGCCTTCGGCCGTGCGATCAGCGGGCGGAGCATCACCTGGAACACCCCCGACCCGGCTATCGCGACCGTCTCGGGGACCGGGCTCGTAACGGCGGTCGCGTCGGGCGGCCCCGTCGCAATCAGCGCCACGATCGATGCTCGCGTCGGCACGTCGCAGGCCACGATCGTGCCGGTCCCGGTGGCGACGATCACGCTCACTCCGAGCACCGCCACCGTCCCGCTCAGCGGCGCGGTGCAGCTGACGGTCACGCTGCAGGATGCGCAGGGCGCCACGCTCTCCGGCCGGGTGGTGAACTGGTCCACCACCAACGCGTCGGTCGCGACGGTCACGTCGTCGGGGATGGTGACGGGCGTCGCCGAGGGAGGGCCAGTCAGCATCGTCGCGACCAGTGAAGGAAGGTCGGCGGCGGCCCAGGTGACCGTGATCGCGTCGCCACCACCCGTCGCGGTGGCCACGGTCACGGTGACGCCGGCCACCCTGTCGCTCTCCGTCGGAAGCTCAATCCAACTCACGGCCACGCTCCGCGACGCGGGCAACAACGTCCTCACCGGTCGGCCGCTCGCCTGGTCGAGCGCCAACAACTCGGTCGCCACCGTCTCGTCCGCTGGGCTCGTCATTGCGGTGAGCGCAGGCGGTCCCGTCGCGATCACCGCCGTCGCCGAAGGCCAACAGGGAAGTGCCTCCGTCACCGCGACTCCTGCGGTTTCCGTACCGGCGACTATCACCCTCAATGGGTCGCTGCAGTACCAGACGATGACGGGGTGGGAAGCGCTCGCGGAGATCGGGCAGGCGGAGTGCGACCCGCGCGCGTACCAGTCGTACAAGAGCGGGGTCCTGGATCGCGCCGCCAACGAACTGGGGATCAACCGCATCCGCATCGCGCTGCGCAATGGTTACGAGAACCCGGTCGACCAGTTCATCCCCTTCCACGCAGGGCAGCTGACCTTCAACCAGTGGAAGGTTTTCTGGTTCCAGGTAGTGAACGATAACAACGACCCGTTCGTGATGAACCCCGCGGGCTTCAACTGGGGCTATCTCGATTACACCATCGACGAACTGGTCGTCCCGCTCAAGCAGCGCCTGGCGACGCGCGGCGAGGGCTTCTGGCTCAACCTCGTCTACACCGGCGCGAACTCTGGTGACCTCCACCGCGACAATCCCGAGGAATACGCGGAGCTCGTGCTGGCAGCGTTCCAGCACCTGAACCAGAAGTACGGCTGGGTCCCCAACTCGCTCGAGCTGATCAACGAACCCAACCTCGGCACCTGGAATGGGACGCAGGCCGGGCAGGCGCTGGTCGCCGCCAAGCGCCGGCTCAACCAGGCGGGCTTCTTCCCGCAGTTTGTCGGCCCCAGCGTCAGCCAGGTCACTCCGAGCCTCCCCTTCTTCGACCAGATGATGCAGGTGCCAGGGGCGCCGCAGGCCCTCAACGAGTTCTCGTACCATCGCTACAACTCGAAGCCGACGGACAACCAGCTCCGCGCGATCGCCCAGCGCGCCACCACCTACGGCATCCGCACGGCAATGCTGGAGCACGGCGGCAGCGGCTACGAAGACCTGTACGAGGACCTCACCTTGGCCAACGTCTCGTCGTGGGAGCAGTTCGGACTGTCGTTCTGCGGTGACCGCGACATTGGCGGGAACTACTTCCCCATCTATGGCGCGTCGCTCGGCCACAATACGCCAAGCGTGCGCACCGGGGAGATGACGAAGTACCTGCGCCAGTACTTCCGCTATGTCGCGTTAGGGGCGGTGCGGGTCGGCGCCACGTCGGCCGAGGCGCAATGGGAACCGGTCGCGTTCCGGAACCCCGACGGGCGCTACGTGGTCGTCGTGAAGGCAGCGGCCGGTGGCACCTTCACCGTTGCCCTCCCCGCCGGGACGTATGGGATCGACTACACGACCGCAACCGCGTACATGCAGGCCCTGCCCGACGTCACCGTCAGCAGCAACGGCACCCTCTCGGCGACGATCCCGGCCACCGGGGTGATCACGATCTTCCCGCGCTAACGCTCCAGCTTGAATCCCGGGTCGATCGCCGGACGCTTCGGCGCGTTGGCGGCGAACCATCCCGTCAGGTACATCCACTGCGCCATGCGCGTCAGCTTGGGATAGTCGATGCGATCGGGTGTGTCACGCGTGGTGTGGTAGTCGTCGTGCAGGTTGGTCGAGTACATCAGCGACGGGATGTTGAGGCGCGCATACGGCACGTGATCGCTCCGGAAGTACCACCCCTCGGGATGGGTCGGGCGATCCCAGAGCGAGTCGAGCGTGAACTTCCCGGTGAGTGCATTGGCCCGGAGCGCCATCGCCACCAGCTCGCTCGAGTTGCGGTGCGGCGGCTGGGCGCCGAGCAGGCTCGCCGAGTCCGGGTGATTGCGGCCGATCATGTCGCCGTTGAGCACCGCAACGACCTGCGCGAGCGGGACCACGGGATGCGCCGCGTGGTAGCGAGAGCCGAGCAGTCCGCGCTCCTCGGAGCCATGATGGATGAAGAGCACCGAGCGCTTGGCGGGCTGCCGGACGAAGGCGCGGGCCGCGGCGAACTGCGCCACGCTCACCGAGCCGTTGTCGTCCGCTCCCGCCCAGACCGAGTCGCCGTCCACGACGAAACGCACGCCATTGGCGTCCTGGTGCGAACTGAAGAGCACGTACTCGTTGCGCAGCACCGGGTCGGTCCCGCGCACCGCCCCGATGACGTTGACCGACGGCGCCTCGAAGCGCTCGAGTCGCACCGAGAGTGCCGCCTCGGGCGCGCCCATGAGCGTGCTGGCCATCGCCGCGCGGACCATGTAGAGTGGCGTCGTCCCTTCGCCTAACGCTGGTGGTGGCGGCACGCGCTCGGGCTGACCGGCGAAGCGCGGGGCCGCGTGGTCCACGTCGTAGTTGCCGCGCACGCGCATCGTGGCGTAGTCATCGAAGGCCGCGTCGCTCTTCGGATCGGCCACGAGCAGGATCGCGGCCGCTCCGCGCCGGGCGAGGGCGCGCGTCATCCCACCGACCGCCGCGTCCACGTAGCGCACAGTGGCCGGATAGCTCGTCGGTCGGATGCTCGCCGGATCCGGGGGGAGCATGCGCACCGCGACGACCTTGCCACGAAGTTCAGTCGTCGTGTCCTTCGCGTCGGCGAGCCACAGCACCGGCCCACTGACCTCGTTCGGGACGACCCCCAGCGGGATAATGTCGCCGAAAAGCACGAGGGACTGCGCGCCGATCGTGATGCGGCTGGCGGTGGTCGAGACGCGCGTGCGCGTCATGTTGAACCACTGGAAGTACGTCCCGTCCTCTCCCATTGGCACGAGACCGATCTTCTTGTACTGCTCAGCGACCCAGAACGACGCGCGCAACTCGTCGATCGTCCCCCCTTCACGCCCGCGCATACCGTCGGCCGCCATGGCGTAAAGGTCACGCTTGAGGTCGCCCTGGCGGATGGCGCTGATCGCGGCTGGTACCTCCTGACCCTTCTTTGAGGGCTGCGCCGCAAGGCCGGCAGGGAGCGAGGAGGCGACGGCGGCGGCGAAGCCGAGCAGCTGACGGCGGGGAGACTGGTGGGATATGGCGGATCGGAGCGACATGGCGAATCGGAGCGACCGGAGGAAGCGCGGACTTCGCGCGGACTTCGCGCGGACTTCGCGCGGACTTCGCGCGGAGGAGGGGCGTCGAGCGCGGAGCGTCGCGTACGGAATCCGCGCGCTCGGCAGTGACGCGCGGGAAAGCACGGCGTGAGGGGAATGTGCACTGCGCGCCGCGCAGTGGGGAGTTGCTGAGCGGCGCAACTTCGACAGGCGCAACTTCGAGAGGCGCAACGCTGCGACGTCGGCGGAGGAGCTACCCTGTCGCGCACGGGAACCTTGCGACGCGTCAGGCGATAGGGAGCGTGTACCGCTCACTCATTCAAACGCGATCCATGCCGCTCTCCCACACGCGCTGGCTCACTCCCGCCGCCCTGATCCTGCTCGTCCCGCTCCCAGGCGCGGCGCAGGGAATCCCCTTCAGCCAGCGCGCCAGCGTCGCGCAGACGGTCGCCTTCACCCAGATCTCGATCGCGTACGGGCGCCCGACCGCGCGCGGTCGAAAGATCTTCGGCGATTCGGGAATCGTGAAGTGGGATCGCCTCTGGCATCCGGGGGCAGACTCGGCGACACGGATCACCTTCGATCACGATGTGACGTTCGAAGGGAAGCCGCTCGCCGCGGGGGAGTATTCGCTCTGGACGATCCCGCGGGAGAGCGGGCGCTGGACGGTGATCGTCTCACGGGCGGCGCATGTCTTCCACACGCCGTATCCGGGCGAGGGGAGCGACGTGATGCGCGTCGAGGTGCAGGTCGAGCAGGGACCGCACATGGAGTCGCTCGCCTACTACTTCCCCGCCGTCTTGCGCGATACGGCCACGCTGCGCCTGCACTGGGGCGAGGTGATGCTACCGCTCCACCTCACGGCACCATTCCGGCCCTCGTGAGCGCGGACGACATCGGGGCGCGGAACAACGTGGGGAATGCGACCTGGCACCACCCGCCGAACGTGCCACGAAGGCGTCCCGAAGGCGTCCCGTTCGACGCTACCGGCTGACCCGCACCCACGCGACGTAGCGTGTGGGGTCGGTGGGGGAGTCGTGCACGGGCTCTGGGCGGATCGCGAGTAGCTGCACGTGATATCCGAGGGCATCGCCGGCCTTGGGCTCGAGCTGCGTGTGCAGGTTCAAGCCGAAGGAGGGGGCCAGACATCCCGCCTTGTAGCATCCTGGGTGGACGTTGATCGCGGCCACCGCGTCGCCGGCCCAGACGCAGGCCACCCCCTGCGGACAGCGCGAGTCGGAGGGTACGTCGCTCAGCGTCATCCAGACGTCGCCGACGTCGTGCCCCACCGGGCCTCGGGCTACGACCGCGCTGCGGGCAAGCCAGGCGGCTTCGTAAACACCTCTTACTGCTCCATGACGCTGGCTCCCGCAGGCGAGCGTGACCGCCAGCGGGAGGAGTTGAGCGGTTCGACGGAGTACGTTGAGCATCGTGCAGTCACCGGATGAGCGCGGAAGGACCCTGCCTACGTGCATCGTACGCGATCCCCGCGCGAAAGTTCATTGGGGCGAGCGCAGGCATTGGGCGGGCCCCCGGAAATAGAGGATGCACGCATCAGCTCGCGACCGTGATGTGACGCGCGACGCGCCGAGGTATAGCAGCCGCATTGCCCCGGGCGACGAGTGCGTTGCACGCCTCCTCTGCGCGTGCGCGTAGCGCGCAACCTACCGACCACGTGCCAGTTCGTGCCTGCTCTCTTGCGCCCGCACCCGGCGACCCCTTCATTCTCCGCACTCCAGCGAAGCGGGCGATTCGTGACATTCGAACTACAGACTCAACCGTGGACCGGCAAGCGCGCCATCCTCCTGGTGCACGGAATCGGCAATGCCGCGAAAGGGGACTACGAGCAGCTGCTCGCCGAAGTGCAGGCGATGCTCGGCCCCGCCCTCGATTCGACCGTCATCTACCAGCTCTGGTATGATCAGGTTAATGACTGGTTCCAGGCCAAGACCGACCTCGGTGAGCTGCTGACGACCGCGGTTCATGCGCTGCGCGACACGATCAACGATCCGGAGATGGGCGAGGCGATCGCCGACACTGTCGGCGATCTGCTCTGGCCGGTGCTGGTCGCCGACGCGCGCACCGCGGTGCGCGAGGCGTACATCGCACAGCTCAAGCAGATGGTAGCGGACGGGATCAATTCCGGCGTGCCGGCCCGCCGCCAGAAGCTCTCGATCATCTGCCACTCGCTTGGCTGCTTCCATACATACGAAGCGCTGCACCACATCGCCCAGTTTGCGTCGCACGCGTTGCAGCCGGCGACGCACGAGGTCGTCTTCGACAACGTGATCTTCATGGCGTCGCCGGTGCAGATGATCCGCTCCGTCGCCGACACGCTGGGGAGCCTCGTTCCCAACAGGCGTTGGCTCTACACCGTGCAGGGCGACACGCTGTCGATCCCCTTCGAGACCACGCTCACCGGGATCAAGGTGCCGTCGGTGCGCCGGTGGGCCTCGATCACCGGTGACCTCGACCCGGTGGGAGGCTTCTTCTTCCGCGAGAA
>JBDTUA010000170.1:0-10508 GCA_040007995.1 Gemmatimonadota bacterium | reverse complement strand
CCGACTCCAACCGTGCGAGGTTGCTCGCGACTTCTTCCTCCAGTCCCTCGACCCGCCCTCCGTTCGCCAGATACGCCATGCAGACGTCGCAGGCGATCGTAAAGCCCGGCGGGACCGGCACACCGAGGTTGGTCATCTCGGCGAGGTTCGCTCCCTTCCCGCCGAGGATGGGCTTCATCTCCCGCGTGCCGTCGGCCGTGCCGTTACCGAAGAAATAGACCTGGCGTGAAGTCATCGCGTCCTGGAAGTCCGGGCTGATACAGAGAGGGGGAGGGGGGCTGACCATGCGCGCGGCTGACCGCGCGCGGGCGTTCGTCCGGCGGCACTCACACGGCGACGGGCTCCCGACGTTCGTGTCGCAGCTTGATCAGTGAGGTTGGCGCCGGGGTCGGGTAGTTGCCCGAGAAACAGGCATCGCAAAAGCCGTTCGGCCCCCCCGGGACGGCGTTGAGCATCCCATCCAGCGAGAGGTATCCCAACGAATCGACACCAATCAGCGAGGCGATCTCGTCGATCGAGTTGTTCGCGGCGATGAGTTCCTCGCGGTTCGGTGTGTCGATGCCGTAGTAGCACGGTCCAACGATCGGAGGCGACGACACCCGCATGTGCACCTCGCGGGCACCGGCGCCGCGTACCAGCGCCACCAGGCCACGTGTCGTTGTACCGCGCACGATGGAATCGTCGACCATGACGACGCTCTTGCCTGCGAGCACCTCGCGCACCGGGTTGAACTTGACCTTCACCTTGGCATCACGACCGGCCTGCGTCGGTTGGATGAAGGTGCGCCCCACGTAGTGGTTGCGGATCAGGGCCAACTCCAGCGGAAGTCCGGACTGCTCCGCGTACCCGAGCGCCGCGGCGTTCGACGAATCGGGAACGGCGAAGACGAGGTCGGCCGTAGGCGCCGGCTGTTCGACCGCGAGGCGATGGCCGAGGGCGCGCCGCGCACGATCGACGGAGCCGCCGAAGACATACGAGTCCGGTCGCGCGAAATACACGTGCTCGAAGACACAGCGATGCAGCTGGCGAGGGGGTTCCGCCTGGAACGAGCGCATGCCGTCCTTGTCGATCGCGATGATCTCGCCCGGGAGCACCTCGCGAAGCAGGGTCGCGCCGACAATATCGAGGGCGCAGGTCTCCGACGCGAAGACGAAGCCGTCTCCGAGCGAGCCGACCACGAGCGGACGCCAACCGCGCGGGTCACGCGCCGCCATCAGCGTCTCGCCGATCACGACGACGAGGCAGTATGCCCCTTCAACACCGCGCAGCGCTTCGGCGAGCATGTACTCCGGGAGCGCGTGCTCGGCCCGGGCGAGACGGTGCACGATCACCTCGGAGTCCATCGTCGAGGCGAAAATCGAGCCCGAGTCTTCGAGCCGGCTGCGCAGCTCACCAGCGTTGGTGAGGTTGCCGTTATGCGCGAGGGCAATATGCCCGCCCTTGAAGCGCGCCAGCACTGGCTGCGCGTTGTCGAGCGTCGAGGATCCGGCGGTGCTGTATCGCGTATGGCCGATGGCGATCTGGCCGTCGAGCTTCTCCATCTCGGCGGCCGACATCCCCTCGCCCACCAATCCCATCTTGCGGGTGCCGCGGGCGACGGCATCGCCGTCCACGGCGACAATGCCGGCTGACTCCTGCCCGCGATGCTGCAGCGAATAGAGGCCGAGATGTGTGACCTCCGCCGCGTGCTCCGCGCCGAACACTCCAAATATGCCGCACATCTGTCACTCCTCCAGTGCGTCGCTGCCAACCGACTCGACGGTCGCCGAGGCGATCTGCGTCATGATGCGGGGGATGGCCTCGTGGAAGGCTGCCGCCACCTCTGCCACGGGCGCGTCGATGACGCCAGTGGAGTGGCGGATACGGAAGGTACCCGCGTGCGCACCCACGCGCCCGATAACGCGCGCGGGGACACCCATGCGGCGCGCCATCGCCACGAGCTCCGTCGGGGCCGTCGTGGAGACGATCACCCGCCCCTGCGCCTCGCCGAAGAGCAGCGCCCGCGTGGGCAGGTGCGCCCACTCGGCGAGGTCGACGTCGACGCCAACCGTCTTGTCGCGCTCCACCATCGCACACTCGGCGAGCGCGACGGCGAATCCGCCGTCCGCGCAGTCGTGCGCCGAGACGATCAGGTCACCGCGGATGCTCGCGTGCAGGAAGTCGATGAGCTGGCGTTCCGCCGTCAGGTCGCAGCGAGGCGGGGGGCCGATGGTCAGGCCGTGGATCCGCGACAGGTACTCACTCGCCCCCAGCTCGTCGGTGAACTCTCCCAGCAGGACGATCGTGTCGCCGTCGTTCACGAAGCCGGCGCGCGTGACCCAGCGCACGTCATCGATGAGCCCGACCATGCCGATGGTGGGCGTCGGGAAGACGACGGATATCGGGCTCTCGTTGTAGAACGAGACGTTGCCGCCGGTGACCGGTGTGCCTAACGCGCGACAGGCATCGCCCATCCCGCCGACGGCCTCCTTGAACTGGTGGAAGACCTCCGGGCGCTTCGGATTGCCGAAGTTGAGGCAGTTGGTGATGGCCATCGGTCGCGCACCGGTGCAGGCGACATTGCGCGCCGCCTCGGCGACCGCGATCTGTCCACCCGTGCGCGGTTCGAGGTAGACGTACCGCCCGTTGCAATCCGTCTTGAGCGCGATCGCCTTGTTGGTTCCCGGCAGCCGCACGACGGCGGCATCGGCGGGGCCGGGGCCGACGACCGTGCTGGCGCGCACCGTGGAGTCGTACTGGCGGTAGACCCACGCCTTGCTGGCGATCGTGGGGCTCGACAGCAGTTCGAGCAACGTCCACAGCGGATCCGCTTCCTCGGGGCGGGGCATCACGGCGTGCGGATCGCGCCCCCGCAGCGCCTTCACCGCCTCTCCCTCACGCGCTTCGGGATGATAGACCGGACACTCGGTGACCAACCTGGAGCCGGGGAACTCGGCGACCACGTGCGCGCCCTCTGTCACGCGGTAGACCGGTTCGGCGATGACTTCGCCGATGACCTCGGCCGTGAGGTCCCACTTTTCGAGGATCCTCTTGACCTCGGCTTCGTGCCCCTTATGCGCGACGACCAGCATGCGCTCCTGCGACTCCGACAGGAGGATCTCGTACGGCGTCATCCCCGGCTCGCGAACCGGGACCTTGGACGTGTCGATGGTGACGCCGACATCGCCGCGCGCGGCCATCTCGGCGGACGAACTGGTGAGCCCAGCCGCGCCCATGTCCTGAATCGCGACGATGTGGCCGCTCCGGATGAGCTCGAGCGACGCCTCGAGGAGGAGTTTCTCGGTGAACGGGTCGCCGACCTGCACCCGCGGTCGCTTGGCCTCGCTGGCGGCGGTGAGGTCTTCCGAGGCGAAGGAGGCGCCGTGGATGCCGTCACGCCCGGTCCGCGCGCCAACGGCGATGATCGGGTTGCCGACCCCCTGGGCCTTGGCGGTGATCAACTCGTCCTCGCGCATGAGGCCTACGCACATGGCGTTGACGAGCGGATTGCCCTCGTAGGCCGGGTCGAAGACGACCTCACCGGCCACAGTCGGCACCCCGACGCAGTTGCCGTAATCGCCCACGCCCTTCACCACTCCCGCGAAGAGCCAGCGTACGCGCGCCGAATCCAACGATCCGAAGCGGAGCGAATTCAGCATCGCGATGGGGCGGGCCCCCATCGTGAAGACGTCGCGCAGGATGCCGCCGACGCCGGTCGCTGCCCCTTGGTAGGGTTCAACCGCCGACGGATGGTTATGCGACTCGATCTTGAAGGCGACGGCGAGCCCGTCGCCGACAGCAATCACCCCGGCGTTCTCGCCGGGCCCCTGCAGGACGTAGGGGGCGGTGGTCGGGAGCGTGCGCAGCACGGGCTTGGAATGCTTGTACGAACAGTGCTCGTTCCATAGCGCGCTCACCACACCGAGCTCGGTGTAGGTCGGGACGCGACCGAGGAGGGCGAGCAGGCGGTCGTACTCGTCCGGCGTGAGACCGTGTTCGGCGACGAGCGCCGGAGTAATGGCCGGGTCGCCGGCGCGTGGTGTCGCGCTCATTACCACTTAAGCCCGAACATGGACCGGATGAAGCCGCGCAGCTCGCTCTGGTCCACGTGTTGGAGCAGCTCCACCTCACCGGCGTCGAACCAGACGCCGTGGCAGTTGGGGCAGCGATCGATCTTGATGTGGTGGAAATCGGTCTCGACGAGATCGTGGCCGCACTTGGGGCACTTCATGTAGTGCGACTGCCGCTCGACACTCGCACGTTGGGCATCCAGCAACGTGCGCTGTGACTTGATCAGTTCGGCGTCCTGCTTGACGAAGTACTCGTCTTCGTTGCGCGACGGCTTCTTGTCATCCATGGTCTGGGGCGTGAAGGTCGGTGGGAATCGGCGAGGAAGGCATCAGGCAGCGACGGCGGCCAGCATGCTCTCGAAGAGGGCAAGGCCATCGGCGCTGCCGAAGAGCGTGTCGACCGCCCGCTCTGGATGGGGCATCATCCCGAGCACGTTGCCGCGCGCGTTGATGATGCCGGCGATATTGTCGAGCGAAGCGTTGGGATTCGCGGCGGCGGTGGCGTCGCCGGTTGCATCCGTGTAGCGGAAGATCACCTGTCCCTCGCCCTCGAGCGTCTTGAGTCCCTCGAGGTCGATGGTGAAACGACCGTCGCCATGGGCGATCGGGATTCGGAGGAGCTGGCCCGCGACGTAGCGGTTGGTGAAGCGCGTATCGGCGTTCTCCACGCGCAGTGTCACGACCTCGCTGACGAATTGCAGCGACGCATTGCGGAGGAGCGCCCCGGGCAGCAGCTGCGCCTCGCAGGCGATCTGGAAGCCGTTGCAGATGCCGAGCACGGGGGCGCCCCGTTCGGCATGCGCGACGACTTCGCGCATGATCGGCGAGAAGCGGGCGATGGCGCCGGCGCGCAGGTAGTCGCCGTAGCTGAAGCCGCCGGGGAGGATCACCACGTCGACGCCCTGCAGGTCGTGGTCCTTGTGCCACAGCCGCACGCCGGTGGCGCCTAACGACTCGGTGACCGCGGCGTACGCGTCGTCGTCGCAGTTGGAACCGGGGAAGGTGACGATGCCGAATCTCACGCGACGGTCACTCCGGCGAGTTCGTAGTCCTCCGTGACCGGATTGGCCAGGAGCTGGTCGCACATGGCGCGGACGCGTGTGCGGGCGTCGCCTTCATCAGCGGCGTCGAGATCGAGTACGAGGTGACGTCCGACGCGCACGTCACCGACGGCGGCGAAGCCGAGCGCGTGCAGCGCATCGGCGACCGCCTTGCCCTGCGGGTCGAGAATGCCCTTGCGCGGGACGATGTGAACGGCAACACGATAGCGGGTCATCCCCGTTAATCCTCGGTAGGGTTGGAAGGCGGTGGAGGGTTTCTGGACGGCGGGTGCGGGCGATCACCGCGGGGCTTGCGGCGGCGGCGGCGGCGGCGGGCAGTGCCGCTGCTCCCCCCGTCGCCGCTCGCGTCCTCGGCGTGGCGACGCGTTTCCACGTCGTAGGGGACATCACCGGCAAACGAGCCGGCGAATTCCTCGCGGTCCACATACGGCTCGCCCACTTCGTCCTCGTCCTCGTCCTCGTTGCCTGGCAGGCGATCGAGCAGGCCGATGAAGACGGTGGCGACGAGGCCGTACAGCACATAGCCCATCGCGGCCGGAAAGAAGAACTGCTTCGGGAGGAAGATCACCCCGACAATCGTCGCGACGACGAGCACGCTCCCGAGAATCTGCCGCACGCTGCGGTAGCCAATGGTCGGCATGGCGGCGTACTGCACATTGCTGATCATCAGGAAGCTCAGGCCGAGCATGATGAAGCGCAGCATCTGATGCCACGGCAGGTTCGCGATCATCGTCTCGGTATACAGGTTCGTCTGGCTGAACCAGTAGTACGTCGCGAGGGTGCCGCCAGCTGCAGGGGAGGGAAGGCCGGTGAAGTGTGTCTTCTTCCGTCCCGCCTGTTCGACATTGAAACGCGCGAGCCGGATCACGGCGCACATGGTGAACATGAAGCAGAAGATCCAGTCCCACCCCGCCTGGTTGAAGACGGCGAAGTAGATGATCATCGTCGGCGCAAAGCCGAACGAGATCGCGTCGACCAGCGAATCGAGTTCCTCGCCGAACTTGCTGCCGCTGTTGGTCGCGCGCGCCACACGTCCGTCGAGCGCGTCGGCGACGCCGCCGAAGACGATGTAGGACACCGCACGTGAGAAGTCGCCGCGCGATGCGGCGACGATCGCGAAGACTCCGAAGAACAGGTTGGCGAGCGTGAACCCGTTCGGCAGGAGCACGACCGCGCGGCGTTGGGGGCGAGCCACCGTCAGCGTCCCCCCAGCCGTGCGAGCAGCGTCGTACCGGCGAAGGTGGTCTGTCCCTCCTTCACCTCGACCTGGGTGCCGGGCGGCAGGAAGACGTCGACGCGGGAGCCAAAGCGAATGATCCCCATCCGCTCACCCTGCTCGACGCGTTCGCCTTCCCGGCTGTAGGTCACGATGCGCCGGGCAATCAGTCCGGCAATCTGGCGAACCAGGATACGCAGGCCGTCGTGCTCGAGCCCGACTGACATCTGCTCGTTCTCCAGGCTCGCCTTCTCGACGGCGGCATTGAGGAACTTGCCGGGATTGTAGTGCACGTATTTCACCGTCCCGTTCACCGGATAGCGGTTCACGTGCACGTTGAACACGTTCATGAAGATCGAGATACGGAGGGCGCGCCCGTGAATGAACGCCGGCTCGTCGACCTCCGTGATCATCACGACGCGCCCATCGGCCGGCGAGATGACCAATTCGTCGCCCCGCTCGCCCGTGCGCTCGGGATCGCGGAAGAAATACGCGACCCAGAGCGCGATGAGCGTCAGGCAGAACGCGAGCAACCAGAGCGGCCAACTGCGCCGTCCGAGAGCCACGACGTAGCCAACGACCGCGAGCGCGGTCGCCATGAGCATGAACGGATATCCTTCGCGGGCGAAGTTCACGAGAGCGAGACGAAGTCGAGGGAATCGCCAGTGATCCGGCGGAAGGCGTCGAGGTAACGCGCACTGGTCGCGGCGATGACCTCGTCGGGAAGAGCGGGCGGCGGCGCATCGCCGTTCCAGCGCCCAGCGTTGCGCTCTGCATCCAGATAGTCGCGCAGTGGCTGCTTGTCGTAGCTCGACTGGCCGCGCCCGGAGACATACTCATCGGCCGGCCAGAATCGGGAGCTGTCGGGGGTGAGGACCTCGTCGATCAGCAGGGTGCGTCCGTCAACGTGCCCGAACTCGAACTTCGTGTCCGCGATGACGATGCCGCGCGGTTCTGCGGTGCGCCGCGCGAAGTCGTAAATCGCGCGCGAGAGTCCCTCGAGTTCGACCGCGGTACCATCGCCAACCACCGCCTTCATCTCGGCCATCGTGATGTTCTCGTCGTGCCCCGACTCGGCCTTGGTGGCCGGCGAGAAGACGGGGGGCTGCAGCTTGTCGCTCTCGATGAGGCCCAGCGGCAGCGCCTCGCCTGCCAGCGTGCCGCTGGTCCGGTATTCCTTCCACGCCGATCCCGAGATGTAGCCGCGCATAACGCACTCGACGGGATAGACCGACGTGCGACGCGAGACCATCAGCCGTCCGCGGAGCATTTCCCGGTGCGGGGCGAGGGCCGGGAACTCGTCGAGCAACGGATCCACCGCGGTACCCAGCATGTGGTGGGCGACGATCGGCTCGAGCTGGCGCAGCCACCAGGCGGTGAGCTGCGTGAGGACGATCCCCTTGAACGGCACGGTCTCACGCATGATGACGTCGAAGGCGCTGACCCGGTCGGTCGCGACCAGGAGCAGCCGATCGTCGCCGAGTTCATAGACGTCGCGCACCTTGCCGCGGCGGTGCACCGGCAGGGGGAGGTCGGTCGTCGCGATCGCGATGGTCATACGCGCACCTCCTCGCGCACGCCGCGCCCTTCCGAGGCGGCGAGGATCGGCGCGATCACTTCTGACAGGAAGTCGTCGACCTGCTGCGGCGCTCGACCGACAAATCGTTCGGCATCCAGCGTCGAGCTGAGGTCATCGAGCGGGACGCCGAAGTCAGGGTCGGCCGCCAGTCGTGCGAGCATGTCGTTCGGTCTCCCGTCGTCCTTCATGGTGCGCGCCGCCTCAATGGAGTGACGGCGAATGACCTCGTGCGCGTCCTGGCGGCTGGCGCCGGCGCGCACGGCGCGCACGATCAGCGCCTCGGTAGCCATGAACGGCAACTCGTCGCGCACGCGCGCGTCGATGCGCGCGGGATGCACCTCGAGCCCGCTGACAACGTTGGTAAGCAGGACGAGGATGGCATCGGTGGCGAGAAACGCCTCCGGGATGACGAGGCGGCGATTCGCCGAGTCGTCGAGGGTGCGCTCGAAGTACTGCACCGCGTGCGTCTGGTTGGCGTTGGGCTCGAGCGACGACACGAAGCGGGCAAGGGAGTTGATCCGCTCGCAGCGCATCGGGTTCCTCTTGTAGGCCATCGCCGACGAACCGATCTGTTCCCGCTCGAACGGCTCCTCGATTTCCCCAAATGCCTGAAGCATGCGCAAGTCGGAGGCGAACTTGGCCGCACTCGTGGCGATGCCGCCGACAACCGCCAGCACCTGCGCATCGAGCTTCCGCGAGTACGTCTGGCCACTGACCGGGATGACGGTCCGGAAGTCCATCGCCTCGGTGACGCGCCGGTCGAGTTCCCGGACCTTGTCGTGGTCCCCGCCAAAGATCTCGAGGAACGAGGCCTGCGTGCCGGTCGTCCCCTTCACGCCGCGCAGCGGGAGTGTCGCGACTCGATGATCGAGCTCGGCCAGGTCGAGTACGAGATCCTGCATCCAGAGCGTGGCCCGCTTGCCGACCGTGGTGAGCTGCGCCGGCTGCAGGTGCGTGTAGCCTAACGTCGGCTGGGTGCGCCACGCACGCGCGAAGTCGGCGAGGTCGTGCAGCGCGTCGACGACCTTCGCGCGCAGCATCGCCAGCCCTTCGCGCATCAGGACCAGCTCCGCGTTGTCGGTGACGAAACACGACGTCGCGCCGTAATGGATGAACCCCTTGGCCGCCGGAGCGGCGTCACCGAAGGCGTGCACGTGCGCCATCACGTCGTGTCGAAAGCGCTGCTCGTACGCGGCGACGGCGGCAAAGTCTATGTCGGCAGTCGCGGCCTCGCGCATCTGGGCGATGGCGAGTTCGGGGATGGGGACGCCGAGCGACTGTTCGGCCTCCGCAAGTGCCACCCATAAGCGTCGCCAGAGGGCGTGACGCCGTTGGGACGACCAGAGGGACAGCATGTCGCGCGAGGCGTAGCGCTGTGCGAGCGGAGTGGAATACTGGTCGTGCGCCGTCACTGAATCACGAAGTCGGTGGTATAGAAGTAGCCGCGCCGCTCGAACACCAGGCGTAATCCGGTCTTCCCGCCGTAATATTCGAAGGCGCGCGAAACGTCGGAGGCCTGCTCGATCGTCGTGCGATTGATCTGCACGATCACATCGCCTTCCTGCAGGCCGAGTTCGGTGCGGATGCGTTCGCTCGCCCCGACCACCAGCGCCCCCTTGGTACTGCGCAGTGCTCGTTCGGCACGCATCGGCGGCGTCAGGCTGACGAGTTCAAGTTCGCGCAGCACGGTCACTCGAGGCGCGCTGACCTCGGGGAGGTCGGCGACCGTGACGGCGATCGTGAGCTCCTTGTCGCCGCGCCGGACGACGAGCGGGATGGACTCGCCGACGCGCATGTCGAGACGCTCGGCCTCCCAGTCGAAGGCGTTACGCAACGAGCGTCCACGCGCGCTGACGATCCGGTCGCCGGGACGAAGTCCGGCGCGCTCGGCGGGCGAACCCGGGACGACCGAGCGCAACTCCACACCGGCGGTGACGATGTCGCGCGGGTTGTCGCTCGTGGGCGTTCGCAGCTGTTCGCCGATCCACGGGCGACGCACGCTGCCGTGTTCCAGCAGGTCATCGACGATGCGACGCGCCCGGTTGATCGGGATCGCGAATCCCAGGCCGATCGAGCCGCCGGTCGGAGAGTAGATCGACGTGTTCACGCCGATGACTTCCCCCACGGCATTGACCAACGGCCCCCCGGAATTGCCCGGGTTGATCGAGGCGTCGGTCTGGATCATCCCGACGTAGGCGCCGCTCCCCTCGCTGCGACCGATCAGGTTGCGCTTGGTCGCGCTGATGACGCCGGCGGTGACGCTGGGTTCGGTGTTGCCGAGGACGAAGCCGAACGGATTGCCGATCGCGATGGCCCACTCGCCGATGAGGAGCTGTTCGGAGGTGCCTAACGTGGCGACGGGGAGATTGCGGGCGTCGATCTTGATCACGGCCAAGTCGTTCGTCTCGTCCTTGCCGAGCAGGGAGGCGACGTAGGTGGTGCCGTCGCGCATCATGACCGAGATGCGGTTCGCGCCGCTGACCACGTGCGCGTTCGTGACGATGACGCCGTCCGCCCGGATGATGAAACCGGAGCCGAGCCCGGGTTGCACCTGCTGGCCCGAGCGACCACCGAAGAACTGCTCGAACTCGTCGGCCGGCACC